>CAYHHA010000023.1:0-26988 GCA_964356315.1 uncultured Gammaproteobacteria bacterium
TCATAAAAATCATATTTATATGAAATATTTTTGTAGGATTTATAGCCGTTTAAATACAGATTTTCTTTGTATGTTCTAAACATCCTTTTCAAATTTTCTGGCAAATCCTTTAATTGATACCTATTCTGATGGCGAGATAGCACGCTAGGCGTTTCTACATCATATGTACTAAAGTGAAATGAATGAACGCCACGATCGGTGCGATTAATTAAATCAAATCTTTATACCCAGCCCTTTAGGGCAGGGTGGAAGAAGCCCGATCGTTTGCTCGCTTGAGATACAATAGGACATGATGGAAGTGAAAGTTCAGGCGCACGTCGCCTATCAAACACGATATCATGTCGTCTGGATACGAAATACCGTCGGAAGGTGTTAGTCGAGGGGGTTAAAGAATACCTTGAAAAAACAATACAAACGGTTATTATTGATCGGTATCCTGACGTGTATATCATCGAGCTCAATGTCCAGAAGGACCATGTGCATGCGCTCCTTGAGATACCACCAAAATACAGTGTCAGTAGTGTGGTGGGATATATCAAAGGAGTTACATCAAGAAACATGCGCATGCACTTTGAGTATTTACGACGGGCGACTGGATTATGGGCAGATGGATTCTATGTTTCTACCGTAGGCCATGATGAAAAGAAGATTCGAGACTACATCAAATTTCAAGATCAGCAAACGAGCGGTCAAGCTGTGCTTGCATCCGCTTAGAAACCACGGGCTTTAGCCCGTGAGAGGTTCATTGATATTTTTTGATCACTAAATAACTCTAATCTTTCGTGCAGATTCCAATATGCGACATTGTATCGATGATCAGATATGACTCCAATTTCTCGAAATAACTGGGGTACGCAATCCAGCCATTTTTGATCTGCATAAAGCCCTAAATCTATCCGATGGTACGCTCCATCATAAACCTGTTTCTGCCACCAAAGAATAAATTTCATCGACTCTGTTGAATTTTTAATTCCAAGTAATCCTGCGTTAAACTGCCCCGTAGTTAGTATGTCGTATTCACTTGGTTTTTTGCTATCATTTGGATATGGTGAATTTGACTGCGGAAATAAAATAATATTAAATTTATCTAGATACTTTATCAAGCTCAAGCTAGATGAATAAAAAATGATATCAGCATCAGCATAGAAAATTTTCCCATACTGATCATATTCCAACAAATATGCAAACGCATATGGCCTAATAGCTTCGCAAGCTTCGACTTTAGAATATTTAAATAAAAAAGACTGGATATCAGGGATCTTCAGACCATCAATGGTCATATATGTAACCTTATCTATTTTCGGTAGGACTGAAATATCTGAAGCGCCACAAACAAATATATATATATCAATATTTGGATGAAAAGCGGAAAAAGATCGCGTCATGGAGATAGCGAAAGGGACATAGGAGGGCGTTATCACAGTAAAAAGCGCAATATTGGATTTATTCATGATGATAATTGAAACCTGCTTGGCAAAGTCAAACAATTTATTATAAATTTTTATTAGTATTCAACCAGATTATAAAGAAATACTCAGAGATCTAGTATGGATATGATATCATCTGCCTTTTTTTCTATGGTCTGCTTCATCGAGATTTTCAGCATATCCTTTTTTTGGTCAGGTGATAATTTTAGACGCGATTGACTAGTCAGAAGTTCTCTGAATTGAGATTTATCTTCATAAAATTTTATATATGGTGAAGGATAATGACATAAGGTTTTCATTTTCGTGCTTACTACAGGGATTCCTGCGGCAAAATAGAAATATATTTTTACGGGATGAACATACTGGAAAAAAAACGTGTTAAGGCTATACGGAATAATTCCAACTGAAAACGGTTCAATATTGTGGATTACATCCATATGTGACGTGGTTTTTGTCATTGAAAAATTTCGTAATGAAATGACTTCTTTCCACATTTTATATGCTTTATTATTTAATAATGTTTCTTCTTTGGATTGATGTGATTGATCATAATCGAATAGCTCATCTGATAAAAAATGAAAAGAATAATCCGGTAAATACTTCATACTATTGAGAATCAAGTCATAGTTTAACCGATGGTCTATTGATCCTAAATACATGACAGATTTTTTTATGCGCATAACACTAAAGCATTTGTTATGAACATCTTGTAAAGATTGCTTTCTAAAATACCCGGCGGAGATGAGCTTAGGATCGCATTTATCGGGTAAATATTTTTGCATTGGCCCGCTATTGACGAGTGTTATAGTTGCGTTTTTTGCAGAGGATATGGCTACATTTCTAGTCCATGATTCAGTGCAGTCTCCAATAATAATTTTTGGCTTAATACTCTTGATAAATTTATCAATCGGAATTGAAAAGTCGTTATATAAAACAATAGCGGAATGAGATGATAGATATATGTATAATTTTAATAAGCTAAAATTTAGCTTCTCATTGATGGCTTTTAGAAAAGTAATTCTACTTAGAGGGATATATTGAATAAACTTCCAGTGCAAGTGATTTGCGGATTGCAATAGATTTATAAAAAATCCATTCAGTAAAAAATTCCACACTGTAAAAATGTTATAATATTTAACTGGGAATTCGTATAATTCATGTTTAGAAAAGTGTATAAGTTTAATATTTGGAATCAAATGAGTATACTCTTGTATCAAACTTACATGATCCTTCTGTGGGCTCGAATATATATAAATGAGTAAAGTCGGTTTTTTCACATTAATAATTATTTTTGTTTATTTAGTTGCTTGATTGAGGAATCTAGGAAATACCCGTTATTCAGAATTTCTTGAATTGTGTCATGGATAGAGTATGTTAGTTTCCAGTTTGTATGCCTACTTTGAAATTTTTTATTATTAGTAATATACCAAATATGATCTCCCCTCTTTGGTTCAGGATTAAGCTTAATTTTTGATTTTGTTTTGCTTAATTGTTCTATAATTTTTATTGCCTCAATTATGGAGATATTTGCGCTTCTCGAACCTCCGAGATTGTATGCCTCTCCCTTTCCTGGTTCTAAAAAAAATTGATACAGTCCATTTACAAAATCATACGAGTGAATATTATCTCGAACCTGCTTTCCTTTGTATCCGAAAATCTCGTATTCTTTCTCTTTTTTTATGCACATTACCAGGTAAGATAAAAAGCCATGCATTGATGTGGCAGAGTGAGCAGATCCTGTCATGCAATTTCCCCGAAATACGCCTGTGTAAAGGTTGTAGTATTTACCATATTCTTGCACCATGATATCTGCTGCGACTTTTGATGCGCCATAGATACTATGCATACTATTATCTATGCTCATGCTTTCATCTATTCCTTCATAAAACCTATGATCTGAATTTAAGTCATATCTGTCTTCATATTCTATAAATGGCAAGCTATTTGGGCGATCCCCATATACTTTGCTTGAAGATGTGAATATAAATACTGCTTTAGGACAATATTTTCTAAAACTTTCAAGTAATAAAATGGTCGCGTAAGCATTTATGGAGAAGTCTGTTACTGGGTTTTTCCCAGCCCAGTCATGAGATGGTTGTGCCGCTGTGTGAATGATAAGATCAAATGGATATTTCCTAAATATTCGATCAATTTCTTTTTCATCTCTAATGTCAGCAGAAATATGAAAATATTTATCTGGATACATTTGGATAAGTTTATTTCTTAGCCAATTTGTACTTCCCTCTTTCCCAAAAAAAGCCCCACGCATATCGTTATCGATCCCAATGACAGTAAACCCCTTTTTGATAAAGAAATGCACAGACTCAGAGCCGATTAGTCCGCAGGAGCCTGTTATCAGCGCTATATGTTGTTTATTCATATTTTTTTAATCACCTTACTCTTATTGATAATTTCCTTCCCATAGTCAAGTTGAATAATGCGATTTGTATTCCTTTTTATATAATCAACCCAATTACTAGCAAATAAAATTGTTTTTAACTGTGACTGAAATTTACTAATAACTACTGCGGATTTTTTGCGAAACGATTCATCCCCCACTGAAAAAAATTCATCCATTATCAATATGTCAGGATTTGTATGAATTGCAACAGAAAAACCTAAACGGAGCACCATTCCACTGGAATACGTGTATAAAGGAATATCTATGAATTGTTTGATATCGGCAAATTCGATGATCGAGTTGATCTGTTTATCTATTTCTTTTTTAGTCATTCCAAGAAGCATCCCGTTAAGGTATATGTTTTGAATTCCAGAGAGGTCTGAGTGAAAACCGGCCTCGAGATCAATCAGCGATACAATTTTACCTCTTGTTTGAACTGTTCCAGCGCTTGGCGTTGTGATGCCAGAGATAATTTTAAGGAGTGTTGTTTTCCCAGATCCATTTGGTCCTACAATCCCCACTTTCTCTCCTTTTTTTATTGTGAGATTTATATTTTTAAGCGCCCAGAACGTTTCATTGGGACCTTTGACAAATTTTTCCACAAGCGTTGGCTTTTCGTGATGGATTTCATATTTTTTGCTCACGTTTGTGAGCTGGATAGCAATGGATTCGGTTGTGGTTTTCATGGCGTTAGACTAAAGGAAGTTCTGCTAATTGAGTGGGCAAGGTAGCTGGGTTGATTATTTGTGGTTTTATGCCATATGCGTCTTGAAATGCTTTTGAATACGAGTGTTTTGTACTCGACCATTTAATTTCATATGCAGTGATAACTTCATTGTCAGAGACGATAATATCAACTTCGCTTCCTTGTCTTGATCTCCAAAACCATAGGTTTCGTTTTTGTCCTGTTAATAAATTCCATTTTGCAAATTCTGCTACCACAAAATTTTCCCATAATTGACCAATATCCCCGCGTGTAGGAGATATCAAAAAATCTTTTAATATGGCATTTCGAACACCAGTATCCCAAAAAAAGACTTTATGATTTTTTGTGATTTCTTTTCGTTGATTTTTCCCGAACGGTGGCAGACGAAAAATGATATATGTGCGTTCTAATAGATCTATATATCTCTCAACTGTTTGTCTCGCGATTGACAAGCTATTGGCCAATTCATTGACAGATACTTCGCTACCTGTTTGATGAGCTAGAAGGAGAAGTAGCTTATGAATAATTTCCGGATTTTTTACGAGTCCTAGCTGAAGAGTGTCTTTCAGAAGGTAATCATTTGCAACATTTATGAGGTAATCTTTGGGAGCTGATGTGACGACAGTATGAGGGTAGCTTCCCCACACCATTCGTTCGAGTAAATACGATTGTAGCGTTTGAGAAAACGATGTATAAAAATGTGTAGAAGGAATTGTGGAGGGATACCAAGATTGTACTTGAAGAGTTTCTGAAAAAAGAAGTGGAGGTAAAAAGAATTTTTCGTTTCTTCCTGTCAAAGATTCTGCGGTTTGGTCTAAGAGTTCAAGGCTCGATGATCCCAAGAGGATGACTTTTAATGGGAGATGCTTGTCATACCATCCTTTGACAATTTTCCCGGTTAAAGGCGCGTTTTGTGCTTCATCAATAGCCAAAATTGTTGGCGAGCCAAGACTTTGCCAAGCGCTTGATGGGTCTAAATTCCCTAACTCTATTAATCGATTTTTATCTACGAGCACATCCAGATTCAACAAAACATGATGAGAGCCGGAAATAACATGGTTTACAAGGGACGTCTTTCCTACTTGGCGAGCGCCCAAAAGAATAGTGACTTCTTTGTGTGTGAGTGATTCTTTAAATTTTTCAGTGATCCGTCTATGTATATACATACATTACATATTGATACTTCCAATTGTAAACTATACATTACAAAAAGTCAAGTTATTGCTCGCCTTTGACGAATTTTTCCACCAAAGTAGGTTTTTCATGATGAATTTCATACTTCTTAGAAACTCCTATGAGTTGAATAGCGATGGTATTAGTTGCAGTTTTCATACCCAATCATCAAATATTTTACTTTCATTACGAAAAACTAGTACGCCAAATGCTGTAATCATGAGCATGACTGCGATATTGCATGCGAGCATAGCTGGACCAGGTAGTGCCGATCCAAGAAATGCATGTTGATAGAGTTGTAAAATACTTGTTAATGGATTAAACCTCCAGAGCCAAAGCAAATCTCGTGGTATTTGCGTGAGCGAGTACACGACGGGTGTGGCATAAAACCAAATGAGAAGCAGGGCTTGGACAAAAAAATTTACATCTCTATACCGAACATTTAAAGCGCATGTCAACAGGCTGATGCCGATGGTAAACAGAAAGAGGAAGCCTGTAGCGCCAATAAGATATGGTAACGTTGATATGCTCAGCGTTTGAAGGAATAGAATTGGGATAATGAGTAAGATGAGTGCAATGCTAAAATTAACAGCGTTGGAGAGAATGATTGATAATGGAATGACCGCGCGTGGGAACATGGCCTTTTTAATAAGAGATCGTTCAAATACTATTGACGGTGTTGTTTTTGCAAGAGAGAGGGAAAAAAAATTCCACACCAACAATCCAATAAATAAATGATAATAATAATGCTCTACCGGTTCTTTCATAAAAAACGAGAAGACAAAACCGATAATGAGCATTTGCAGCAGTGGATTAACAATCAGCCAAAGAAATCCAAATATTGTAAACTTGTATCGTGCACGTAGTTCTTTCTCAGTCATGCTCCAGAGAAGTTCCCAAAAATGTACAATATCAGCATTCATATTGGTATTATAATCCATTCAAGCATAGCTTTGTATTTTGAATATTGGATGGGCATGGTGGTATAGTGAGTAATTTCTATAAATGAAAAATCTTTCTAAAGAGACTAATTTTTATATACCCTTCTATCTGTCAAACGCGTTGACTATGTTTTCTACGTTTGCATAGAAAAAACCTAACGTTAATCCTTTGAATTTATTGGCTGCTATCCTGACAATGTGCAGTGTGTCAATTAGCAATTGGGTTCTCCACTGAAGAAATATAAAACGTTTCAAGCATGTTTTTACATCTGAAACGCTTTCTCGAATGTTTTGAGTGATAACTGGGGATGCGAACTTATGCCCTTTAAAATAAAAAAATCCATAGCACGCAGTTTCTCCGAGTATGTAGGAAAGATTTTGCACTTTCATGGCATCCGCAGAGAGCCATTTGTTGTGATGTACGATCATATCAGGACTATAAAGAACTGAATGCCCATTTGTAAGGAGGCGAAGAGCCATCTCTGCATCCTCAGCATTTGATCCAATTGAACCGGGGCCTAGCCATGTTTTAAATCCACCAATGTTAGTAAAGGCAGGCTTCCTGATGGCCATATTATTTCCGAACCCGATATATTTGTCGTGAGCGCAGGGGGTTTTTGTTATTTGAGTCCTTCCGTGCTTCGTAAATACGCATGGACACACTTCATTAGGGTGCTTCGATTTTTGATACGGAAGCGTTTTTCCAAAAACTGCTACTACATCCTTATGTATGGTCAATTGACGTGCTATGTCTCTCATCCAATGTCTACCTACAATACAATCATCATCGGTAAACACTATGATATCTCCTCGCGCAAGAGAGATGCCGTGATTCAACGCTCGTGATTTTCCCACCGTTTCAATACGGATATACTGGAGTCTTTTGTCTTTAATTGATTCAGCCAATTCTCGCGTTTCTGTCCCCTTGCTTTGATCTATCACAAGGAGCTCAAAATTCGGATTAGACTTACAAAGTATTGAGTGAATGCATGGAACGATTTTGTCTGGTCTGTCTTTTGTGGCAACTATCACTGATAGTAAAATTCGATGCTTGGCCATAGTTAATGAAGATGTGTAGAAACAACTCTGTTATAGAAAGAAACTGTTTTTTTAGTTGTTTTTTTAATATCAAAGCAGTGGGTATATTGCGTTGTGAATTCTTCTAAGCGTTTTCGCAGAGGGGCTTTTTGAGTAAGTTGTAGCATCTTATCTGCAAGATCCTGTATGTCCCCTTCTTTACAAAGAAGTCCGCTTTTATCTTGTAGGATGATTTCTGGTACACCCCCCGATGCGAAGCCTATTGTGGCTTTTCCCCATCTTTGAGCATCCAGAAGTGCTATTGGATAATTTTCATGCCCTACGGAGGCGGTTACGTAAAATAAACAGTGTTGATAATATTTGTTTAGTTTTACTTGAGACATTTGGGAAAGTAAACGAATTTTTTTCTTGAGATCATATTTTGCGATTTCGTGTTTTACTAATGATGAAACTCTAACCCATTTTCCCTTCAGATACGTTTTGGTGTCTCTCCCTATGAACAAGAGGTGTAATTCAGGATTTTTTCCTGCTATACGGGCAAATGCTCTAACGAGTTGAATGACACCTTTCCCCTTCTCTATTCTCCCAACGGTTAGCACAAATTTGTGAGGTGTACTTGTCTGTATGTTTGATTTTATGGGCATGGTAACCCCGTTTTTTATAATCAAAAATGGAATTTTTTTTAGCCGAAGTATAGACAGAATCATAGGGTGAGTCGATAACATATATTTTGTAGGTGAAGTGACTCCATTCGCTCTGATTATAGAAATCATTTCTAAGATATTTATAAGATAGAGATCCATAGTGATGGGAAGCCCATTGTCAATGTGATGTTGTAATAGAGATTTATGTAGTCGAACGACAACGTTCGTTTTCGGATATGCTGTTGTAAATAGCGCGCTCGATCCCCATTCAGGGGCCTCTATGATGTCGTATGACTTTTTAGAGGTTTTAATAAACTGGCGGACAGAACTCATCCATTCCCATCGTTGTATACATAGGGGGAAACTTTGCATTAGTGCTCGCCGCACTGTCTTGTTTATATGGAAATTTGAAATTTTATAGACCGGAATTTTGTGATAAGAAGTCTGTGTGTTGCGTATTCCAGGACATAGTATATTCACATAATGACCCTGTTTTCTAAGTTCTCTGGCAATAGACAGGGTGTATGATGTAACTCCTCCCACCATTCTACTTCGAAATTCAGTTGGCATTATAAGAAGTATGTTCATAAAAAAATGTAAATAGCACCATTTGAATTCAAATCGTCTTTATCGTAAAAAATAATCTTCAAACAAGCGATGCTTTATACTCATATCTCCTGCATAATGAATGGCTATAGGATCGCATATCATACGGCCTTTTAAGAGATTCTTTTTGTGAGGATAAAGAACGTATTTATGCTTATGTAATAGGAAAAATGCTTGTTCATGTGATGAGCTATGTATGCTTAATAAATATATAAACAAAGTCTGTTCAATGATATGATCGTTATTTTTCAAATAGAGTGTTTCATAATCCGGCAATAATCGTTCATTTATTATGCGTGGCGCCAACGCCATGAACGTTCTAATCTTTGGTATATCAATAAGTTTTGAGTTTACGATCAGTCCGATAATGCCAGTATTTATATTTTGCTTAATTCTTTTTACGTGAAAATTATATTGGAATTCAGATTTTGAAAATGCTACGAAGCTTCCCGTGTCTTCCATAAAGATGTTATTTTTGCCTGCTTTGATCCATCGAAGTATTTCTGTGGGTTTTCTGAAAAAAAGAATGTCAGAATCAAGCACGAGCACTTTGGGGGTTTGAGCGTGTTTCACCATCCCAAAAAGCTTCTGGCCTTGCCATGTTTTTTGAAGTTTCTGTATTATCGAAGATTGTTTTGGAAAATTGGATTGTTGATAACGTACGAAACGAATGTGCGGCAAATGGTATTTGATAAAAAGTCGATCAAAATATCTCACTGTATCATCGATGTGCGCATAGCAATTGGCTTGTATTTTAGCAGTTCTAAAAAAACTTTTTAGAGAGCATAGAGAAGAAATTATATTGTGATGAGATATCGCTATGCGTATTTCTACCTGCCGATTGATATTCTCATATTGATCAATTCGTAGAGGATGATCAAGTATGATTTTTAGTTTCCCTAGAAATTGTAGAAATAAATGCAAAAAATTATTTAGCATATGAATTATTCATCAAAAAAAGAAGCCCATGGTGTTTTATAAAAATATCGTTGAAGCGATGTGTAGTTTGTGATTATATCACTAAGCAGTCTCGTGTTTTGTCTTTTTAGGTTACTAGATAGACGCGTTGCAGGTATGGATAGGAACAGTTCAAGATTTTGCACCTCCTGATGCTGATTTGCAATCAGATCCTCGTAATATATCGTATGAATTTTTTTGTCAGAAAAAAATAATTCATATTTTTTTCTCCAATGCTCTATCTTGTGGAAATATTCCAGACACTCCTCTGGTGTAATTGAGAGCTGAATAGTTGATTTAGCTCGAGAATTTTGGAATGATATGAATTCTCCTGTTTTCTTCGCGATATAAAAAGACACAAGGCTCTTGAGTAGATTTTTGCGTTTCAGATGAATTATGCGAAGATCCTCTATGGATTTCAGATATTTCCAAACTATTGAAAGATCCTTATTCTCTGCATGATCATAAAATATTTTAAATCCAGCTGCATAAATTGAGCTGGGATAGTTTCTAAAAATTATATTTTTTATAAAAAAAATGGGAAATTTTTCTCTATATCTTTGATATAGGATATGAATGAAATAGTTTTCGAATGGTGTTTTGGTAGGGTTTCCGAGTAGAAAATTAGGCTGGAAAGGTTCGCCGTACGACATCACGTTCGGGTGACTTGCGAGTAAGTGAGCAAGATGATTCGATCCACTTCGTGGAGTAGATAGTAGTATATATTTAATCATTTGGTTTTTTCCCAACATATTTTGCTATTTGAATGCCTTGAAAATCATAGACATTGATAAGCTCTGCATTCTTTTCTATCATCTTTTTGACAGCATTCGTTTGTCTGTCTCGTTGCAGAGAATGAATGGTGTGATGGCTTAGGACAAGCCAGGTTGCATGGTTGCTTTGTGTAATTGCTTTTATGCGATCTAGATCTGGCTCGGGAAGTATTCCCCCAATGGTGTATGGTTTTGATGTGATTGAATCTATAGTATATGTAGGCGAAGAATTTTTCATATTTATTTCTAGATAATACCGAAACGGAATTTCAGCATAATAGGTATAAAATATTACGTGATCAGTGTCTGTTGCATGAAGGGAAATAAATCTTCCTACTCCTCTCCAGTCTTCCTTCGGAGAAATGATAAAATTTTTCAGAGCATATGGTTGTATTTGATTGTAATACGCAAACAAGCTTAGTGATGAGATTGTAATGAAAAGCACGAGAGAGAAAAATCTGAAATATATATTTTTCAGTTGAAGTGCGCCAAAAGATCCAATAAGTACGATCGGAATAATCGACGGAAGGATATATCTACTGACAAATAGAGGCTGGATGAAGATTGAGACCATGTATATAGCCAAGATGGGAAGTATAAACATTGTAGGAGCATATACTCGTCTGAGTTTTTGGTAAATGTCTTGTGATGATCTCTGGGTTAGTAAAGAAGAAAAACCAAAAAATATAAATACTCCGTAGAGAGATAAGAGAATCCAATGTCCTCCAGAAAGTAAAATAAGTGAATTTACTAGGGTTGTCATGCTGGGGGGCTGAATCCAGCTTATGTTGATAGTAGTTGGTCGAAAAAATAAGAGTGGCGTAATCCCTAAACATATGAAAAAAAATAGTACACCCATCTTGTGTCTTAACTTTTTATCTAATCGCAACATAGGAATGAGGAGAATTTGAGGCAGTATATAGAAGATCGCAACATGATGCGCATACACAGAAGCGATCGTTGCAAGGGTGTATATCTTCGCATTTTTTGCGGAAGATGATGAGATTGTTAGCACATAATAATATGACGATATGGTAACCAGTAGTAATAAAAGGCTATAACTTCGCACTTCCTGAGCGTATTGTACAAAAAACATATTTATGGAAATAAATAAGGCTGCAATCGCTCCAACTTTTCTAGTGTATATACGTGAAGCAAGTAGGTAAATAAAAGGAATAGTCATCACTGCAAAGATGGCAGATAAGCTTCGTACATATGCCTCTCCCTGTCCAAATCGAGTCCATAAGAATAAAAATATGTAGTACAGCCACATATATGGTTCTCGAAATAATAGGATATTCCACATGGAATTCCAGTTTCTAGCAATATCTAGTGTTAGTGCCTCATCTAGCCATATGCTTTGACGGCCAATAGCGTAAAAGCATGACACGATGCTTATAAAAATTGGGATATGATACAAATAAGGCTTGGGAAAGCATAAATTTCTAAATTGCATATATTCAAAACGAATATACCACACTCTCATCTCTTAATTCTCAGTTTTCAAGTCCCTCACATCCGTTTCATATCGTGCACAATAGCTAAGGAAAATATCCTTTGGTTTGATGTGCTGTTGGAATTTGATTGATGATTATTGAAGAATCGGTATTAGAATAGAAGGAGCAAACATAATGAAGCTCTTTGTTTATAAACAGCTAGTATCTAAGGATTGTCTGTTCTTTTTGGCAATGTCGTGTGTTGTGGCATTTGCGATTTTTTTGCGTACTTATCGTTTTATGGATACAGTAACATTTCATGGAGATCAAGCAAGTGATCTTTTCATAGCGAGAGATATTGTTGAACTAGGGATTTTGCCACGCGTTGGGCCAATGCTCTCTGTAAAGCATTTCAGCACCCCTCCCACGTATTATTATATTCTGGCAGTTTATTATTTCTTTTTTAGAACCCCCCAAGGAGTGACTTTTGTGTTCACCATTATGAATCTTGTTGCCATGTATTTTATGGTTAGGATTGCTACCATGCTCTATGATCGTGTTGCCGGACTTATAATGGGAGTTTTATTTGCAACGTCTATTCTCATGATTGGCGAAAGCAGGCAGATGTGGCAGGTGTATCCAACAACGATAGGAATAACTGGGTCATTGTTGTTGCTGTTGTCTGCAAAGAAAAATAAATCTGTACTTCTCTATTGTTCTTCAATCTTGTTGTATATGATGACATTTTCTGTGTATGTCTCTCCTTTGTTGCTTCTTCCATACTACATCTATAGTAGTGTTGAATTCGCTCTATCTAAGTGGAAAAAATCAGTTTTATTTATTTTATCTTTGCTATTTCTCATTATGATTGCGAGTTTTTATATATTTTTTGGCAGATATTTATTGTTTGAATATGAGCACGGTTTTCCAACGTTCAGCACATTATATACTTCAGAATTTGGTGCTCCAAAGACACTTTCGCAGGCAGTTCTCATTTATAATCAATATCTTTCGGATTTATTGGGAAATTTCTTTGCTTCTTCCAGTGACAATCGTGTTTTCCAGATTGTATTTGAAATATGTATTATCGCGTCATGCGTTCTTCCAGGGATATATATGAGGCATAAAACTGGCGCTTTGAAGGAGAAGTTTTTAAATGCAGAAAAATTTCTAGGTCTCCCCTTCTTGTTTCTTGGGTTACTGATTATGTTATTTTTTCAAAAATCACTTTATACCTACAGAATTTTCGTTTTTATTCCATTTCTATTTATTCAAGTAACATCGCTAATTTGGTTCGCGTGGAAATTGGGCAATAGGGTTTTATTGGCTGTTGCAGTTGTTGTGCTGTCTGCATATTTATACGGCAATTTGCAAAGAGTTCAGTATGTATTTCAGAGCATAGGCCAGGATGAGGTGTATCTAGCTGAAACAATAGCATCAAAGATAGGACTTGATGCTTCTCGAAACAACATCTCGAGATCACAGATGGCAGTTGATGTTTCCTCAAATTATTTTATCTTTCCATTTTTATATTATCTCCGTGACTTCGCGAAATATTCCCTGCCGATGAGTGCGACCGGTAATGATATTGATAGATCCATGTTGGGTCATCATAATGCAAAATTCGTCTACTATATTTGTGTCAGAGATTACGCCTTGACGTACGATTTTTCTTCTTGTGTAAAAGAGTACTTGTCAGATAAACCATTTTATACGATTTCCTCTGTCCCCTATGCTGGCCTTAATGCTAGTCTTATTAAGTTGGTGCGAATTCCCACAGGTAACTAATTCAATAACGCCTCTATGGACAAGGCAAGATGAAATTCATACAATGATGTCTACGAATCAACAATCGCCATTTATCGCACTCAGCGGGGATTGGTTTGACAATCTAATTTTCATTTTTTACGATATCTTTGAGATTTTCCCAAATGATTGCGAATTCTCATTAAAAAACATGCGTTATGAGATCGAGATTTTTTGAGATGGATATCCTTTGAATTTGAACAATTTTCTTAGGGGTAGCTATCTGAATCGTAGTGTAAAAACATATGAATATCTATCAGCTCTATAAAAAACTTCGACGGTTGATAGCTCGAGGTAAACAGCAAATTTCAAATACTAGGGTTGTGCAGGATGTTGATGTGCCAATTCGAGATACGAAGCTGTGTCCAGGCTCGTATATATATTCTCCTGAAGATGCTGAGAGAGTCCGAGGCATCGTGTTATCAGGTGCACTTACTCATGATCAGGGGGAGGAAATTGTAAGCCTTGAACGGGAATTTGGACAGTATATCGGATCATCATTTTCTCTTGCAACAAACTCTGGGACATCTGCGCTTATTATGGCTTGTAGGGCAATAGGAATTGGTCCTGGTGATGAAGTGATTGTTCCTGCATACACATTTATCGCCACTGCTCAGGCTGTCCTACAGTGTGGAGCCTTGCCGGTTTTTGCTGATATCGACGATACTTTTACTATTTCTCCAGAGAGCATAAAAAAACTGATTACCAAAAAAACAAAGGCCATCGTAGTGGTGCATATATTTGGAAATGTTTGTAATATGGATGCAATTCTATCTATAGCAAAAAAGTATGCCATCCCAGTTATTGAGGACTGTGCCCAAGCCATTGGCGCGACATATAAAAACAAGGAGGTGGGTTCAATTGGCGATATTGGCTGCTTTTCCTTTAATAGGCTCAAAGCACTTCCCACTGGTCAAGGGGGCATGTTTACGACATCGAATGAAGTCTTTTTTCGACGAGCAATGGCATATCGAAACACCGGGATCGAAACGAATAATGGTGAAGTAGATATTTGCTCCCTCGGAGAAACCTTGTTTATGACCGAACTGGAAGCTTCCTTGGCTCGGTCGATTTTGCGACAGATAGAATCTTTAAATGCACGAAGACGAAAGAATATGGAATATTTGAAAGAATTACTATTTCCACTTCGAAAGACACTCACTCTCTATCAGGAGGTTTCAGGTGCTGCTCCCTCCTATTCCCGCCTATCATTTTTATTAGACGTAGATCAACTTAGTATAAGTAGGAAGTCATTTATAGAGGCAATGAACGTTGAGGGAATTCCTATCCGATTATTTTATCCAACACCATTGTATGCATACTCTCTTTTCCAAAAGCGGAAAAATATCCTCACAGGCTCTGTCTATCCTTTTTCGGAAAACACCAAGAGACGGTACAATACTAAGCAAAAATTTGTTGAAATTTTTTCTAAATCCCATATTGGTATGGAATTTAGTCCATACTGGGAATTCTCTGATATGAGAGATATCGCAAATGCATTTGTTAAAGTTATAGAGCGCTCAAAAAAAAGCAGAAAAAGGATATGAACACATCAGGTGGGTATACACGAAGCGCGCCTAGACCAATAGCCATAGGTATTATTGGACTGGGAAACATCAGCTCTGTGCATGGGAGAGCTTTTCTCCAGGATAAACGTGTCATCATAAAAAGTGTTGCAGATTCTGATGGTACAAGGTTGAATTCAGAGTTTTGGAAGCAACATGCGCAAAATCTTGCTACCGATTATCATCTGTTGTTTTCTGATCCGGAGATTGATGTTGTTGATATTGCTCTACCGCACTGGCTCCATGCTCGTGTGATCTGCGAAGCACTTGAAGCAGGAAAGCATGTCATATGTGAAAAACCTTTGGTTATCGATCCGAGCGACCTAGTGCACATAGGTATGCTTTCGAAAAAACGACACAGAAATGTATATGTAAAACAATATTTTCGATACTCCTCCCTCCATGAGCAAGCGCGCGACATGATACTAGGTGGCTCCATCGGTACGCCGTATCTAGTCTCCTGCACATATACGACAAATGATATATTTGCCTATAATAATCCTCATTCCTGGAAAGGAAACAACAAAGAGGCTGGAGGCGGAGTTTGGATGGATATAGGAGTGCATATCGTTGATTATTTACGAGAGATATTTGGGAACCCAATCTCGGTATTGGCGGTGATGAAAAAACAGTTCACAACTCTGCGTATGAAAGGAGAAGATGTCGCGATTGTAACTCTAGAGTTTCGGGGAGGAAAACTCGCAAATATTCTCTGCACTGCTGGGGACACTTCGTATGGATTCCGGTGGGAAAAAAATTTCTATGGAAGCCTAGGCGCTCTTCATATCGCTGATTCTGGTAAATCTCGCATGGATATGTCACTGTATAAAAATAACGTCTGCGTATCTTCGTACAATGAGGAAGATTGGTGGGAACACGCAAACGTAGGAGCGCTTCATGATATTATTGATAGAATTGTGGCTCATGAACAGCCTGCAGTATCTCTTCGCGAAGCGAAAGGTACCATTGAGGTGATTCAATCAGCGTATAAATCTGCGCTAACCGGTCAAAAAATCGAGCTGAACTTTACATAATCATTATGGTTGAATGGGATCCTATCGCACCGTATTATGATATTTTGTTTGAAGATCGAGTCAACGATATTGCGTTTTGGGTAACGCTCGCAAAAAGATTCAAATCGCCCATACTGGAATTTGCTTGTGGAACCGGCAGATTGACGATTCCTATGGCATCAGCAGGTTCCCACATCGTTGGGATAGATATCAGCGAGCCCATGCTCCGTCAGGCTAAAAAGAAAATTTTGAAACTTCCAACTTCGATTCGAAAAAACATCAATTTTATCGAGGGTGATGTTATGAGTTTTAGTCTGCCTAATCGCGTCTTTGGGGCGATATTCTCTCCTTGGGGGTTCCTTCCGATCACGGAAAAAGACAGACGAATGATGATGGAGTCAGTCGTGCAGCACTTAGAGCTCGGCGGGTATTTTGTGGTTGATGTCGAAAATATCAGCGAACCCACAGAGGATTGGAACTATTCAAAGATTCGTGAATATAAAACAGTTCCGAAAACTGGACAGACATTGTTGCGTCAGGCATTTAATAGTGGGTCAAAAGAGACCCGTATCGGAAGAATTCTGTTTACTTTGGATGTCATCGCTAAAAATGGTTCTCTGAAGCGATTCGTAACCGAGCGTTCTTTTCGATGGTATATTCCAAGTGACATCATATCGCTTTTGAAAGAGTATGATTTTGACATAGAAACCGTCTACGGGGACTATGATTTTTCAGGCTTTAGTTCTGCATCAAAGTTGGCAATAATTGTGGCGAAAAAAAAGGAATCACCCAGGTCTACTTTTTTTTCTTCTTTGAAGGAAGCAACCAGAAAATTTCGTTGATAATACTATATATTTTCGAAGAGCTTTTTGTACATAGGGATGACCTGATGTAGTGTGAATCTATCTCTAACTGTCTTATATGCATCCCTTCCCAATTGAACTCGAAGGACTTTATCTTTTTTTAATCGCAGAATGGTCGTTGAAATATGATCAATTGAATTATCTGTAAGAATCCCATTGGAATTATTTCTGATTAATGAAGCTATCGTTGGGAAATTTGATGCAATAATTGGTTTTTTTGCCATCATATACTCTAGTATTTTTAATGGTGAGAAATAAAAAGGAATACGAAGCGGCTTGTGATAGAGTGCTACGCATATGTCTGAACGCGCGAGTTCATCTCTAAAGACAGGGGTCTGACAGGCGCCTAATTGTAGAATATTCTTCTCCCAGGTGAAGCTATGCCAGCTTTCTGTCCCCATGATGGTAAATAAAATAGTTGGATCTTTTGCATAGACAGATTTCGCGACCTTTTCGAGAATATCTACTGCTTGCCATGGCAAGCGTGCATTGCCCCCCCACGCAACAGTAAACCGTCCATCCCGCTTATGTAGTTTGCTTTTATTTTTTTTGGGAAAGTCTTCCATGAGTACAAAATTTGGGATAATCATATAGTTTGAAATGGAGATTTTTTCTTCTGCGAATTCATGCAGTTCTTTGGATATGAAAATATGAGAGTCTACGAGGTGGGAAAGATATCGCCGTACCCTATTGATACGGTTGGATTTTTTCTGTTCTATGGCTGTTGGTGTATTTGAAAGATTTTCCTCGGGAAACCCATGTACTTCCCAAATAACTCGTACGGTAGGTTTTAATAGTTTTAACAGGGTATAGGAATCAAGTATTCCAGATCCATCAATTCGGATTATGATTATATCGATGGACTTTAGGCTTCTTAGGAGTGAAGCTATACGAGAAAATATAGTATTGGTCTGGCTGTAATGTATGACGATCGTATGTCCTGCTTTTCGCATTGCCTGTATTCTACGCTGGGAATTTACAGAAAATGCGAGCGGATAGCTTCGCTTTTCGTAAGAGATATAGAGGATCATTTTTTTCTGTTTCATGCAATAATCATATCTTTGGCAGTTGTTCATTGGTGCGGGTATTTGGGTGATTGCTGAAGACATGGTCCATAATTCTTTGCGCGGATGTGTCAACCGCTTCTTTGTCTGTGTCGCAGATGATGTGAGGAGCATTCGGTCTTTCATACGGCGCGTTATATCCGGTTAGGTTATCTAGATGTCCATGTATTGCTTTTTTATATAGCCCTTTCACATCCCTTTGTATGCATGTTTTTTTTGAGGCTTTTACAAAAATCTCAGCATAGCGATCTCTTCCGATGATATCGTATGCACGTTCCCGTATTTTTCTATCTGGAGAGACAAAGGCACAAACAACAACTATTCCTTGGTCTGCAAACATTTTTGCCAGATATCCCATGCGAAGTATATGGTCTGCCCTATCTTTTTTTGTAAATCCGACGAGTTGTGCGAGGGGCGTATTTCGCATCTCATCTCCGTCGAGTAATTGTGTTTTTAGATGTGGATAGTGTGAGGAGATGTGTTCTAAAAGCCTTTTTGCTATGGTGGTTTTCCCACTGGAAGGACATCCTGTGAGCCAAACGACAAATCCTCGTTCAATAATAGAGCTTACTTTTTCTGATAGCATGTATGAGGCTTCCTCGTGTGCTACTTGAGACTTCCATTGATCGTTCTGTTGTTGCATGTTTTTGCGTATTTCTGTGCCCGATATCTGCTTTGTGTAGACATCGGTGTCTACTAGCTGTGTGTTGTATCCCACGTCTCTCCCCCAGTAGACTCCCTCAATATTTGGAATAATCATGATAGTTCCGCGTATAGACTCCGACGTCATCCATGCCTTGATATATTTTGCTCTGATTATGGGCGGATATTGATCTGTTGATGTGTTACGGATTAGTATAAGTATTGGCAACGTCGGGTTGCTCTGTAATTTTTTATAAATAATCGACGTATGCCCTTTGTGAAATGGAGACCAGCGTCCGATAAACGCCATATGTGGAGTGTCGAGCGTTGTGTTTGAATAATAAATCATAGCATTGGTGCGTGTGAGAAATATTGATGATAGTAGCTTTTGACTTTTGACAAGACCCCCCCAAAAAAAAGTGCAACGATTTTCCTTTGTGGTGGTATTATAATCCATTGAAGAATAACTTTGTATTTCAAATGTGATAGAGGTAATTGCTGTATGAGTTTTAGAACAATCACGTCTGCGAAAAAAATAGCTATCATTCATGATTCGCTCCTCTATTTGGGCGGGGCGGAGCGAGTGTTTATGGCGCTTGTTGAGCTGTTTCCTGATGCCGATCTATTTTCTTCTTTGGTGAATGAACGCTTTGTATCCACACTGGACTTAAACGGAAGACATATACGCTCTAGCATGTTAAGCAGGCTTCCCTTTATGGAGCGCTATGCAAGTCTCCTAAAGCCACTAGTATATATATACTGGAGAACTATAATCCTGCAGAAGTATGATATTGTCATTTCTTCATCTCATTCATTCTCGTCGAAGTCAGTTCAACACAACAAATCTGCACTCCATATAAGTTATATCCATACACCGCCCAGGTATTTATATGAACAGTACAATGCGATGCTGTTTACGCGGGTGGGAGTGTTTCGATGGGTGCTATCTCCGCTGTTTTGGGCCCTTCGAAAAATTGACTACGCTGATGCCCAGCGCCCAACGGTGTTGTTGGCAAATTCCCATACGGTGAAAAAAAGAATAGAGAAGTATTACGGTCGCTCTAGCCTAGTCATCTATCCCCCAGTCAAATTGCCCACCCTCCCGCCTAAATCAGCACCCAGATCCCCGTATTTTTTAAGCGTATCGCGCCTAGTGAAGCAAAAAGGCATAGAACTGATCATACGAACTTGCAATGAAATGCAATTGCCTCTGAAAATCGTGGGCATTGGTCCTTATGAGGCGAAGCTTCGATCTCTAGCTGGACCAACGATAGAATTTGTTGGGTACTTGGATGACACAGAGCTTTCTCGAGTCTACGCGCGGTCCAAAGCTGTGATCTGTGCATCTATTGATGAGGATTTTGGATTGGTTCCCATTGAGGCTATGGCTCATGGCGTGCCTGTCATAGGGTATAAATCCGGGGGAATTTCAGAAAGTGTGATAGATAAAAAAACTGGGATATTTTTTACCGAACATACTGTTGAAAGCCTGAAGAGCGCTATCACATCGTTTGAAGCGATCCCATTTTCCCCAGCCGTGTGTCGCCGTCAGGCAAAGAAATTTGCCACCGGTGTATTTAAGAAGCGGTTTTTACAAGTCATTGGTCCCCTCTCGCGCCTCGTAGTATCATAAATTTATGAATTCCCTAGGGAAGCTTGACGATTTACGATTAGCCCTCGAGCGCCTTCGATAAGGCGCGTTGAATGTTTAAAATGATCTAGATCATGATGGCGTAATCCAGAGATTTGAATTTACCTTTGCGCTTGTCTGGAAACCTATTCAGGAGTACGCACGATATAAAGGTTTGGAGGTGGTCAGTCCAAAAGATGCGTTTCGCGTTGCCATTGATTTAGGCATTATTGATAACCCAGATGAATGGTTTGTATATTTAAAAGACAGAAATGAATCCGCTCATTTGTACGATAGCGATAAAGCGCAACTTGTTTTTTCGCATGTTCCATCATTTATCACTGCTGTCGACTTGCTCGTTGAAAAGATGTCGAGAGAATAATTCATGTTATAGTTAGCATCACGCGCTCCCTCAAGGGTAAAAAAGAAAAAAACCGAGGGTATTTTTTACCGGCATAATATGCTGGTATGCAGTTTATTGATACTAGCCTTCGGATCGCTTCAACGTGATTTTTGGAACTATACTGCTATGGACTCACGATCAGCCTCTGTGCAAGAATAATTCAAAAAAGCTATAACATTCACCTATAATTTGTATAACTATGGCTTACAATACGTTCAAATATTGACAAATATGGATGGTTTGGTATACTGTTCTTATGAAAATAAAGAGGGAAATAGCGTCTCAGCTTGATAAATCACTTAGTCCGGGCTCTGTTTCCATTCTCTATGGACCTCGTCAAGTTGGAAAAACTACGCTAGTGAAAGACTATCTGGCACAGTGTGGTATTCCATTTCGATTTATAAATGCTGATGAATTACGACATAGGCGCGTGCTTGAAAGTCAAGACAGTCGTGTATTAAAGAACTTAATTCAAGGAGTGCAGCTCCTCGCGATAGATGAAGCTCAGCGCGTGAAAGATATAGGTTTAAATTTGAAAATACTCGTTGATACATTTCCTTCAATGCGATTTATTGCAACCGGCTCTGCTTCTTTCGAGTTGGCTAACAAAGTAAAAGAACCATTAACGGGTCGCACACGAACATTGACGTTGTTTCCTGTGTCATATGAAGAATATGAGCGTGCTATTGGCGGATACGACGCATTTGATAGACTTGAAGATAGGCTCATTTGGGGTGGGTATCCAAAGATCGTTTCTCTTTCGGATCCCTCCGTTCGCACAACACTATTGCAGGAGATTGTGGGTTCGTATTTATATCGTGATATCTTGGAGTTGGTTGGTATTCGTCACGCCGATAAGCTTACAGATCTCTTGCAACTCTTAGCGTTTCAGATAGGCCAAGAAGTTTCTTTGACAGAGATTTCTTCGCGTCTTTCAATAAATCGTGAAACTGTTGAACGATATCTTGATTTGCTAGAAAAAGTGTTTGTTATTTTTAAGATCCGCGGGTATTCAAGAAATTTGAGAACAGAAATTACGCATCATGCGCGGTATTATTTCTTTGATATTGGAGTAAGAAATGCGATTATTCAAAATTTTAATCCACTTTCACTTCGCAACGATGTTGGGCAGTTGTGGGAAAATTTTTGTATAGTCGAACGAATGAAATATAATGCCTATTTGAATCGACATGTCAATCGATATTTCTGGAGAACATATGATCAAAAAGAAGTGGATTATGTAGAAGAAATCAACGGACAACTGTTTGGATACGAATGCACATGGGGAAACCCAATTAAAAAATCCGGTAAAGCATTCGTATCAACATATCCCCACGCGAAATTTTCAGTAATTTCAAGGGAAAATATACGTACATTTATATCGTCATCTATTCACGAGTGATACGAAATAGATATCCCCTACCAATCATAAATTAAGGCCGCACTCTTCGTTACTAAATGCGGTCTACGCTGTATGGAGCAAGAGAGGTTATTTTACGACTAAAGAGATTTGGCTTTGCACTCATATCACAAAAAGGAAGTCTCATACAATGAGAGGGTTGCGAGATGGAAAACTCTCAAAGTATATTTGTTGGAAAGAAAGGGCGTTGTTGTGAATTCACCAAAAGATGCGTTTCGACAGGCCTTTGCGCAACAACTTATTGGCCATGAAGAACAATGGATTGCCTTTGTGGATATGCGAAATAAAACAGTGCACCACTACAACGAGAAAACTGCCGAAGATATATAATGATCTTCCTGATGTTCTTGAGCATTTAAAAACGTTACTCTCTTCCCTAAAAAAATAATTCTTCCAATACAGGCAATGCCTTTCATGGCATGCGAAGCGACATGCCTGCATCAAACAAAATCGTTTTGGTATGACAGCAATCTCTCTATTCGGTCGTTGTGTTTTCTTTTGAGACTAATTGCAAAAGAAATAATAAATAGTTCCTAGTTCCTAGTATATTAGGAACTTTTATGGTGCAGTATTCATATGGCTCTTTCCACAAAGCAAAAAATATTGTTATACATAGAAAAAAACGGTCAAGCAAGGGGAAAAGAGCTTGTTGATCATCTTGATACAGTTGGGGCGAGAGCCGTGAGAAAGCAGTTAAAAAACTTGCTTAGTAATAATATTCTTCAAAAAATCGGTCGTCCACCAAAGGTATATTACTTACTATCCAAAACAATGCCAGATGTTGTACCTATAGTAGTTGATCCGGATATTCGAGCAATTATAGATTCGCGATATGTCTACATATCCCCCTCAGGCATATTTTTGACAGGGTGGGATGGTTTTATCGCCTGGTGTGCAAAAACAGAACAAAATCCTAAAAAAACTGCGCTCGATTATATTAGGACGCTTCGTAAATTTGACCAATATCGAAAAGGAAATCTTATTGATGGTATGGCTAAATTGCGACAGGCATTTGATGAAGTATATTTAGATTCGCTGTATTATCTCGATTTTTATAGTATTGAACGATTTGGAAAAACAAAGCTAGGTCAAATGCTACTCTATGCAAAGCAAAGTCAAAATATTGGATTGATTCGTCAGCTTATTGATCAAATTTTGCCTCAGATTGCCGAAGTAGTTCAAAAATTCAATATAGATGGCATCGCATTTATTCCTCCAACTGTGAAGCGTGAGGTTCAGCTTATGAGAGAGCTAGAGAAGAAAGTGCAATTTTCCGGTGTTCGAACGCTCTGCATATCAAAAGTAAAAACAGATATAGCTGTCCCGCAGAAGACTCTGGCGAAGCTAGAAGATCGTATCGAAAATGCACGACTAACAATTATTGTTGAAGATTCTAGAATATACAATAATGTTTTGCTTATTGATGATGCAATTGGTAGTGGAGCAACGCTATACGAAGCAGCAAATCAAATAAGAAAAAGAAAGCTATGTAAAGGAAATATTATTGGCCTGGCTATTACAGGAAGCTTCAAAGGTTTTGACGTAATAAGCGAGGTATAGTAGATGCTATTTAACGAAATTCGGCACGGATGAAAAGCGATATAGCATATACGAAAGACAAATCATTTCTTTATAATGTTTCATTAGGCGCAAAAACCTTTAGATTTCTTGCCGGTTATTTTACGACTAAAGAGATTTGGCTTTGCACTCATATCACAAAAAGGAAGTCTCATAAAATGAGAGGGTTGCGAGATGGAAAACTCCAATCGGTTACTATCCCCACTCACAAGGAGGTTGTATCAGAGACATTAAAATCAATATTGATTCAAGCAAACGTAACAAAAAAGGAATGAGACAAGAGCAAATAACGTTGTTATGCGTTGTCTCTGTTCACTCTGACAAGCAGAGCAATAACTCGATAATCCCCTGATATTTATATGTTGTTGTATTCTATACAACATATATATCTCCCCCATAGCTTGTTTTTACGCTCAAAATAGGAGTATGCTACAAGTTGTGTTATAAAATCTTGACACATTGATTAAGTTTTGATACTATAGGACGATTATGGCAAACGAAGTGCTTGAACTCTCTATTCATGAATCCGAATCTCATAGAAGCCTAACTGATCATGAATATCTGAAACAATTTTCAGAAGTTTTTTCTACGCCCCCGAAAATAGCTGATTTTTTAAAATTACCTGTTGAGGAGAGAGAAACTCTGCTTCAAGAAGAAGTTGAGGCAATGATGCCTGATCATGATTTACTTCAAAAAGAATTAGCAAGGCTCCCCAAAGCTGTTCGCTCAGATCTTAAGGCAGCATTTGAAAATAGCAAAAAAGATTCAACTGTGCCAGATTGGGCAGTTCAATTTATTGATCGATCAAAATGGCTTGCATTGTTTAATGACACGCAACCGATGAAAACTGCCCTTGGATCCCCTTCGCAGCATGATGAAATACTTCAAGTGGCTCAAGAAATGATTTTTGGCGTTGATCCGAAAAAGAGAGAGGAGCGTATTATAACGCTCAAAAATCAAGAGCGCAGTTATTTTCTTCGGGATTCTGAACAAGCGCTACGCGACGCTGGTGTGGCCTATGATAATAAAGATACCGATGCTCTTTTGCTTTCTCGTTCTTTTCATCTAGACGTTGCTCAGCTAAAAAATAAAATTTTAAGTAAAAATTATGTGGATGAAGCGCGGATCTTGGCGGATCGGATTGTTCGAATGAAACCTGACTCACAGAGTTTTCAACACATGCTAGCTTTGGTTAAGGATGAAGGATTGAAGCGCGGATTGTCGGCTATTCGTTCTGGATCCACTGACGGAGTTAAAGTTGCAGATGTTGAACGAGCAAGGCTATGTTTAGTAAAAGCAAAGTTTTATGCGACTGTGAACGATCCTCAATCTGATTCAAGTTCTTTTGTATCTGAGGGCGCTCGGATGGTAGGAATTAGAGGTTCGGTATCTGTGTTAAAGACAGCAGAGAAGCTTTTTGAAAAGCTACGACCCGGAAATAACCTTATTACCGCCGCTAGGGTGTTGCATGAGGCTTTTGATACTAGAGGAATATTTGTAGACCCAATTCTTGATCCTGATACCTTGGGACGATCTCATTTGAAACATATCTTTGAACGTAAAAGCTCATCATTTGTCAATAAATCGTTAGAATTGGCATTTGCGACTGCTATTTTATGGGGCTGTGCCACGGCTCCCGGATCTAGTGATCAGCAGACACCAACTAGTACTCCTGTAGTTGAAGTTGCTACGGCGACGGCATCAAGTGCAGGCCCGGATGGTTCTGTCCCTGATTCTATTGCTAATTCTGAGATCCAAGGGGCTCATGATTGGTCCAATATAACCTTTACCGATAAAGAAGGGAATAAATATGTTTTAGGGCAATCCCGAAAGAACATCGATACTGCCTTAACAGCATTTCGTTTGGATGAAAACGGGGCTCTGCTCATAGATCCCACGACAGGTTACCCACCGCAGTTGAACAAATCTTTTCAATTTGTTGAAACAAATGTTCTTTCCGGTTCGCAAGAACAAGCTCAATCAGCATTGTTGATGCAAACAATAAACGATCAAAACCAAGTGACGAATGAGTATATATTAAATCCTGTTGGACAAGATCAATTCGAGATTTTTTCACCTGACGGGACTCAAGCGGGTACCATCGTACTGAAAAATGGCATGGTGGTCCTCCAAATAGATGTCGAGGTAAATGGGCAAACCGTACGATATGAATATCAATTGGGCACTCTCAAAGGGTCTGATCCTGCCACAGCGGTTCCCACGGCTACATCGGAGAATTTCCTTATGGCGTTTAAAAACGTCGTACCATCGGTAAATATTTTGTTCAAAAAAGAGCTCCCAGCTCCGGCAACGCCGACTGAGATCCCTGATCCCACTGCTCCTCTAGGAGAATATGGACGAGACGCAGACGGTGTATATGTGAAAATGGAAAACGGTGACAAAGCGCGAAAACGGGAATTTACAACTGCGACCGGAGAAATATTGTACACAGACTGGGTTGTGGAAAAAACGCAACCAGGCGGGATCAAGCTAATAAATTTTGACGTTTTTCATATTCTCCCGGCAACACTGCTTGTTGCCACGAGCGTCCCTGGGAGTGAGCATCTTTTATCGCTGACCCAAGAAGTTAATACTACAAAATCAACCGGTCTTACTTCAATAAGTTCTAGTGTTCTTTCAGCGCTTTTTATACGCCTGAATATTACAAATGCAAATATTAACGAGTTCTTTGAACAATTGAATGCAGGAGGAGTGCCGCTTCCTATTATTACCACCTCCAGTACATCTGAGGTAGGGCATGATCCTAAGACCACTACATCTAAGGTACGACTTGGTCCTGCCGGGGTTACCACCATCGTCGTTCCCTATGAATCACTTGATCCTGCAAAAGTGCCGGGGGTTACCGAGTGGTTAGACCCGTATCCGGAAACACGCTTTAGCT
>CAYHHA010000024.1:0-25240 GCA_964356315.1 uncultured Gammaproteobacteria bacterium
CTAAGCTCTAAGCTCTAAGCTCTAAGCTCTAAGCTCTAAGCTCTAAGCTACTATTCTACCGTCTCCCCTTCGGCTATTTTTGCAAAATATTCATCAGGATTTTTCATTAACACGTCCCGTGGTTTAGCTCCCTCAGGAGGACCGATTATCCCAGCCTCTTCGAGCTGATCAAGCATGCGAGCAGCTCTCGCATACCCCACAGACAATCGTCGCTGAAGTAGAGATGCCGAGGCCTTATCATGTTGACACACGAGCCGAACGGCTTCTTCAAACATCGCATCATTCCCATCAGCACCTTTATTTGCTCCACCGCTACTTCCTTTTTTAGCCAAAGTCACCTTCTGAGTGGTGACTTCCTCGGTGTATTGCACTGGTGTATTTTTACTTTTCAAAAAATCCACAATTTTATTTACTTCTGAATCAGAGACAAACGTTCCTTGGATACGGCTCGGTTTTGACTGATCTGCAGCGATATACAACATATCTCCTCGGCCTAACAATTTCTCAGCTCCTGGCATATCCAAAACCACACGGGAATCAATCATAGAAGACACATTAAAGGCGATACGACTTGGCACGTTCGCTTTGATAAGTCCGGTGATGACATCCACACTTGGTCGCTGTGTAGCCAGTACTAAATGAATCCCAGTCGCGCGTGCCATTTGTGCCAATCGACAAATTGTGTCTTCAACTTCCACAGGAGCGTACGACATAAGATCTGCCAATTCATCTATAAAGATCACGATAAACGGCATTGCCTGAAATCCCGAAAGTTCATTATAGCCGTCTAAGTTTCTAACCCCGACCTCGGCAAATTTTTTGTAGCGATTTTCCATTTCAGCCACTGCCCACCGTAGTGCGGATAATATTTTATCCGGCTCTACTATAACCGGTGTCAGCAGATGTGGTATGCCATTATAACCAGTTAATTCCACCCGTTTTGGATCAACTAGGATCAGTCGCACTTCAGAAGGATTCGTTCGAAAAAGCAACGATGCGATCCACGTATTCACAAGCACCGATTTTCCAGATCCAGTCGTTCCAGCGATAAGCGCATGCGGCATTTTTGCAATGTCACCTATCACAGAATTTCCAGAGACATCTAAACCCAACGCGACAGAGAGCTTACTCTTTGCCTTTCGCATAACATCAGATTGAAGCATCCGTTTAAGTGTTACAAACTCAAGGCCTCTATTAGGAATTTCTATACCGACCAAATTTCTTCCAGGGATTGGAGCTTCTATACGCACTTCTCCTGTTGGCGCTTGCAAAGCAAGAGCCAAATCACTGGAAAGCGAGGTGATTTTAGATACTTTTGTTCCAAGAGCAATTTCAATTGCATACTGGGTTACCGCAGGACCTGGATTCACCTCCGCAACCTTCGCATTTATTCCAAAACTTTCGAGCGTTTTTTCAATAATATTGGCGTTTTTTCTCACATCTCCACGATCCGCTTTTTGCCCTGGCCCATCAGACAACAGCGTAAGTGGAGGATATTCCCACATCTTCATATCCGCAGCGGATTCCGCAGTCATATTTTTTATATGCATGTCGGGAGAAGCCGGAAGCTTAGATAATTGGGAAATCATTACTGGTTTTGCTGGAGATGGAGATGGCGTTTTAGCGGGGACAGGAGAGGTGTCAGAAGATTTTATGTTGATTGGTTTATCATCTAGGCCCATTCCCTTTATTTTCATCTGAACTGGCTCACGGGAAAAACCGAACTCATCTTTTTTTGTTACCAACTTCGTTAACCAAGCGCCAACTGCGCTACCAATAGTCTGACCTCCCATAATCAAAAAATTCACCATAGCATCAAGCGACGAATTAAACAACAAAATTACTCCGATAATGAGGATGAATAAATAAAACAAAAGTGCCCCTTCCGTCGATATTCGATCGGATGCAAACATCCACACCGCTTCACCAGCTGTTCCTGCCTGACTCAATCCCATAAACGCGAACAATATTACACCAAATCCCATGGGTACATTAGGCTTTCCTATCGAAGATTTGATTTTAAATAAAAGGAAGCTGAGCGTTACCAGAAACAATGGAACTCCAAACATAACCCAACCAATATGAAGAAACAGCTCCTCTCGCAGTGAGGTAAGCAAAGATCCTTCACCAAAAAACGAGAGAGAAATTATCGATGCAAATAACCAAAGCCATATAGCTCCCACGGTATACACTGTTTGTTGTTTCAGTCTAATCTGAAACCCTCCATGCTTCTTATATTTTCTTTTATTTCCACCCAAAAAAGAGTGTCTTTTTTTAGACATGTACCTAGTATACGGTCTCTAGGCTTCCATATCAACCGTTTCACTCAGCTAGGGATAGAAAATCCTTTCCATGAACCCCATTTTGTGATATACTACACAAGTTCTGCCTATTATACTCCCGCACGCGGCTAGCAGGCGGGTTTTTTTAATGAATCGTAGATTTTTCGATTCTGAGAGAAAAATTGTACGAGGCATTATCCTCCAAATATCGCTCCGTGAGCCATGTACGAATAGTACCAAAGCAGGCGAACGGCAAGATATGGAGGATTCCAAATAAAAGGATAGATTATGGACATACGAAATATCGCTATTATCGCCCACGTTGATCACGGAAAAACCACGCTTGTCGATGGCATGCTCAAGCAGACCCATACATTCCGTGCCAATGAGGCGGAAATGAATCAGACCACCATCCTTGATAGCAACGACCTAGAACGAGAAAAAGGCATTACAATTCTTGCAAAAAATACGTCGGTCATGTTCGAGACCACAAAGATAAATATCATAGATACCCCAGGACATGCTGATTTCAGTGGTGAGGTCGAAAGAACCATAAATATGGCCGATGGAGCGCTCTTGATTGTGGATGCGGCTGAGGGTCCATTGCCACAAACACAGTTTGTACTGCAAAAAGCGTTGGAGCTCAATCTTAAAGTAATCGTATGTATCAATAAAATAGACCGAAAAGATGCGAGACCAGACGAAGTACTTCGCGAAACCGAAGAATTATTCCTGAGACTTGCCCATCATGAAGACCACTTAGTTTTCCCTGTTGTTTATGCCATAGGCCGCGAAGGGAAAGCATGGGATTCATATCCGGATGACATGAACGCTCCAGGGGATCTTTCCTCATTATTTAGAACGATCATTAGAGAGGTTCCAAAACCAAAGACATTCGCAGAAAAACCGTTCAAAATGTTGGTTTCAACGCTCGATTTTGATAATTACAAAGGAACATTCGCCATTGGCAAAGTTACCCAAGGGATTGTGAAACCAGGACAATTCGTTTTTCACATGAACGAACAAACGAAAAAAGGCTCATTTAAAATCGAACAAGTATTTACCAGCGTCGGACTTTCACGACTGGAAGTCCCACAAAGCGATCCAGGAGATATTATTGCACTCACCGGGAGCACAGACATGGGCATTGGAGATACGATTGCCGATCCTGCAGATCCAGTGGGATACCCAACAATTAAACTGGAAGAACCAACCCTGAACATCCTTATTGCCGCAAACACATCTCCTCTGGCAGGTCGAGAAGGTGAGTTTTGCACAGCCAGGCAAATCTATCAAAGACTTCTCAAAGAAAAACAAACCAATATAGGCCTGAAAATCGAAGAAAATCCAAATGGCCAAGGCTTTGTGGTTTCTGGTCGCGGAGAACTTCATCTCGCTATTCTGATTGAAAATCTCAGACGCGAAGGATATGAGCTTCAGGTAAGCAAGCCAGAAGTTATTATCAAAGAAATCGATGGCGCAAAGCAAGAACCATTTGAAGAAATTACTATTGAAATAGACACCAATCTCGTTGGTGTCATTACCGAGGAGCTCGGCAAGCGACGTGGAGAACTCCTTGATACCCATACAGACGAAAGAAATATCACCAGAATGAAGTACAAAATATCCAGTAGAAATCTCCTTGGGTTTAGAACAGATATTCTGACAAAAACCCGTGGTCGCGGTATTTTTGCATCGCAATTTGTTGGCTATGGACCTCTTGGCTCTCATATATCAAAACTTCGAAATGGTGTGCTTATCTCATTTGAAAGTGGCGTGTCCTCAGGATATGCACTGACCACCGTTCAAGATCGTGGAAAGCCGTTTATCGGTCCAGGTGTTCCCGTCTATGAAGGAATGATTATTGGTATTAACCAACGCATGGAAGACATAGACATCAATGTTTGCAAAACCAAAAAATTGACAAACATTCACTCAGCAAATGCAGATATTGCTATCCAACTAGACACGCCAAGCATGTTGTCATTGGAACAATGTTTGGATTTTATTGAAGACGATGAGCTTCTTGAGGTCACACCAGAAAATTTACGTCTCAGGAAAAAACACCTGACCAAGAACGGTCGCGTCCAAGCCGCACGATCATCAAATTAACCGATCTTCTTCACGATTTATAATATCTTTTTTGGCAACAAAAAAATTATAATAGCATTTAGAAGTGATAAGCCTGCCATAAAATAAAACGCAGCATTAAAACCCATTGTTCCTGCGATAAATCCCCCAATAAGTGCTCCTGCACCTGTTCCCCAAGATTCGGTAACCTCCCACCAACTCCATTCACTCACATCATTATCGGGATCAATATGTCTGGAAAATAACGCATCTGCCGCAGGATATACCACAGCGTCGGCGAGCCCTAGTAAAAATGCGATGATACCTAAATGAATTGATGTAGTTGCTATTGAGTATCCTAAAAAACCAACACATCGAATGGTGCTACCTAATGCCAAAAAGAGCTCGGTTTCCTTATATTTATTTTCTATTTTTCCTATTATAATACTCGCAAATCCTCGTACGAAAAATAATATCGCAACCGCCGTTCCGGCAACCTGAAAATCCCCTCCGAGTTTTTCAACATACGCGGTATAAAATGGACTCATAACCGCCATCGCCATATATATTGATCCCGTGGATAATACCAATATAAGAAGAGAGAGATTCATAATTACACTTCCACAATCACAGGGACGATCAGAGGACTTCTGCCAGTTTCCTTCATGAGGAACCGTTCGAGGTTATGTTCTACCTGTTTTCTCACAAAATGCCAGTCTATCATGACACCTTTTTTGAGTTTCAGAGACTCATTTACCACTTTTCTGGCACGGTTCAGCAAATCTCCAGATTCTCGAATATAGACAAAACCACGAGAGATAATATCAGGCTCTGCTACCACTCTTCCGGTTGACTGCTCCATGGGGACAACGACGACGACAATGCCATCCGTCGCAATTGTTTGACGATCGCGAAGCACAACTTCTCCCACATCACCCACGCCCAACCCATCAATCATCACATTTTCTAGATTTACTGTTTCAATTACTTTTGGTGGCAATCCGTCTTTAAACTCCAAAACTTCTCCTGCTTCTGGAATGAGCACATTCTTTTTATCATACCCTAGATCCTGCGCTAACCGCCTATACTGCATCATATGTTTATACGTGCCACCAATCGGCAATATATACTTAGGTCCCACGGCCGAAAGCATAAGCATGAGGTCTCCCTGGCTTCCATGGCCAGACACATGCAAATCCTCCATGATATCAGAGTATGCCACGCGCGCACCTTTTCGGTAGAGCTGTTCAATAAGCGCATTAATATTGTTTTCACTTCCAGGAATCGGATCAGCGGAAAATACCACGGTATCCCCTTCTTCAATGCTTATAAATTTATGATCGTTGTTTGCGATGCGTGAGAGAGCGGATCCTTCCTGACCCTGCGCACCTGCCACAATCAAAAACTGTTTCGTTGGTGGAACTTTCTTTAGATCCCGATCACGGACAATCACATCTCGAGGAAACTGCATGTATGCTAGTTTTACCGATTCTTCAATATTCTGATCCATGCTTCTGCCAAAAATCGCAATCTTTCTGCCAGCTTTAATCGCCACTTCTATTGCCCGCTGGATACGAGCGATGTTGCTCGACTGAGTAGTAAACAGTAGCTTACCACTACACATGGACATTTCTTTCTCGAGCGTTACGCCTACTTTTTGCTCGGACGGGGTAAACCCAGGCCTCTCGCTTCCGAGACAATCAGTAAGCATGCACAGTACTCCTTTTTTACCTGCTGCTGTTATTTTACCGAGGTCAGACAGTTTCCCATCAAGAGGATCAAAGTCAAATTTAAAATCACTTCCATGATAAATGACACCAACTGGAGTTCGGATAATTAAATTTGCGGCATCGGGTACCGAATGTGTGACACGTGCAAAATCGATAGTAAATGGTCCAATAGTGAGCGTAGTATCAAACGTCACCGGGGTGACTTCAGTTTTTATTCCCCTATCTTTTAGCTTTAAATTCGCAAACGCCGCAGTCAGCGTTGTTCCCCACATCGGCACTTTCCCAAGTTTTGGGTACAAATGAGCAATCCCTCCGATATGATCATCATGTCCATGAGTGAACACCAATCCTCGTATATACTGTTTTTTATCTTCCAGATATCGCACGTCAGGAAGCACCAAATCCACTCCATACATTTCTGCATCAGGGAACCCTATGCCACAATCGACGATCAAAATATCTCGCAATTTTCCATCATATCTATACTCATAGATATACATATTTTTGGTCACATTGCCAATACCACCAAGGGGGAATACCCGTACACTATCTTTTCCAGAAGATATTGGCATTCTTGCTAACTCTGTTGTTTTTTGGGACGGAGACGGCGCTCGGGCCTTTCCTTCAAATATCGTATGTCTCTTTCGTCCAGGATGTGCAAATACCATATATTAATAACTTTCTATAAACTGTTTTATATTACTCTCATCGACGACCACACTCGTCGTTTTTCCTTCCACAATCATACGGGCTACTTTTCGGCAAAGCGTATTAATGGTTCTTTCCAGAGAACGAATACCCGCATCGTATCCCAGTGGTCTTGCAATTTTTATCCAAACTGCCTCATCTATTCGTAAATTTTCTTCGGTCAATCCTGACTCTTTCAAAAGTGCCGGCATCACATAATTTTTAGCGATCGTAATTTTCTCTTCATCAGTATACGACGGCATCTGAATTGGTTCCAAACGATCCATGACGGCAGTTGCTATGTGTGTTGTGTTGTTCGCAGTTGCGATAAACATACATTCAGATAGATCAAATGGATAATCCAAAAAATGATCGGTAAATGATGCGTTTTGCTCTGGATCCAAAAGCTCAACTAATACACCCATGATATCGCCACGAGCGTGTTCTGCTACACGATCAATTTCATCAAGTAAAATTACCGGATTCCTACTTCCTGCGTATCGCAGCCCCTTGAGCACCAGCCCAATTTCAGCATCAGGACGCACGCGTGACTGTCCTCGTAAATCCAATGCATCACTCATGCCACCAAAAGGTATTCGGACAAACCGTCGTCCCATAGCCTGCGCTATAGACTTCGCAAGTGTGGTTTTTCCTGTTCCAACAAGTCCTACTAAACTTAAAATAGGAGCGCGCCTCGCAAGCATACTATGTGAAAGCTTTGCGTCTTTCAGTTCCGTATCACTTTTTGCCGCTTCCTCTTCCCTTTTCCATCGATCGCGATTGAGCTTCAACACCGATAGATATTCCAAAATTCTATCTTTCACCGGTTGCAAACCATAATGATGTTTTTCCAAATACTCTTTCGCTCTGTTTAAATCTAATTGATCTTCAGTTCTCTCATTCCAAGGGAGACTTACCACCCAATCGATATAGCGAAGCATCTGCTCTACATGGACACGTGCGGTGATATCATTTTCTAACCGGATAATCTCTTCCAGAGAAGAAAGCACACGGGATTCCAGATCAGGAGGAACTTTCGTTTCACCCAACCGCTTCCGATACATTGCAACATCATCCAATAACTTAGACATATATCTATAGTACCACCACTTACATAACAAACGAAACAAAGAAGTTGATGAATAGTTCTAAAGATTAGAAAAATGAAGAAACAAATTCTACGATATATATTCTTTCTACTCCACGCGCTCCTCGGAGCGCGTGGAGATTCGAATATCTATTAAAATCTTCGTGGTCCTCGGTTAAATGGTCTTCGACCTCCTCGATCTCCATCTCCACCTTCTCGGCGTTCACGTGGTGGTGCTTTTTTTGCATCATCACCAAAAAGCATAGAAAGATTTATACGCTTTTGATCATCAATCTCCATGACGCGGACTTTCACTTTTTGTCCGAGTTGGACCACATCAGTAGGTGCGCCCACAAATTCCGTAGACATCTGTGATACATGCACCATACCCTCTTTGCCAGGGAGAATTTCAACAAATGCTCCAAATGGGAGAATTCGTTTTACTTCACCTTCGAATTCTTCGTTTACTAACACTTCTCGTGTTAGTCCCTTTACCCATTCAACCGCCTTCTGTACCCCCTCTTCATTGATTCCAGAAATCATGACCGTTCCATCATCTTCCACATCAACAGTCGCCCCAGTTGTTGCGATGATCTGTTTAATCATGCGACCCCCAGGTCCAATGACTTCGCCTATCTTTTCAACCGGAATCATCACTCTCGTGACTTTTGGCGCATATTGTGACAATGATTTTCTTGGTGTTGCAATCACGGACGTGATTTTCTCAAGAATCTTCATACGGGCGACTGTCGCTCGCACAAATGTCTCTTTAATCATCTCATCAGTAAGCCCATCAACTTTTACATCAAGTTGGATTGCAGTGATACCGTTTTTTGTTCCGGCCACTTTGAAATCCATATCTCCGGCAAAGTCTTCGATGCCCAGAATATCGGTTAACAATTCATATTTATCTGTCCCATGATCTTTATCCGTCATAAGACCGATAGAGATACCTGCCACTGGCTCTTTTATAGGAACTCCCGCATCCATAAGAGCGAGTGTTGATCCACAAGTAGATGCCATAGATGTTGATCCGTTACTACTCATAACCTCAGATACGAGGCGGATGGTATATGGAAATACTTCTTCCGGTGGAATCACAGCGAGCAGTGCCCGCTCCGCAAGCGCGCCATGTCCGATTTCCCGTCGGTTAGGGGTACCAAATCGCCCAGTTTCTCCTACAGAATAGGGAGGCATGCTGTAATGGTGAATATATCTTTTTGATTCTTCACCCATTGGACTCTCGATAAGTTGCTCCAAAGATGGAGTACCAAGTGTTGCGACAGTCAAAACCTGAGTCTGCCCACGACTAAACATGGCACTTCCATGCGTTCGAGTCAAAAGACCCACAGCAGCATCAAGCTCCCGGATTTGATCCAATTTTCTACCGTCAAATCTCTTGCCTTTATCCAAAATATCGTAGCGCACTTGTTTTTTAAACAAGTAATCAAGCGCTTCTTCGATAGCTTTAAGCGTGTAGACATTTTCATACGCCTCCATGATCACTTTTGCCAGATCAGCAACTTCTGTGCCACCATATTCTTTTTCCGCTTTTTTCGCAAATGCGACTTCCATTTCTTTTTTGTATTCACTTGCGATTTTTGTTTTCAATTCATCAGTTTTTGTTGTTTCGCCTGCTGAATCTTTTTTCTTACCGACTTCTTTTGTCAGTTCTTCGATAAGATCGATAATCTTTGCGTTTGCTTCTTTTGCTTTGATCACCGCTTCATAGGTTATATCGTCTGGTGTTTCACAAAATCCACCCTCAAGCATATGTACCTTATTTCTGGTTGAAGAAATGATAAAGTCAAAATCACTGCTCTCCTGTTCGGTCGCAGTTGGATTTACCACATATGATCCGCCTTCTCCTTCAGAATTTTTCACATACCCCATGCGTACAGCAGATACTGGACCAGCCCATGGAACAGATGAAATAGAAAGCGCTGCAGATGTTGCAACGAGTCCCAACACATCAGGATCATTTACCCCATCGACAGACAATACGGTGATGATAACTTGCACATCATGTTTGTATGATTTTGGAAACAGTGGTCTGATCGATCGATCAATCACACGCCCTGCGAGAATTGCATCGTCGGTAGGTCGGCCTTCCCGTTTTACCCATCTCGATCCTTTGATTCGTCCACCAGCATACAACCGCTCAACGTATTCCACGCTGAGAGGGAAATAATCAAGCGCCGTTTCCTTTGAAGAAGCGGTGACTGTTGCTAAGACCATGGTCTCTCCGTATTGTGCGAGCACTGCTGCATTTGACTGCTCAGCAAATCTTCCAACTTCAAGAGAAAGCGTACGACCACTAAGTTCTAAGGTTTTGGTAACCAATGAATGTTTTGACATAATGAGGTCTTGGGGGTCAGCAGGTTGGAAGTGGGATAATACTTATCTTTACCGAAGGTAAAAACAAGTACCATCACACTTCTCCTCAACTCCCAATCTCCTTTCGGTATAAAAATACTTAATTACTATGAATTAAGCATCAATCGTTATTATTTGGCCAATCCCAATTTCTGAGCTATGCCTTTGTAGCGGGCTGGATCTTTCTTTTCCAGATAATTCAAAAGTCTGCGTCTTTTACTGACTATGCCCAAAAGCCCTCGTCGTGAATGATTATCAGAAGGGTTTCCCTTTAGATGACCGACTAATTTCTCGATTCTTTTTGTTAACAGTGCCACTTGCACTTCTGGACTACCTGTGTCGCCTTCTTTTACCTGATATTGGGTAATGACTTCGAGTTTTTCTTCACTTGGAACAGGAGCTATGACTTCTTCTTTCTTCGCTACCTTGGTTTTTGTAACCTTTGTTTTCTTTTCTACTTTAGCAGGAGCTTTGGTTTTTACCGTTTTTTCTTTTACCACTTCAGCTGCTTTTACGGTCTTTTTTTCTGCTTTTTTAGGTGTAGTTGCTTTTGCCATAAGAATAAATGAAAAGGAGCGATATTGTGCTCCAGTAGACCCTATTTTACATCAGTAGAGCAAAAATTACAAGAGAAAGAAATGAAGTGCGTTATGAAATATTTGAACTCTTAAAGATTTTTGGCTTCAACCAGTCAGGGGGTGCTTTTTGTTGTTTTGGTGCAGAATTTTCAGGTTGAGCTAGGTGTTGAGTCTCAGACTGAGGAGTGTGTTGCAACATTGGCGAAAGCGTCTTTTCAGTGACAGGATGTTCGCTCAAAACTGGGGCGATAGAGGCAACGGGAGTCATGGCATCATGTTCGATTTTTTGTGGTTCTGCAGTCACAGACTCTCCTCCATGGGTAATTTCTTCCGAAGGCTTAGGTGTCCCAAACCGTTTTCCCCCTGCGGTTATTGCTTTGCCCGCCAACTCAAACGCACTTGCCTTAATCGATTGAAGCTGAAAATTTTGTGTCGCGGCATATACAGCATTGAGTAAATTCGTTGCAATATCTTCTGTTATGGCAACGCCAAGCCCAGAAAGCAGTGCAAAGACGACTTCAGCGGTAGAAGTCGCAGTTTCATCGATCATATTGGTGTGCCCATATCTCGCGTTATTTACATGCCTATCTATGTTGATAATTGGTTTTGATGCATACAAATCTTTATCGTCTTCAAACAGTTTTTTTAACCCACCAAGATGGATGGTATCTACACTAAAGATCAATTGAGCGGACTGACCAGTGTGGGCATAATGCACTTTATCTTCTCCAAATGAATCAAATCCAGGTCTCGGCTCAATAACGAGGTTAAATTTATTGCCTTCGATATTGTAACTTACCTTTTCTATGGATCCTTCCACATAATCCAAAGAAATCACAAAATTTTTCTTTGAGAGGACATTCACTACTTTTTGTGCACCGATATAATTACTCAACTCAACAATCATAGGATCTGGACACGCGATCGTCACTTTTTTCCCAAGAGAGGTGAGGCCTAAATAGAGAGCAAGCGCACTTCCAATACTATCGTGAGTTGGATTCTCGTGCGTCACGATAAGTATGTCTTGCGCCGTTTCAAGTAACCCTTTTACTTTTGTTATATCGTTTGTGAAATCCATAAATTTATTTGTCATCGCGAGCGGAGCGTGGCGATCTAGTGTTGAGATTGCTTCGTCGTTTAGACGGTCTACTCCTCGCAATGACAAGGCATCTTATCCTGTAGTAACAGCGATTATACCATCATTTATCTGAAAATCAACGACGCGGTCCAAAAGTATCCCGCAATCATTCCCTTTTTCGACTTTTGTGGTTTCTTCTTTTCCTTTTCGGATTGATTTTATCTTAGCCCGTCCAACTTCAGCTTCTCCTCGGATAATTTTGATACTATCCCCTTTTGCGAGGCGACCGGACAGTATTTTTGTCCCGGCGATTCTTGCTTTTTCAAATGGGAATTCGGCAATAATAGTTCCCTGTCCAAGCTCCCGCTCTTGAGAAATAACTTCTTTCATGCCGGACACGACTTCAGCGAGCTCATCGAGTAGTTCATAAATAATGGTATAGGTTCGGAAAATAACTTTTTCGGTCTGCGCCAGCATAGATACCGCGCTTGACGCTTTTACATTAAATCCGACGATAAACGCTTTCGATCCCCTCGCCTGCAAAACATCACTCTCTCCAATATCTCCTACCCCACCTTCAATAACTCGCACACGGTCGCCTAATGAGGCTACAATAGCTTCCAGAGACCCGGCTGTATCTGTTTTAAGGATGATATTTAATTTCTCTTTTTCTTGTTCAGACACGGGCTTCAACCAATCAGGCAAGGACGTTGCGCTATATTCAGGTTTTGCTGCAACTGGGGCCACCTGGACTTGTTCAATTGAGGCAGACGTGAGTGTAGATCCAACGGGCGGAAGTGTGGTAAATCCAGATACCTCCACGGGCTTCGACGGACCTGCCTCTTTGACTGGTTTTCCAAATTCATCAAACATAGCGCGCACTTTAGCGACCTGCAGGTCTTTATCAAATAAAAGACTACCAAATTTCATAGTCCCTTCCCTGACGACAACCGATGCTACCATGCCTTTTCCTTTGTCTAAGCGCGTCTCTATGACAACCGCCTGAAGAGGAGCTTCTGGTTTTTGTGGCAATTCTTTCATCTGGGAAACCAACAAAATTAAATCCAATAACGCTGGAACTCCCGTGCCTGCTTTTGCGCTGACTTGTGCCATTGGGATGTCGCCACCAAATCCTTCAACCTGAACGCCGTGCTTGGCGAGGTCTTGTTTCACCCGATCTACATTAGCTCCAACGGTGTCGATTTTATTGACAACCACGATCATGGACACTCCTGCCGCTTTGATTTGGGCTATAGATTCGATAGTCTGAGGTTTTACGCTATCATCAGCTGCCACCACGAGAAGCGCGATATCAGCCACAGACGCACCGCGAGATCTCATTTTCGCAAACGCTTCATGTCCAGGAGTATCGATAAACGTGATAGGCGCAGCGCCGAGGAGGATTTGATACGCACCAATACTTTGTGTTATACCACCGTGCTCACGGCTGGCTACATTAGATTTTCGGATAAAGTCCAAAAGAGAAGTTTTTCCGTGATCCACATGACCCAATACCGCCACGATAGGAGGACGATACACCGTTTGTTGTTGAGCCTTTTTTTGCTTCATGATTTCCTAAACCTAATCGCCATCCAAGTTTCATACAAGATTAGTGAGATTACTCTTTTGGCAATTCTTCTTCTTTTGTCGGCACGGTCACATCATCTGTCAAAACAGGTGGTTGAGACGTTGCCTCAGCTTGTGTCGTAGCTTCTTTTGTTTCGGTAGTTCCAGCTTCGACGGCAACAACCTCAGTTGCTACTGGAGCAGGAACACTTTTCCCTCGGATATCAATTTTCCATCCGGTCAATTTTGCAGCTAGTCTCACATTTTGTCCATCTCGGCCAATTGCGAGAGATAATTGATCTTCAGGGATAAGCACTTCTGCAGCTTTTTTCTTTTCATCAAGCGATACTTCGATATCTTTTGCAGGAGCCAGCGCCGCGATAATAAATTGCTTCGCATCATCACTATATTGGATAATATCTACTTTTTCGTTTCCCCCTAATTCACTAATTACCCCTTGGACACGAACGCCTTTTTGTCCAACACAGGATCCTACGGGATCAACACCAGTCTGTGAAGAAAATACTGCGATTTTCGTGCGACCACCAGCTTCGCGCGCAATTACCCTCAACTCGACAGCGCCTTGTGCAACTTCAGGCACTTCCCGTCGAAATAACCCCTCTACTAATCCTTTGTGTGCTCGAGATACGATAATTTCATTTCCACGAGATGTTTCCCGAATTCCTTCAATGTAAAAGGTTAATCGTTGATTTAGATGATAGCGTTCGCTTGGACTCTGCTCAGCAGGAGGCATCACTGCCTGTGCGCGACCAACATCCACGATGATACTTGGACCATCAAATCGAAGCACCATACCAGAAACGATACCGCCCACTTTAGTCTGGTAATCAGTGATCACAGCGGATTTTTCCGCTTCTCGAATTTTTTGCAAAATAACCTGTTTTGCGGTTTGGGCCGCAATGCGACCAAACCCAGGAGGAGTTACGTTGATTCCATCTTTAAATACCTTTGCTTCTCCAGTGTCTGGATGAAGTTCTACGGTAAATTGTTCAAGCTCATCATTTCCAAAATCTTTTCGATACGCAGCAAGGATTGCCGCTTTGATCGTTTCAAGCACGACCTCAGGGTCAATACCCCGTTCAGATGCTACTTGGTTTAATGCTAAAGAAAATTCGCTTCTGACTGTTGCTGGCATGTTAGTGTCCACAGGCAATCCGATGGTACTCGGGTGCCTAGTGGCCTCTGCATCCCGCCAAGCGGGATAATTTTTTATACTCTAAAAAAATAGGTGGGATCTCCCCACCTAGCCTTTTTCTACTCTCTGCCTATTATAGCACGAAACTGGGCACGGTCAAGTTCCCCCAGGGGTAATAATCAAATATTCTAGCAATCAGTACACTCTTGTTGTACTATTTGTGTATGGAGCAACACCCTAGGGTCAATGTCAGCATATTAGTACTCAGGGAAAATCAGGTTTTATTAGGACTTCTGTCAAAAAAATGGCTACATAATGGTGAACAAGTATACGGTTCACCAGGAAGAGATATATACTTTCAAGAAACTATGGGAAATGCCATTAAACGGAATCTTCTTGAAGAGATCGGCTGCGAAACAATCAAATACAAAATCATAGGGGTAAACGCGAATTACGAATGGGGCAATCACTATATTGGAATTGGAGCGACAGCAACTATTATCGGTGAGCCAAAACTCATGAAACCAGATGATTGGGAAAGGTGGGAATGGTTCGATCTTGCCTCTCTCCCCACAAATCTATTCCCAGAGTTGAAGCATCTTCTCACCTGTTACACATCGAAAAAAGTTACCGTATCGGAGTGATAAAAATATGAGTAATTCAATACCGCAAATTACAGTCACTCACCCGAATGACACGAACGAAACAAGTATTCAGATAGGAAACATAGTCGGGATAACCGTTTTTATTGTTTTAGGACTAATTATTGGCGTACTTATTAAAAAATTTCTTCTGAAAAAAGGTAATTTCTTTCTGGCTTTTGTTATTGGTTTGATAACAATCGAAGGAATTCTTTATGCAACAAATACACTTGTTCATTGGTGGTCAATAGGAAGCATACTGCTCCCACTTCGCCTTACGATACTGTAATCAATTGATTTTTCGTACACCAGTTGGGACGAATTTGAAACGTATCGAGCTTCACGTATATAGACTCATGGAGTGTAGTACGAAGTGGTTAGAAATTACAGTTTTTTAATCTTTTTTCGAAGAAGCGGAGATTCAACGAAGGTATAGGAAGCAAGCGCCGTAATTATCGTAATACTAAGAACAATAACAAAACGACTAACGTTCGGAGCGAAGTGAGGGGTTAATTCTTGATTTGAATACAAAATTTCGAAAAAAGCGTAATGATAGAGATATAAACCATATGAGATAAACCCTATACCAGATAAAAAAGTTTTTGGATGGACAAGAAGCTTAATAATATGGGATATACGATCAATGCGTTTTTTATAGTCAAAATCAACACTCGAGGAAAGAATATACCATCCGATCACTATACAGAGCGTGAAAGGTAGGATGAATATACGATTCACAACTTCCTGTGGCCAGGAAATACCAGTGTCTATGGAATGGGTATAGGCCATCCAAAGGGACCAACCTATCAATACAACTGCATACCATAAGTTCGTAATTCGATTTTTAAGAGCTACCACGTATGACCGACGTTCACATATCATGCAACTTAAAAACATCCCAAAAAGGAAAAAATCGATCATTCCCCACACCTTCACATAGACATTGAGTCTATACATATCGAAATCAGAGATTAATCCCAATAGCAACAACATATATCTTACAGCAAAGCCAAAACACAAAATGTAAATTCCTACTACGAAAGGGTGAATCCTTCGAAGTGCTGATGATAATAATCCAAATAACATAGGTGCGATGAGGTAAAATTGCATTTCAGTTGAAATAATCACCAGGGGCAGTTGAAAGGGTAAATTGAGATTATCAAAATTAGCGGTAAAGGTAAAAAAACGTAGAATGTCAGATAAAGATGTAGCAGTCTGACGATAAAAAATGAACATTGAAGCCAAGATGCATACGTAATAGGCAGGAGCAATTCGAAGCCAACGGTTAATATAAAATGAGCGGAGCGATTTGATTGATAGTGTATATTTCTTGGAAAAAAATCCATACCCTACGCTATAGCCGGATATAAGATAAAAGATTTGCACAGCTACGAATCCACTCGGAAAAACTAGAAAGCTCAGATTGATTCCGTGAACGACAAGCCACCAACGTATTTCTTGGGTATGATTCCAAATAACAATAAGACATGCTAGTCCGCGAAGCGCTAAAACAGGATCAAGACGTTCGGAATAGCGAAAATATGATAGTATGTCACTTTTGCCTTTTATGAATATATTTGATTCTGACATGCAATGATTTTCTCAAAATATCATACAAAAAAATCAGATACATGAAAAGGAGTAGTATCGCGATTAATTAACAATTCTGATATCCTTCTCAAAAAAGAAGCTAAATATTCTGATTACGGCTATACAAGCCCCACACGCCAAGCGGGGATCACGCCCCTGCCAGTAGACAAGGCTAGACCCACCAGGGATTTGATAGTACTAATCTTTTCGTACACCTTTTGGGACACTATTGGAACTTATTTATTCCAGATCGAATGAAAGATAAAATAATATATAACGAAATATACAGATATAAAAACTAAACTCATTAATAATTGTGATTCAAGAGAATCATGCACAAAATTAAATGTTAACAATATTATCACCCCAATCGGAATAATTAAGGTTTTTATAATTTTCATATTTGAATTGTACACCTGTTGGGATGCAGTTGGAACATATTTTATGGATAAATCAACTGTATAGTAAAATATATCTATGAAAAGAAATATTTTATCCATCGTTATACCATTGATAGTACTGTATGTCGTTTATTTATATGGAAGTAACTATTACAAATACAAAACTGCTAAAAATCTAATTAGCGCTTGTGAAGCACGCACTGTACTTACCGGACATAGCAGGAATATCGTGACATTAAAAAATGATCAAGTAATACTTATAAATACGATGCTTCCGTTTGCAAATTTTTCGTTTCCCACAGGAAATGTACCGAGAATACAGGGAAATGAGTTAGTGTTCGGGGATCAGTGTACTCCTATGTATTCTATTCAATAATACTCTGGATGTTTTATTGTTTGTACACCGTTGGGACTATAATGGAAAGGTTTTAGCCTAATATGATTATCAAAATTTTAACTGATATGAAAATTGACATACTTTCTCGGAAATGAGACAGTGTATATAATGGTTGAAACATCTGATCAAGACTTAATTATTCCTAAACCTCCTACGATACCTCCACAACAAACGCTGTCGAAGCCGTTTAACTTTATAATACCTATATTAATAGTTCTACTTTTGATATCAGTAACAACAACAGGATTTATTTATTATAAATATTCTAATACGACCCTTCAATTAGAACTAGTCAATTCCGAATTTGCGGATGTAAAAAGCAGATTAGCACTAATTGAACCGCAAAAAACAATTACTCAAGTCAAAGAATATTGTGCTAAAGGAGAAATTTATAACAATGCCCAACAGCAGTATAAAATATGCTATCCCAAAGGGTGGCACGCACAAGCTCTCACAGATTTAAAAGATAAAGTTGCTTTTTCCATTACACCTACGGCTACTAGCAACGGAATAGTAATTAACACTTCCAAAGATGATATGGAAAACGCACTAAATCGTCTCGCAAGTGATGTTTATGTCGATTCGACAGATAGACAGTTTGTTATTAATGACATTAAAGGCATCCAGGTTGTCGGCACAGTAGAATCTTCTTCAAAAAAGGCGATCACTGTTTTTACTAGGAAGGGTAAGACTTATGAAATTGTTCTTTCTAGCCCTGCAGATGCAACATTTACCGATTATTTACAAATATACAAAGATATTGTAAATACATTCACCTTTGTAGATTAATATTACCTTGCATAATTTTTGGACGATAAATCCAGCACTATACTACATTTTTCTGTATTAGCCTCAGTGGATTGCCAAGGCCACTGATCGCTCACATGCCGTAATATATGGAGATCGAAACCACTTGCTAATGCCATACGGTGACTCGGCCGATCAAATCCAATTGAGAGTGCGTAAAAAAAATCCTACCATAATGTTGGGTTATTTTATGCAGCACACCTTTTAGGACGCTCTTAGCGTGTATTTCACGCCTAACTAAATTCAAAAAAAATTATCACACCAATTCGAGCTCTTCGGGAAACTCTTATTCCTAAACCATCTGGTATATCTATTTCAACGAACTGGTAGAAAAACTTAATCGAGTGGCACAATTGAATTTATTATTTTTAAAAGGAATTTTCTTGCATCAATTGCAGTCATAACGCCATCGAGATGTTTTGTAAACGAGATAAGTCTCGTTTTTCCATTGCGTGGAGTCATAAAAAATCGTAATTCTACATAATTACCCAACACATCCTCATGTTTATATACCCTGTATCCCTGTAGCGATGTTGTAACAAAATCACGCTCTAACAGCTGTAATGGCACCAACTTCGCAACATGGTTATTCGAATATTCTTGGGAAAAAAATAGGGTAAAATATGGCTTTTGGTCGTATATGTATTCAGTTAAATTTAACAATTCAGCTGAATTTGTCGCGTGTGGGAAATTTGTTGAAAAATAAAGCGCAGATTGTTCTTTGTATTTAATTTGTTGTGTTGTAATTTGAAAATATTTGGGCATGAGCATTTCAGTTGAAGAAAACCCTAATAACTGTGGTGTTAGATTTGTATTTGTTCCAGGCCATTCAACATCTGCAACATCATTTTTCAAAAGATATAAGTCACGCTTCGAGGTATTTAGCTCATTTAAGATTTCATCTTTTTGATTGCGAATTTGTAGTAATTCACTTGAAAGATTTTCTACCTTATTGGTGAGACGAGCAAATTGATAATATACTCCAAAACATACTGTTAACAACAGCACTCCAATCGTTATCTGTGGTATTCGATCCATGCATTTATAGTACTATGTTATGCATTCTGTTATCAACTTTCACACACTCACACACCCGGCGTGAAAAAAAGCTCGACACTTCAGGAAATATCTCTATTATTGTGGCTAATTGATTATTTTTCGACAACAGTTGGGACGTTATTGGAATATATGTATCAATTTGAAAATGAGAGATCGACACCAGTTAGATTTTGGTTTTTGTAGCATCAGAGATCTGTTTTTCCAGAATTTTTTCAATTCTATTCATATTAGTCGGTTTTATCATTGACTGTAGTTCCGTATCTCCACTCAAATCAATTCCATTTTTTTCCATGAGAATGCTCGTCATATGAATGAGCTTCGTCAACTCTTGCTCGGTGATAATATCCACCTGTAAATCTATTTCTTCCCTCAAATCATCTACCTGTGATGCTCGATTTTGAGAGATAAGGACAAATATCGCTAAAATGATCGCCTCCAAAGATACAATCATCGTGAGTAGTCCGAAGGGAAACGGGTCAAACTTAGGGACCCATGGGATTGCCCCAATATTTATAAGCACCCAACCCACGAACCAAAGCATATTAATTGCCAAAAACCATATGCTTCCGAGCGTGTTCGTCATCCAATCTGCAATAATTTCCGAGAAAGTTCGCCTTGCATCTGCTTTTGCTTTTAGACTCTTGATGATTCGTTTACTGGTTTGAAGCTGAGGTTTTGAAATAGTATCAGTGGTAACAATTTGGTTCATCCAATTATTCTACACCTTTTGCCTTTAAAATTATCCTGACTATCAAAAAAATGAGCAAACGTATTTTGAGGTAAAAATTTTATTCCTTATCCAACTCTTCCAAAAAAATCTCTTATTTTTTCACAACATATCTGGACTGAAAGTTCAATCTATTACGATTGACTTATTAAGCCTGATAAAATGACCAACCCCATTCCCACAAAATATACTGGTAAAAATGTCTCTTTAAAAAATAAAATCACGAGGAGAGAAGCCAATATCGGTGTCAGGAATACAAATGGAGCTATAAATGAAGCTTTTGAATAACTCAATGCTTTAAGCCAAAAGATGTACGACAGTCCATTGATAATTACTCCGTTGATAATTAATGGAACTAATGTCGCAACAGAGGGAACAGCGAATTTAGAGAATAGACTCATCGCTGTGAGTGAACATACAGATGCGGAAAGGAAAAAAATGGTAGTGCCGGTAATGGGTTCCAGATTACATTTCTTACTCAATACAGAAAACAAAGCAAACACTGAAGCTGCACTTAAAACGATTAAATTGACACCAATATTATCTAAATGTATTTGATTAAAGTCACCTTTAGTAAGTACAAACAAAACACCTAAAAATCCTAAAATCGATGCTAGCAAGCTCTTATTTGTAACTTTTTCTTTTAGAAAAAATATTGAGAATATCACGATTAAGATAGGCCAAGTATATTGCAGTGCTATCACTTCTAATCCATCGGCATGAGCATATGCATAATAAAGTAATAAATAATACAGGAATGAACCCATAAAACCTAATAGTACTGCCTGAATCCAAGCGTGTTGATGATATGTTGTGAAAACCTTGAATTTTCCACTAAAAATTGTGCTTAGAAATAGGACCACAAAAGATAAAATACTTGACCAAAAAAGAAATTGATAGTTGTCAAGTGAAGTCTGACCAAAACGAGAAACTACAGGGATAAATGCCCATGATATGACACAAAGGAGAACATAAACTATTGATTTTATTTTATCATTTTTGTGCACCATACCCTTAGAAGAGTTTTCCGCCAATAACTGCGACTGCAGTATCCGGCCTCACCAAAATACAATCCATATTTTCATCAGGTACCCCTAATGTAAGAGTCTCAGATATGAATGGGCCAATTTGTCGTGGCGGAAAATTTACAACACCTAACACCAACTTATTTAGCAGATCATCTTTTGTATAGTGTTTGACAAGTTGCGCACTGGATTTTTTGACACCTATTTCAGATCCAAAATTAATAGTGAGTTTGTATGCCGGTTTATTTGCCTCTGGAAAATCATCGACGGCAATTATTTGCCCGACCCGAATATCCAACTTCGTAAAATCATCATATGTTGCCATAATTCCCTCCGAATGCAGTATATTCCAAATCAACATCTAGGGAAATAAACAAATTCACACTTAAAAATATTCGTTATTACGCACACACCGGGTGTGAAATAGATTCATACATCAGGAGATTATGAATTATTCCTTATCCAACTCTTCCAAAAGCTCTTTTTGTTTTTTGGACAGATGAGTCGGCACGTGGAGTTGAATTTTGACATACGCATCTCCGCGGGATCCTCCCCGTACATGAGGCACACCTTTTCCACGAAGGCGTACGAGCGTTCCAGGTTGCGTTCCAGGCTGGACGCGAATCTTCAGAGGTCCATCGATCGTTGGCACTTCTATAACTGCACCGAGTGCCGCTTGAACGAATGTTATTTCTTGCTCCACAACCAGATCGTTTCCTTCTCGATGATATTCTTTATCTTGGGCGACTTCCAACACGACATCAAAATCATCAAACCGAATACGTGATCCTGTGTCCACTCCAGCGGGGATCTTTATCGTTTTTTTGACACTTCCCTCTCCTGCTTGTCCTTTTGGTACATGAATCTCTTTTGACACTCCCTTTACCGCATCCATGAAGCTGATGTTTAATTGATACACCTCGCGTCGATGACGCGCTTGCCCACGTTGTCCACCAAATCCACCACCAAAAAACTGCTCAAAAATTTCAAACGGATCGACAAAATCGCTCCCACCAAATGGATTTCCACCACTAGAAGAATACGAATAACTAAACGGGCCTTGCCCGCCAAACGGACCTTGACCTGCACCTCCACCCATTCCGCTTCCGGGAGCAAACGCACTATGACCGAATTGGTCATACGTTTCTCGTTTTTTGCTATCGGAAAGCACAGAATATGCCTCGTTTATTTCTTTAAATTTATCATTTGCCTCTGGGGATTTGTTTTTATCTGGATGCCACTCCAAAGCCAGCTTCCTATACGCCTTTTTCATTTCTTCAGGCGTTGCTGTTTTGGAAACCCCTAGTACGTCGTAAAAATCACGTTTTGTCGCCATAGATTTCACGCAAGAGGCGCGCTAACGCGCGCCCATTGCTTATTCGTTTATTTCTTTTTTATCAACTAACCACTTCTCCCTCTTCAACCTTCTTATCATCCTTTTTGTCTTCTGGTTTTGACTCACCGGTTGGAGATTCTTCTGCTTGCCCCTTATCACCCACCTCTTGTCCCTGCTGTTGACTTGCATATGCTGCAACTTTTTGGGTCACATCAGATAGCTCACTGGTTTTCTTTTCCAGATCTTCTTTAGACCCAGAGTCAAGAATATCTTTGAGCGATTTCATCTTTTCTTCAACTTCGCTCTTATCTTCTGGCTTTACTTTTTCTCCACCATCTTTAAGCGTTTTTTCTGCAATATAGATCATATTGTCCGCTTTGTTGCGGGATTCAATCTTATCTTTTTTCTCGGCGTCTGCAGCTGCGTTGGCTTCCGCTTCTTTCTTCATCTTTTCTACTTCTTCTTTTGAAAGTCCGGTAGAACCAGTGATTTTGATATTTGAGACTTTACCACTCGCTTTATCTTTGGCGGTAACGTTCAAAATACCTGACGCATCAATATCAAAGGTCACCTCAACCTGAGGCACCCCTCGAGGCGCCGCTGGGATACCAGACAATATAAATCGCCCTAACGACTTATTATCAGCCGCCATCGGTCGCTCCCCTTGCAGAATATTGATCTCAACAGATGTTTGATTGTCAGCCGCTGTTGAAAATATTTCAGATTTACTCGTCGGAACTGTGGTGTTTCGTGGGATAAGTGGTGTAGATACAGATCCCAATGTCTCAACCCCAAGAGTGAGTGGAGTTACATCCAAAAGGACCACATCTTTCACATCACCGGAAAGCACGCCTGCTTGAACAGCGGCGCCAACGGCAACCACTTCATCAGGATTGACCGATGCATTTGGCTCTTTGCCGAAAAATTTCTTTACTGATTCAATGACTTTTGGCATGCGCGTCATACCACCGACAAGCACAATCTCATCAATGTCACCAATTTTCAATTTTGCATCAGCAAGACACTTTTTTACTGGCTCAATTGATCGAGTAATTAACGACTCAACCAACGATTCCATCTTTGCGCGCGTCAATTTCATGACCAAATGAGCTGGGCCATCTTTGCCCTGAGTGACAAACGGAAGATTAATTTCCGCTTCCATGGAACTGGAAAGTTCAATCTTTGCTTTTTCTGCCGCATCACGAAGTCGCTGTAGCGCTTGTGGATCTTTTCTCAAATCTACTCCCTGTTCTTTCTTAAATTCATCGGCGAGATAATCAAAAATCGCCTTATCAAAATCATCTCCTCCTAAATGCGTGTCTCCATTGGTAGACTTTACTTCATATACACCCTCACCGAGCTCTAGAATAGAGATATCAAATGTCCCTCCGCCCAAATCGTACACAGCGATGGTGTGAGCATTCTTTTTATCTAAACCATACGCAAGCGCCGCCGCGGTCGGTTCGTTTAGGATTCGAAGCACTTCAAGTCCTGCAATTTCACCGGCTTGCTTTGTCGCTTGTCTTTGAGAATCATCAAAATATGCAGGCACCGTGACGACAGCCTGAGTAACTGGTTCGCCAAGATACTTTTCCGCATCTGCTTTGATTTTTGCAAGCACTTTTGCAGAGATTTCCTGTGGGGTAAATTCTTTTCCGTCTACTTCTACATCTGCCATTCCGTTTTTCCCAGATTTTATGATATATGGAAGCAACTTTATGTCAGCCTGCACAGATGGATCGGTAAACTTTCTACCCATCAATCTTTTTACAGAATAGACCGTTGATTTTGGATTTATCACGATTTGGCGTTTCGCCACATCTCCGACGATATTTTTTATCGGATCCACGACAGAAGGGATCGTGTTTCTACCCTCTGAAGAATGGATCACTTTTGGCGCTCCACCTTCCATCACCGCCACACATGAATTTGTTGTTCCTAAATCTATACCTATAATTTTTGACATATCGTTCTCCTTTTTTTTAAAAATTTATATATTTTTTACCGAATTTATACTTTTTTGCCCACCTTCACCTGCGCCACTCTCAAGATTTTTTCAAAAAATCTATATCCAGGGAGCAGTTCTTCGACGACTATATTTTCTTCTCCTGAAACTACCTCTATACATTCCATTTCGTGCGGGTTAAATTCTTTTCCGACCACATCAATTTTTGTTATCCCACTCTCTTCCAACACCCCAGACAATTCTTTATATGCCAGATCAAACCCAACGTCTTTTATATGCGCTTTCACCTTGCCAAATGTGTCTACAACAGGAAGGAGCCTCCCTAAGATTATCTCGCTGGCATATAACCTCACTTCATTTTTTTCTTCGCGACTTCGCCGTTCAATATTCTGGTAGTCAGCTAGCGCGCGCATGCATTTTGACTTCCAGTCCTCCATTTGCGTTGTTGCCTCAGCCAGTTGCACTTTTACCTGTTCACACTCATCGTCACAGCCACAGGACCCGGAGCACCCTGCGCACCCCTCACACCCCTCAGTGTTTTTTTCATCGATGACTACTTCTTCTTTCGCTGTTTCTTCTTTTGCTGTTTCTTCTTTCGTTATATCTTGTTTCTTCATACTTCCACCTTGTTAATTGGTTACTTTGTTAATTGGTTACTTTGTTAATTGGTTACTTTGTTAA
>CAYHHA010000025.1:0-24070 GCA_964356315.1 uncultured Gammaproteobacteria bacterium
TCAACGGTGAAAGACTTGGTAAAAAAGTGGTTTTGAATGATATAGGTCCTGTAGCTCAACGGTAGAGCAGCTCCCTTTTAAGGAGTTGGTTCAGAGTTCGAATCTCTGCGGGATCACTCTTAAAAAAAGCCACTTGTGTGGTCTTTTTTTATGATTAAGCAGAGATGAGAAGCGACGCTTTGACCAGAGGGAAAAGCTAGTCCCCTTGTGGGAAATCTCTTCGGGATCATACACAAAAAATATGCTCCGTTTGGAGCGTTTTTTTTGTGTACCCCTGAGATTTGAACTTTTCTAGTTCGCATGCCAGCGATAATGAACACATAAATTAAATACCATAGTTATCAAAACTGTGGCTATTTGAGAACTTCCCTATGCAAAATAATATTGTATAATCTCTGTAATGAATCGTAAACTAAGTATCTCAGTTGGAATGGTGTTGTTTTCTCTTCTCGGTGAATTAGTATTATGGAATCATATCGTGCTATTTACATCGTTTCTCATATTCTTGGCATACGCAAAACATAAAATATACCCTATCAAAAAAGAATTACTGTGGTACATATTGATATGTGTTGGCGGAGCTGTTACTGAGATTTTATTAGTAAATGTAGGTCACGGTTGGAGTTATTCAAATCCGAATATTTTTGGTATTCCCATATGGATACCTTTTTTCTGGGGTTTTGTAGGTACGACCATACTCGTGATATATGATGGTTTCACAAACAAGTAGTTGTAGTTGGTTTTAGCGCTAGGTACACTTATAGCATATACTCATACGAGACGTTCCAATCCTGAGAACGGTGGGTCAATTTCCCTCAGCATGTGACCCCTATACGTGAGGCGATAATAGCGAACTTTCAAAGGTAGTGAGTGATGCGTATTATAGTAAATATGGAAGACGTCCAGAGCTTGTGGGAGTTTCCGAAATTATTAGCTTACAGCTAAGTTCTGATGGATCTGAGATCTTGGGTCTGCTTTCGCTAAAAGAGCATGGTTTGATTCACAATCAATTCATGATGGTCGCTACCCGGGGAAAACCTGGAAAGTATTCCTTTATTCCCATTGATATAATTTCAGATACAGCGTATGGTAATTTGGCAAAAGATGCGAAATTCTCCAATATCAGATAGTAGGTAAGAGGCGATTACCGTGAATAAAACCGTCAAGTTAGCAGCTGTTTGATCAAGTGCATTTAAGGATTGTATAAGGTCCTCTTGAGTTTTTGCAATTTGTATATCAAGTTCTAGGATGGCTTTATCTTGTTTCTGTTCTACTTCAATTCGTTCGTTCCTGCTTTGGGACGAATGTGTTTAATACTCGCTACAGCTCCAGGAATTGGTGAAATAAGCCCTTGTTCTATTGGATCCTTGGATGTGCCATATCAGCTTGGAGTTTATCTATATTTCTTGCTATTGTCAATTTATTACTGCATCAATGTGATTGAAGAAATATTTCATAGTATTCACGTGTGGTTTCATTTGAAATACGTATATTCTGGTTCATAGAAATGAAAATCGTCACATCGGATTTTTTGTGTTTTCCAAATTGTATGACGCTACTTCTTTTGGTTCCATCTCTTTGCTCGCGTTGAGGGGAATAGGGTAGCAAATTCTTGTTGTTGCCATTTCATGACTTTGTGAATACAACTTCGGCATACATCGACTTCATGTGTAGTGTCGATAATAAGGTGGTTGAATTGTTTGCTATATTCGGCTATAGCTTGCTCACAGAGTGCACAACGCATACGAAGTTCCTATATCACAAATTTCCCATCTTTATAGATCACTTTATATTCACCCGAAGTGAGTTTTGCCGTAACCGTTCTGCGGCTGGTCGCCACGATATCTGTGTGTATGACGGAGTCGTTGTAGCCGAGTTCTTTCCATCCTGCCTCCGTTACATCGGCGGGATTACCTGTATAGGAATCTTTATATGCAGATCCTAAAGCCAAGTGAGTATTTCCTTGTTTGCCTCCGACATTTTCATCAAACAGCGTCTCTCCCATAAATTTTGTAATACGAGATAGTCGTGAATCCGTCAGACTAAATTCTCCAATACGGTCGGCATTTTCTACCTTTATCATCTCCGCAAGCACCTCCTCACCTTTTTTCGCATGGACACTGACGACTCGGCCGTGTTCAAATTCCAAGGTGACATCTTTTACCAGATTTCCGTAGGCGTACAGTGGTTCTGTAAACGTAATCTTCCCATGAGTTTTCCTACAATCAGGACTAATAAATACTTCAAAGCTTGGGATATTTCTCCCGGTTCCGCCAAGCCATTGTCTTCCTGGCCCAATCCCAATCACGAGATCAGTTCCCTCTGCTTCGACATGCAGGGTATCTATAGGTACGGTGTTGAGTGTGTTTTTTAACCGTTCCACTTCGCCCGCAGTTTTTGTCCATGTTGCTATAGGATCGGGATCATCTAGGAAGCAGGCGTTGATGATCTGCTTCCAGTACCCTTTGTATGACATATCAACTTCTTTTGCCATAGCGGGTGTTCCGTAGAGCCCTAGTGTCCAGGTAAACTTTCCTGCATTTTCTTTTTCATCTCTCCATTCTTTGTACGGCTTAGAGGCTTTTCGGGTCGTCATGATTTTAGACGGATCAACGCCTTCGAGTTCATGTTTGTTTGTTTCGGCAATCATATAGAGCGAATGATCTATCTGATCAACTTTTCCTTTCAAGTACTTTTCGGGGAAAAATGCCAGTTGTCTGTCGCTCGCATGGTCAAAAAATATACGATCCAATCCGTCGGGGATATATTGGATAATTGGAAACCCCCCAGACGAGAGGACTTGTCGGTATAGATGGATAAGCATAGGCTTGGCGCACTCTGGCACCTGCAAAAGCACAACCTCTCCCGACTTTATGCCCTTTCCTCCGCCTAATGCAAAGTCGATCATGACTTTGGCGTATTTTTCGAGTACAGTTTCAGATGGTTGGTATTCCATGGCAAAAGTATACACTAGTCCATGGTTTTTTGCGAAAGAGTGTTTTTATTATTTGACAACTATTTCGACATCAGGTGTATCATATATAGGTATGGTCCGGAAAGTGAAGAAATCACTCCGCTTAGTTACACTTTCAGTCGCCACAGTGGCTCTGCTTGCAGGTGGTTCGTTTGTACTTTCCTCAAATCTCAAGTCTCTTATCCCTGTTTCCTCATATGAAGCTATCCGCGTGTTTGATGGGGATACGTTTGAGACCAAAGAACAGCAGTACATCCGAATTTCTGGCATAGATGCGCCGGAGATGGGCAGGTGTGGAAGCGAGCAAGCGAAAAAGAAATTAGAATCGTTGTTGCTGGGAAAAAAATTGTATATAAAAATTTTATACCACAGAGACAGCCGCCTTATGGGAACAGTGACAACCAACGAGGGATCAGTCGGCGAACAGATGCTCCGATCAGGCATGGCGATAAAAATGGATAAAGAGGCAATTCATGACCCATCTATGCAGATAGCTACGAACTATGCACGAAATAAAAAGCTTGGAATTTTTTCAAGTCTTTGTACGCAATCAGAAAACCCAAAAAATCCAACCTGTGCTATCAAAGGAAATATTGTGTCAGGCAATCAGAAAACGTACCACAAACCTGGCTGTCAATCATACAGTTTTACTACGGTGCAATTGTATAATGGTGACGAGTGGTTTTGTTCCGAGCGTGAAGCCCAATCCTCCGGATTTACCAAGGCACAGTCTTGTGAGAATTGATAGAATAGAACTATAGCAGGCATGATCGAATCGAGGACTACGAATCGAATCGTTTCCCAAGTTCTATACGGATTCCATCAGCCCCAAATGCATGGTTAATCCAGTCGACTGTCGATAATTGTATGAGAAAATTTCTAGCCATATGTTGTGTCGTAGTAGCTTTTTTTGATATTTGGTATATATCGCAGAAATTTTTGGAAAATAAGAGTGTCGCAGTGTCAATACAGGCACAGAAGCAACAAAAGAACATACCTGAAGAGCTCAGTACAACACCGTTACTTCAACAAGAAAAACGTAATAATTCTGCCACCGACCCTGCAGTTCTTGCTTCAGCTATTCAAATCATGCCACAGACTCCTGATCAAATATTTGACTACATTGATCCTAAATTGGCATCGGAAAAAAATACACAATCAAACGTGTACACAATTATCGCGACCGGCGACGTTATTCCTGCTCGTAGCGTGAACGCGGCTTTGGTGCGTCAAAATAATTTTACGTTTCCGTTTGAAAAAACCATAGACGTCCTGCGAAGTGCAGATGCGGTGTTTATAAACCTTGAATCACCTCTTGTTACAAATTGTCTAGTGACTACAGCAGGTATGTCATTTTGTGGTGATCCGAGATTTATTGAAGGTCTCTTATATGCCGGTGTGTCTGTTGCAAATATCGCAAATAATCACGCGGGAAATTATGGTGCATCGGGAATAGCTCAGACAGTCGAGTCTCTGAAGAAAAACAATATTTCAGTTATAGGCAACGGGAGAGCTGCGACCCTCCTGATCCGCGGAAAGAAATTTGGGTTTCTCGGGTATACCGACATTGGCAGTAAAGAGGAAGGTGTTGCATGGGCAAACACTACCGAAATTCAGAAAGATATTCAGGTGTTAAAAAAGGAGGTCGACTATGTTCTTGTATCATTTCATTGGGGCACCGAATACACGGCCACACCTACAGAACGCCAGCGCGAGATCGCGTATGCAGCTATAGATGCTGGAGCCGATCTTATTATCGGAAACCATCCTCATTGGGTTCAAGGAACAGAGCTGTATAAAGGCAAGCATATCGCCTATGCCCATGGGAATTATATATTTGATCAAATGTGGTCACAGGAGACAAGAGAAGGAGTATTGGGGAAGTATATATTTTCTGATTCCGGGCTTATCCGTGCAATTTATTCCCATTATAATTGATGATTATTCAGTGGCTCGATATGCGACAGAAATCGAAGCAAAAAATATTCTCGGGAGAATGAGGAAATCTACAAATGAAATTAAAGAAATGCCTCCAATTGAAATCGCTGGAAATAATTAGTTTTTTAGCAATTCGCTCGTATGATATACTACAAAAAATATGAATCTAAAAGAAAAAGCGCTCGAAATTTATAAACGGCTTTTAGCAGATAATCCTCACCCGAAAGTAGAATTAAATTATTCGACTCCATGGGAATTGCTTGTCGCTGTAATCCTTTCGGCACAGGCAACAGATAAATTAGTAAATACAGTGACTCCTGATTTATTTAAAAAATTTCCAACAGTGGAGTCTATTGCCAGCGCAACCGTCGAAGACATCGTTGTACTAGTCAAAAAAATAAATTTTCATACAAACAAATCCAAAAGCATAGTTGCGGCTGCAAAGGATATCGTGACAAAGCATAGTGGGAATGTGCCAAAAACTATGGAAGAGCTTGATGCGCTCCCAGGAGTCGCCAGAAAAACCGCAAATGTTGTGCTCGGAAGTGCATTTGGTATTCCATCAGGTATCGTCATAGACACACATGGTATCCGTATGGTAAATAGGCTGGGGTTATCTGAATCAAAAGATCCGGTGAAGATCGAGCAGGAACTTATGAGCTTACTTCCAGAGGATCTGTGGATCAATTTTGGTCAATTGTTAACACTTCATGGTAGGCATATGTGTGTCGCCCGAGCGCATACCTGCGAAGGGTGTTGTTTGGGAGATTTGTGCCCCGAATATAGCAAAAACTAATTCCCCAAGGGCGATCCCTAACTTGCATCTTTACATCTTCATTCAATCGATTGTACGATACCTAGTGTAGAGGTTTTTTGTATGCTAAAAACGCTCATAAAACTATTTCTTCTTCCATCGCTCATCATTCTCGTACCTCTTATGATCATGATGCACACACTCAAAAGTGGTGCAATTTCGGTTCAATCAATCAAAAAAGGTCTCGTTGCCTCAGGAGTTTATAGAGAAGCGCTGCGTTCTTTCCAGAAATCGCTCTTAGGATTCTCGGTATCAGATCTCGAGTCAAAGGCAAAAGATGATACAGAAGTCTCAGCATTCGCGAAAACATTCACGTCAGTTGTTTCAGAAAAATATGTTCAAGGAAAAATAGAAAAAGCCATTGACGATACGTCCTCTTGGGTGAAAGGGGATACAAAAACCCCACCGAGCATGTCGTTTGATGATCTCAAAACGATGATCTTGGAAAAGCAAAAAGGAACTATCGATGATATCGGATCGTTTCTCTCGGAGCTGAAAGACGCAGTACCCAAAGAACAAATCGATTCTGCTATGAAAGAATCCGGCCAATCTTCTGAAAGCATTCCGAACCCATTTGATATCCAAACAATTCTACAAAAAAATCCAGTTATCGATCTGTCGCCCTTTGTGTATTGGATAAAAATGATGGCCTGGGGTGTACGAATTGGTTGGTATATCACGCTTGTTTGTGTCAGCTTTGTCTGTCTCTTTGTGCTTTTGTTAAGTCGAGGTAATCGCACAAAAGTCCGCTGGATCGGGATAACGGGTATTTATGCGTGTATCGGGATTTTCCTATTTTCCTACTTGGTTCGTGATCCATCATATGGGATTTCCCTGATTATCAAATGGATTCCTAAACAGTATGTGGATGTCGTGACACTTCTTTTTTCAACAATCACGCTAAAGCCACTTCTGCTGTTTTATGCTACGTCACAAAAGTTGCTTCAAGAGATCTCACTGATCAGCGTAGCATGTATTGTTCTGTCCTATTTGGATATCAAAAATCCATCGAATCGTAAAAATATCGGTACCGTGGTAATCGGGATACTTCTTATTGCAGGAGTTTACGTGATGATATTCCCGAAATCGTCACCTATTCCGTTTATTGGAGCGTTTATTGGAACGCCGAAGTTGCATGCGTATACGAGTTCTATTTCGAAAGTAGAATCTATTGGGAAATCCGGTGGTACTATTTCAGTGGTCGGCGTAGAGGGAGTATCGACACTTTCTGTTCCAAAAGATTCATTGTTATATAAAACATCGTTCAAAGCATCTTCAATCACCTCTGTCACAGGCCTTCCTCCATCTGCAGAATTCGTGACTGGTATAGATTTTCAAGCGTCAGAAGCACTTCTCAGAAAACCAGCAAAGCTTGAAATCACTTTGGATGCACCGCCCAAAAAGCAGATACGTGGATTTGCTTATAGCGATAACGGCAAACAACTAACCATATTTCCAGTGACTGTTTCGGGGAATACCGTGATTATTCCGGTTATGCATTTTAGTGGGTACGGCATTATCACGGTGCCAGATACGTTCAAAAGCGCTCAGCACGCCAATGATGTTCGGACTCAATCACAGCAAGATATTTTAAGTTTCCTGTCTTGGATCCAAGTGACACAGGCATTTGGAGTAAATGAAAAATTTACCGATGCCCAGAAAAAAGGATTACAGGACATATTGACCGCATGGTGGAGCGCTGGAGTGAAGCCATTTTTAGAACAGAGTCTCAGGGATACAAAAGAAATTGTCCCCGCCGCGAAAGAGTACACGATTTGGCTCCAGGCAGTACAGGCTTTTGGGTTTGAATCGTATTTTTCGGCAACGATAAAGACCAGTGAAACATTCCTCGCAAAAGCGATCGTACGGGCATCAGAAGAGGCCAGCAGATTGTGTACAGAATCTCACGATCCCTCACAAGCAGGAGTCCTCCTTAAGCTGTATGCGATTGCAGAAGGGTTGGGCTTGGATGGCGTGGGAGGACTTCGTGTGGATACTCTCAAAAAACAAGCGCTCAACTGTGCAAGATTTAAACTTACGATAGAATCTCAATTTACTGTAGCTGATGGCAAGGTTTGCCCTGTCGGAGAAGATGAGACCTATTCTGGCGAAATCGAACTTACTCCAGATGAAGACTTTACCTTGTCCGGCAAGGGGATTGTGAAAGCAGATTCTATACAGGTATGCGCCGTAGAATGTCGAATAGAAGAAGGAGATGGTCCTGTCGAAGCGACGGTTGAAATTCCAGGCGTGCTGTTTGGCGCGTCTTCCGATGTCAAAGATATCTCAATCCCACTGGTTGTCACCGATGACACACGGGTCCAATATGATTGTTCGTATACCGTTCCGGGAACAGATACGGATTTCGGGTACCATAGACCATTTGGCTGGGATAGCGCATTTTATACTATGCATGACGAGGATCGAATAGGGTTATTTGAATATCTGTTTACTGGGTGGCAACGAAACAGTTCAGGAGATGTGTTTGCGATCAAACAATACGATCGAATAAAAAAGCCAACCATCATGGGTATGGGCGTCCCAGTTCATGAAGTTACGACCCTTAAGCTTCTGCATACGCCCAAGAAATAATTTCCCTGTTTTTTTCTCGTACATCGTATAGAATAGATCTCTAGCTATGAGTACATTTTCTATTATGAGATCGCTTGTTCCTCGAGGAAAATATCGTGGTCTTATCGTTGCCATACTTGCCCTCATCTACTATTGGTCATCAGCTGCGGCACCTGTTGGAAAAAATGCGGTAAGTACCATCTCTCCGACACAGCAATCAGCGCTCGGCGTATCGACAGAGTCGACGCAGGAGCGCACAGTGGGGAATCCATCTGAAAAAATAAAAGCACTCGTGCTTCATGTCGTCGATGGAGATACGGTAACGGTACAGATCGGATCAGTTAAAGAAACCATTCGATTGATTGGTATAGATACTCCAGAGGTAGTTGACCCTCGAAAGCCGGTGCAATGCTTCGGCAAAGAAGCATCAGATAAAGCAAAAGAACTTCTATCGGGGAAAACAATTTTTCTGCAATCAGACAGTTCACAAGGAGAGCGGGATAAGTATAAACGGTTACTTCGGTATGTTTTTTTGGAAGATGGGACAAATTTCAATGAATATATGATTCGTGAAGGATACGCGCATGAATACACGTATCAAAGCAATCCCTATCAATATCAAAACGAATTCATAAGAGCTCAAGAAGATGCCCGCAAAAATAAACGTGGGTTTTGGGCTGAGGATGTGTGTAATTAATTTTTCTGGTATGCTTTTGTTATGTCTAGAAAGAAAAAGCATGTCGCAAGTAATTATCGATACAAAAACTCTGTTTATTTTTTCATCAGCGTAATCATAGCTATTGGATTATTTCAAAACGAGACAATTCATGCATATCTATTGCAACTTGAGCGTCTTGAATATCTCGGAGCAGTAGTAGCTGGGTTTTTTTGGGTATCTACACTTGCTATCGCACCCGCATCGATTGTTCTTTTTATTCTTGCAGAAAATTTACCTATCATTCCTATCGCGCTACTTGGTGGTTTGGGGGCATTAATTGGGGATAGTGTCATCTTTCGATTTATCCGTCATTCAAATATTTCTGATGAAATACTGGACATATTTAATGATCTCGGTGGTAGAAAACTAACTCATCTGTTTCAATCAAGGCACTTACGATGGACATGGCCATTTATTGGAGCGCTCATTATTATTTCTCCCTTGCCAGATGAGCTTGGAGTAAGCTTGATGGGCATATCAAAATTGAAGTTTTGGCAATTCGCGCTTATCTCCTTTGTGCTTAATTCAGCCGGAATTTTGCTCCTCCTATCTGCCTCAACTATTATAAAACCTTAAATAATATTTCCACCTCGGAGGTGGCAGTCAAAATCGAGGCTAAATTTACATAAAAATTCTACACTTTTTTTCCACCTCGGAGGTGGAAATCAGAATCCGCCATCAGAATAAAATTTCTATTTTCTTATAAATCAAATTTAGACGTGGCATGAGTACATATGGTATAGTTGTGCGGGAGAAATGATTCGTATAAATGATATGAATATTTTGCATGCAGTTTCTATAAAAATGGTTTTGTTTTCCGTGATAGACGGAAAACTTATGGTGTATTTGCCCGACGGTGTTCTCCCATCAGTAAACCTATCTTCTGCTTCCTCCTTCGAAGATGCAGTGACTAGTATCCTCTCAACACTTTCATTATCCATTAACGATGGATATATAGAGCAATTGAATACTGCTATTGTTCCAGAGTCTGATATACGCGTTTCAGTAAATTATTATATGTTGCTGGAAGAAGGTAAGCGCAGCAAGTTCTTATTTGCTGGATGGAGAGATGCTCATAGCCAGTTTCTAGATTCTTCAACGATGACATACGCGGTAAAGAGATTACAGTGGAAAATAGAGTATACAAATATTATATATAGTCTTCTTCCTTTGGAATTTACGCTCACTCAACTACAAGTAGTATATGAGGCCATACTAGGAAGGCAATTAGATAAACGTAATTTCAGAAAAAAAATTCTATCCCTTGGAATGTTGATAGATACCAAAAAGAAAACAATCCAAGGGAGGGCGCGCCCCGCTGAAATTTATTCATTTAAATCCAGAGAAATGACATTTGTAGAAGTTCTCTAATCAAATCTCTTCTTGACCCCCAAATTTGCATAGTGTCATAATAACACTAAGTATTAAGTGTATTTATTACACTAAATAGATAGTAATAATCTCGAAATATCCATATGGTATTTGCTGTGGAATCTGCGTCAGATTGGTATAGCTTGCACCCATGGGAACATGCTGGGAGGTTCGATGGATACTCCCGAGCAGTTGTCGGCATAGAGCGAATGCATCAAATGTCGGGTGAATGGGTTTTACCTAGAGGGTATTTTGAAGGATTTATGCCAGGCGATGAACTTTGGGAAAATCCGAATCATATATTTGAAAAAGAAAATCCCCATAATAAAGCACATAATCCTCGGGTAGTGATAGCTGCATATCATATAGCGCTATATGAATTCCGTGATCGACCCGAAGATCTGCCAAAAATACTACCTATTATTTTAGAAACGTTAAAATGGCATGATATACGGCAGGGGCGAGATGAGAATAATCCCTATCATGGGATTCAAGCGTCAGCATTATTTCGACAGGATTCGCAAACCGCTTTGAAATATTCACCACAGGAGATTGAAGATATCGCCTATCTCATAGCTCATCATTCAGATAGAAACTATCCCCCCGAGGATGCACAGCTGACACGATTGAAGGAGTTATTTGATATCATACGTGATGCTGACGCCTGCGAGTTAACTCGTGCGCCTCTCCATTTCCCCTTGTATGGAAAAAACAGAATAGAGTTGCATACCGAAGCTGCAAAACTATTTAATTTGCCAGATGTTATGAGACTCTTGCAACTCGAAGCTGATCGTTTTGAAGATTGCGATATTGTAGAAGCTCAATGGAAGGCAGCACAAATTTTAGGATTAATACCATATGAATCGTAAAGCACTATATCTATATATTCATTCTCACGATGTTGGTGTGTTGTCAACAGTCTCTGCTAGTGGAGCTCCTGAAGCAGCGCTTATGCAATTTGGAGATACCAAGCGTTTCGAGTTGATTTTCGATACGCTCAGTACAACGCGCAAATATAAAAATTTACAGCAGAATCCGCGTGTTGCATTTACTATTGGGCGAAACGACGGCACGACCGTTCAATACGAAGGGATTGCGAGTGAATTATCAGGTGGTGAATTAACAAAGTATAAAAAAATTATGTTTGCAAAAAATAGTGAATTTCAAAAATGGGAAACACTTCCAAATATGACCTATTTCAAAGTCACACCAAAATGGATCCGGTACGCATGTATGGATCATCCCCCATGGGAAATTACTTTTTGACGCCAATTTTTTCCACCTCGGAGGTGGTAGTCAAAATCGAGGCTAAATTTCGACAATAAAATTCAATTTTTTTTCCACCTCGGAGGTGGAAATATAATTCTTGTCAGAAAATGTGTGTTCTCGGTCTGATGATGAAACTATTTCAGATAACTCCTGAGTAGAAATTATTTTGTTCTGACGCCATGTTTGATACAATCCTGAGAATGAGAGCAATCGAAATAGCGCCAAGTGGGTCTATCACAATTGAAACGGGCTTTATACATAGCGGAACAGCACAATCCGAGGAATCGAAACAGCGGTCGATCGCATTTTTGCGAAGTGAAATCAAGGTCCTGCCGAGCGTAGAGTATCTACAAAAATTTGAACCAAACGAGAAAATTATCCCAATAGATAAACTTGAAGCTCAATATCACCAAAGAGATCATGCAGGTCATGTATTAGTGCTAACGACTCTCTATCTAAAACGTTTGCAGGGAAGGCGGATTATCTCAGTATCTGATCGAGAAATAGAAGCGCTTGGTTGGACTGCTGTGTATCACGATTGTATGCGAGTTGATGATGGTGAAGATGCATCTCATGGGGAGAGAGCCGCTCATGCCATAGAAGAGAATGTGCATGGATTTTTTGACGCCATCGAAGGAGATATTCGGCCATTGGTATGCAGGATTATTCGTGAACATGTACCTAATGATGCTCAAGATATGCATCCTTTAAGTAGAATTTTTAAAGATATGGATAACATGCTTTGGATTCGCACTGAAGATTTGGACACGCAATTTTTACGAATTGAGGAAGCTCTAGATATGCTTCCTATAGCACATGCTCTACTAGATGAAACGGAAAAGATTATGAAAACTGAAAAAGATGGATTTAAAGCAGTTCTCATTGCTGCAACAAGGTTGGGAATCATTGATGGTCAGGATTAAAAAAGATTATTAGATGCAAGTTACATCAATCGGAAATAGAACTAAAATCGGTAAATGAAGGAATTATTTCCCTTTTTTGAGTGCTGTGAGAATGGTCTCCACAGGGGTGGTAGCAACAGCAGTATATTTATCAGCTCCTCCATAATAGATATAGAGAATGCCATCTTTAATTACCTGTCCGTTAGAAAATACTGTTCCTGCTCTGTAGCCCTCATTTTCATACCAAGTCAGGGGTTCTAGAATTGGATTATGCAGTCTGGCGATAACCTTTGATGGGTTATTCAAATCCAAAAGTGCAGCTCCCATTCTATATTTCACATCTTCTCTCGAAACCCCATGATAGAGGAGGAGCCATCCGTCTTGTGTTTTTTCTGGTGGGCCATTGAGGCCGATTTTTAGATTATCCCAAGAGTTTACCCGTGGAGTTAGAAGTGGGTGTCCGCCCAACCAATGATTATCATCAAACTCTAAATCCGTAACAAAATCCAGCCAGATGCACGGAGGGAGGCGGTGGAGAATCGCATAATTACCATTGATCTTCTCCGGCATGATACAACTATCCTTGTTGTCCATGCCAGGCGCGCTGATGAGCTTTGGTCTCGCCCAGTTCCAGTTGTGCTTCACAAAATCGTCTACCAGTATTGAAGATAGACCTATGCGTGGGACATTGATGCCATCATAGGCGGTGTAGCACATGTAGATCGTGTCATCTATGCGAGTTAGGCGTGGATCTTCACATCCCGAAAATCCAGGGTGATGTTTGATTTCAAATCCTTCGCGTGGTGTATACACGGGTTCCGCAAAACGCTCTTCGATATGAAGTCCGTCGGTTGTTGACGCATATCCGAGCACAGAGGTATCGTCATCTCCCATTGCGCGGTACAGAATATGAATTTTGTCTCCGGCAAATATCGCTCCCGCGTTAAAGGTGTATTTTGATTCCCACGAATGTTCTTTGATAGGAGATATAATTGGATTTCCTTCAAATCGCGCCATCATTTCAGGCTTTTTGTGATGAGGATTCACAATTGGGTTGTGCTTCAATTCATCAAGTAGGTCATTGAGCGTGATGCTTGCGCGACAAATTGATGTGTCACAGGCGCTGTAATAGATGTGAAATTGTCCTTCATCTAACAGGGCTCCCGAAGGGAAAATAACATTAGCGATAATGCCATACAATTCATATTGTTCTTCTGGAACGAGAAGGGGATCCAGTGTCTGTCCAATCAATTTTTGTGGGTTATTACTGTCTAAAAGCGCCGCATCGATGCGAAATATCCGCTCTGCCGCATGAAAATATTTTTCTATATAACTAAACACCAGCACCCATCCTGATTCAGTTTTAATTGGTACAGCTCCCACCTCTAGATGATCGTCTTTTGTGTGGTAGATCGATATCACATGATTATCGATGTCTTTGTGCCAGTTTGTCCAAAATGCTTCGTCCCAAAGTTGCTCTATGCTATCGAGAAATGCAATACAAATTTTTGCTGGGGGACTATCAGTATGAGCCGTGAACACGACGACTATTTTCCCATTTACCCGCTCAGGAAACAGACACATCGCTTTCGCATTAAACGGTGTTACCAAATGTCGTTCGTCTATATGGTCAAGTGAGCTGGTGATTGCGACGGCTACCTTTATGCTGTCTTTATTGGGTGGCCAGTTGCCAAGGGCGGTATAAAATATATAATACTTTCCCTCAAATTTTGTGATACGGGGGTCTTCACATCCATATTTTTCCCATCGCTCTCGTGGGCCTAAAAGTTGCCTGCGTTTTTTAAAATGTACGCCATCGCCCCCTTCGGCAATTCCAATGGTCGATAGTTTTAGGCGTTTGTCTTCATACAAATGCTCTACTGAAAGTGCTCTGTAGAGCATATAGTACGTCGATCCTTCTTTGATAACAGAACCGTTAAACGCAGCTTCAGCTTCCCATGCATTATCTTTTGTAGGATAAAAAAGAGGATTTTCTTTGGATCGTTTTGTGGTTACCATGGCAGGTTATCTATGAGACTAACTTCAACAATACTATTTAGCGTACCACAATGTTGGCTATACACGTCAAGAAGGAGAATATGCTACCGAATCTTGGATGTGTGTTTCCGTATCTCCGAAATAACGAGAATTCCTGAGGTTAGAAAAATTACCAGCACTAGTGTCGATATATTTGGAGCAGATAGTTTAAAAATTGACTGCATAAGTGGTATATAGGGAAATGAAATTTGTGAGATAAATACCAAGACAGGAAGGAGCATCCAAGGGTTGCCCCAAATACCTTTCGAGAAGATGGTCTGATCCATGCTGGTTATATCTAAATATATCCACTGTTGGCACAGTACAATAGCAACAAAAGCTAATGTTCTGCCAAGCTCCACGCCACCTGCAGTGTTGCCGAGCCAAAAAGCCACGAGAGTAAAAAATGCTGTGATCAAACTTGTTTCTAAAAACCATATACCATCCTTTTTTGCAAATAACTCACCTGCTTTGATTGGCATTCGTTTCATGATAGTAGTACTTTTAGGATTCATTGCTAAAGCTATAGCTTGTAATCCATCTGTGGCAAGATTCATATACAAGATTTGCAGTGGCGTGAGGATCAGTGGCCAACCAAGAACTGCGCCACCGAGAATGCCGATAATCTCACCGATATTGCACCCGATGAGATATTTTATGGAGGACTTCATATTGTCGTATATGCCACGACCCTCCTCCACAGCGGTGACGAGCGTTGCATAATTATCATCAGTAATGATCATATCTGAAGCTTCTTTAGCAACATCGGTACCCGCTTTGCCCATAGCAACGCCGACGTCCGCTTGCTTGAGAGCTAGCGCATCATTCACCCCATCTCCTGTAACAGATACAATATGCCCTTGAGATTGTAGAGTTCTGACAATATACAGTTTTTGTTCAGGGGTTGTACGGGCAAATACTTTAATATGTGCGAGCTTTGATTTGAGTTCTTCTACACTCATCTGTGCAAGCTGTGATCCTGTGACTACCTCGTCACCCTTGCCCACCAATCCGATTTGTTTTCCGATTGCATACGCCGTCAGTTCGTTATCGCCCGTGATCATGATGGTCTGTATCCCTGCTGTTTGTGCTATGCGTATAGCATGGGGAATTTCTTCTCGGGGAGGATCTGAGATACCTGCAAATCCGATAAACGTAAGCTTTGACTCTACAGCATCGCGTGATGTGAGCTTTCCTTGTGCTTTTTTGACTCCTAGCGCGATTGTTCGTAGTCCTTGTTTTGCAAAATGTTCATACTCGGTAATAATCATGTCTTTATCTTTGTCAGTGATCTGTCGAACGCCAGTCTCGGTATGGATATGGGTACTTCGTTCAAGTATGGATTCAGGTGCTCCTTTGCTGTACACATGAGTACCTGTGTGGTCTTTCATGACGACCGACATGGTCTTTGTGACCGCGTCAAAAGCATGTTCATCTATGAGCGTAGCAAGAGTTTTCATTTTTTTTACATCGGCGTGCTTTTGTTCAGCAAAAATCAGCAGTGCGCCCTCCGTTTGATCGCCAATAATTTCATACGAGTCTATGGAATTTGCGGGGGAAAGGGTCGCATTATTACAATAGATGGATGTGCGGACAAACAGATCCAGCAACAGAGAATATTTTGAGGACAATGTATCTTTCATTGTGAAAGAACTGTTGGGAAACCAAAAATTTGTCACGCGCATCTGATTTTTCGTCAGTGTTCCTGTTTTGTCTGTAGCGATCACGGTAATGCCTCCGATTGCTTCAATCGCCGATAACTTCCTAAGAATAGCCCTTTTTGCCGCCATACGTTGCATTCCCAAAGCAAGTGTGATCGTGATGACCGCGGGAAGTCCTTCTGGCACTGCAGCCACGCCCAAGCTTATTCCAGTCAAGATCAGCTCAAGCATTGGTTCGTTATGATACATTCCGATGCCAAAAATTACCCCTGCCGCAAGCACGGCAAGTACTCCTATTTGTTTGGCTACACTTGCCAGTTTTTTTTCGAGAGGCGTCTCCTCCTTTTTTATGGTTGCGAGGTGTTCGGCGATTTTCCCAAAGGATGTATCCATACCTGTAGATGTAACTACCGCTGTTGCTCTACCACGAGCAGCGATCGTGCCCATAAATATCATTGAATACTCTTTTGAGTGAGCAACTTTTTCCACTGGCATCGATTCTCCTGTGAGTGATGATTCATTTACTTCAAAGTGTAATGCTTCAATGATTTTTGCATCAGCGGGAATTTTATTTCCTTCTTCTATATAGATGATGTCTCCAGGCACGATCTGACGACTATCAATTTCGATGATGTTTCCGTCGCGTTGAACACGAGTTAATGTAATCGTCAGTTGTTTTAGCGCAGCGATAGCGTTTTCTGCTTTATTTTCCTGAGCAAATCCAAGGATTGCATTTGCGATAACGATACAGAGGATGAGTATGCTCTCAACTACATCACCAAGAATAAACGAAAGCAATGTTGCGATGAACAATATAACAACGAGGGGACTTGTAAATTGAGAGAGGAACATTGAAACCTTCGTGCTGTGAGCAGTTTGATGGAGCTCATTCGTTCCATGTTTTTCAAGAAGTTTGCCCGCTTCGCTGGAAGTTAGTCCTAATCGTTTCATAGCATTTTACTTTACAATATTTTGTTATTTTATGCAAAAAAATCCACCTATAGGAGCAAGCTCGGTGAGCGCCACTGAATTTGAGATAAATGCAGATGCGCTACCACCATCTAGATTCAGAGCATCTTGGATGTCTATGCGTTCTCTTTGCATAATTTTTTCCAAAATCATCGGCGTTCTTTCTAGTCTTGGCCCTGAATATTCCTGATCGATAAAATACAGAGAGATAAAAATCAATGATCCATCCGTGGTGATTCCAGCTATAGATCGTCTGGCAAATTCATCCTCAACTAATTTTAGAGGACGTTTTGCGTTTCGTACACGGAGCACAGGCCCGCTCTGAAGGGCAAATCGGAGGGATTTTTCAGATGGTTCAAAATCAATTGACGCGAAATCGTCTTCTGTTACCGTTAGAAATCCGTCCACCAGAGAGCTAGATGTGGGAGATTGAATCGTTGTGCTGTTTGTGACAAATTGTCCAAGATGCGTATGTTCTTTGGTATAAAATCCCGCATTAATCAGAGCCATGCATCCATGCGATGTTTTTGCGCTTGCTGAATCAGTAGATTGTTTCAAGTTTGAAAACAATGCGACATTTTTGGCTTCCGCTTGAACAAAGGCATACGCGATGGCGTGTCCATCATCATCGACCGAAGGGATCATTGTCGATGTAGGGTTTTTTACAAGCTCTAAAGCCGTATCGACAATAGGGGTCGTTATTGGCTGTCTGTCTTTCCAAGTGGTATTTCCAAAAAAATATAATCCAAACACGGCAATCCAAATTCCAACTATGAGGTATTTCATACGATTGATTGGGCGTTTTCTATAGTATAGTTGCCTATGGCTATTCGAGTTATTGCAAATGCGAGTGCTCCTGTCTTGCATATCTCCCCAATTTTCTGAGCGATGGAGCGCATGTATGTTCCTGATGAACAGGTTATTCTAAGCGTTGCAAGGGGCCAAGATGTGGCCTGCTGTTTTGGTAGTGTATCACGCCATGTTTTGAGGATTTCAACCTGCCGGAAATCACCAGAGACTTTAGCAATCCGTTCCTCAATTTCTTTAGTGAGCGTATCGGTAGAAATATTTTGCCACCCGATCAGTATTTTTTGTGCCAGTTCTATTTGTTTTTTCGGAATGGTGATGGAATCGAGCTTGCCTTCTCTTGCCCAGTAAAAAAGGGGTTTTCCTAAAACGGGTTTTGAACTATATGGTGGGTATTCTTGAATCAAAGTAGATGGTAGTGACTCGATCGTCTTAGAAACGATGTCGCGAGTGAGTGTAGTAGGGGTATCTGTCCTTGTCACGAGCCCCAGCAGATCATAGGTATCAGTGGTAATCCCAAATAGCACGTCGACTTCATAGGTTTTTGACAAATTTTCATATGTTGATCTTTTTTTATTCTCATCGCCTACGAGTACCAAGAGAAGTCCATTTGCCATTGGGTCAAGTCGCCCAGCCACGCCAAGCGTGATGTCGGCGTATTCAGGGTTACGCGACCGAAACAAGTCAATTGCCGCCAAGGGTGTCATGCCTTGTGGTTTATTCAAAAGGATAGAAGACGGTTTCATTATCCTTGTCTGCTATTTTTCTTGATGAGCTTAGCAAGGTAGACGATTTCTCGAATTTGCCCATCTTCCGTTTCAATTTCGTTGACGCCACTCATTCGGCCATATTCTCTCAAGTAATCAGAAAGCGCGCCGTCTGCTTCTTTGATATCCTCAGCAATGCCTCGGATTTTATCGGCGAGTTGTTTGTTTGCAGGAAGCTGCATGATCTGAGCTTTTGTGGCGCTTTTTTGCTTTGCCGCTTTTTTGGCTTCTTCATTATGGGTTCTGTATGTATCATCGTTCTCCAAGGCGCTATTTTCCATCTCTCGGAGCTTTTTAAGTTCTGCCTTTCCTCGATCCATATTAGCAACATTAGTCTTAATAAGCTGTTCAAGATCGAGCATAACCTGTGCTTCACCGCCTTCTCCACCCAGCGATGGAAGTGGCACATCAATCACAATATCTGCGTCTGCAACTGGTTGATCCGAATCTGTTGTTGTATTCATAGACTCTTACTGTAAATTGAAAAGACGAATAAATCAAGATCGAAAAACTGCCAATATACGTTTTTTTGCCCTTTGGCAATTAATTTCATGTTAGAATATTTTAACTCTTTACTCTATACTATCCGTATATAAAGTACTATTTGTTCGTATTTGTACAAGATTCTCATGCAGAAAATATTATTAGTCGAAGATGACCCAGCAGAGGCTCGCATGTATCAGAGGCTGTTTGTCTCTGAAGGATTTGAAGTGTATGTACTTCCCACTGGAGAAAATTGTCATTCTGCCGCTCTCTATTTTCACCCAGATGTGATTCTCATGGATGTCCTTATGCCGAATGTGAACGGATTTGAAGCGCTCGATACGCTTCATTTTTCAGACGATACAAAAGATATTCCTGTCATTATGCTCACAAATTTATTAGATAGTACGAAAGAAACAGAATCCCTTCGTCGAGGTGCTTGCAGTTTTATTACAAAAAGTAATATAGAAAATTCAGATCTTGTTGCTCTTGTTCGTACATTTATAAAAACCCCGTAGTACATACTCATCATCAGCTTATGAAACGCATCGCAATGATCTCCTATCACACATGCCCCTTGGCCAGTCAGGAGGGGAAAGAATCTGGTGGCATGAACGTGTATGTGCTCGAGATTGGGAAAGAATTAGCGTCGCAGGGGATTCAAGTAGATGTTTTTACGAGAAGTCAGGAAGTCGAAAATGCGCCAATTGTTGAAGTGGTTCCAGGGTTTCGAGTTATTCATATTATCGCTGGTCCTCGGTCTCATATTTCCAAAAAAAGTGTATTGCCTTATGTCGATGCATTTGCCGTTAGCGTGCACGAATATTATGCCAAAATAGGGGAGATACCAGATGGTATCCATGCACACTACTATCTCTCAGGGTTAATTGGAAAACGATTGCAATCGATGTTTTCTCAACATGTCCCGATGGTGTTATCGTTTCATACGTTATCACTCATGAAAAATCTCGTTGCCCGAGATGAATCAGAGAAAGAAGATAGTTCTCGGATAGAGGCGGAGATGGAGCTGTGTAAAAGTTCTGATTATATTATTGCTACAAGCCAAAGTGATAAGCAGTATCTCGAATATCTTTATGACGCTCCGGCAAGTCTTGTAGGCGTTGTTCCGCCAGGGGTAAATCCCGAGATATTTCATCCGGTGTCAACGGATGATGCCAAAGACTATATCCATGCCGATAGAAAAACACACATGCTTCTCTTTGTTGGGAGAATAGAGCCACTCAAAGGCATAGATATGATTATGTATGCCATGAAAATTGTGAAAAAACGAAATCCAGATCTCCCTGTTTCTTTGTGTATTGTCGGAGGAGATATATCTCAACCGCTTCCAAGTTGGTCAAATACGCTTCAATCGTTAAACAGTATCAGGGATGTTCTGCATCTTCATGCTGAGGTAAACTTTGTTGGAAAGAAAACTCAGGAAGAGCTTCTCTACTATTATAATGCAGCTGATGTGGTCGTTATGCCATCGCACTACGAATCATTCGGTATGGCAGCATTGGAGGCAATGTCTTGCGGTACACCGGTTATTACCACCAATGCCGCCGGCATATCCAGCATCATCGATGATGAACACGGAAAACTTATTACTTCAGTGAACAATCCGCTGCTGCTTGCAGAACAAATTGAATTCCTCTTGAAATCGCGAGAAATTAGAGAAGCGGTTGGTCAGTCCCTGAGAAAAAATGTCTCGGATTTATCGTGGTGTCAAGTCGCTACGCGCGTAATTGCTATCTATGATACTATTGGAGTATGAAGATCCTTATATTTGGGCATGTTTGCATAGACCATAATGTGCTTGAAGGAACGACCATGGTGAGTGCGGGGTCTCCCGCTATGTTCATGCACCGGATTTTTTCTCAACTTTCAGATTGTAATGTGACGATCGTTGCTCCGTACGGAAATGATTTCTCTCACTATATTGGCATGAAACGTTTTTATCCGGAATCACCCCTAGCCATAGATACGATGATCTATGAAAATACTGTTATAGACGGTAAACGCACACAACGATGTCTGAATTTCCAATCAGCTTCCCCAATTGCTATAGATGATCAGATAAAAAATATGATAGTTCAGGCAGATGCGATCTGTATTGCTCCCTTAACCCCAAATTTTCCTGTATCGTATATCAAAGAAATCGCTTCGCTGAAAAAATGGCAAACGACGTTGACGCTGCTTCCACAAGGATACTTTCGACAGATCGATACGGAAAACGCGGTGCATGTTCGAGAATTTTCCGAAGCAAAAGATATTATCCCACTTATGGACTCTGTGATTATTTCTGATGCTGATCATTCTCAAGCAGCGACTCTTGCTACCTCTTGGGCGGCTCTGTCCGATGCAAACATCGTTATGACTCAGGCCGAGCGAGGTGCTACTCTTTTTTCTGGAACTACCGTGACAGAGATTCCAACAGAGCGTGTTCGGCAGGAGAATATCAAAAGTTCCATTGGGGCAGGCGATATTTTTAGTGCGGGGTACATGTATTCATTTTCAAAATCAAAGGACGCAACAAAAGCCGTCGCATTTGGAAACGCTTTAGCGGGGCAATGCCTAGCGTTTGCTCCTGATTCAATTCAAATAGATCTAACAAAATTACCATGATGACTCTGGTGTATAGGATGCTTCTGTTTCCTTTCGCAATGCTTCTTTGGTGTATAGAACAAAAGGAAAAACCAAACAGAATTCTTCGAGGCTCAAACAGGTTGGTAACTGGCACTGGATCCTGGAAAAATGGCGCCCCACTCCCTTCGTTCCGATATGAGTTCGCATCGACTTTCGTAGGCGATGATATCTATGTTATCGGTGGAGTTTGGCTTCCCTCTGTATGGTTCCCAACTTCTTTGGTAGAGGTGTATTCATCCAAGACTAACTCATGGAAACAGGTTACTCCGTATCCGAAACTTGTCCATCACACTTCGGCAGTATCCGTAAATGGATTGCTCTATGTCGTAGGCGGAAATGGTATACGGATTGCCCCAAAAAATGATCTGTATGCATACGATCCGAAAAAAGATAGTTGGATACGCATGCCAGATATGCCAACTGCTCGTGGAGCTCATGTCGCAGTTGCGATAGGGAACAAAATATATGCTATCGGGGGCGGTATAAATAAACGGCCAGTACCTGTTGTCGAAGTATTTGATACGAAAACGCAGAAATGGGAAGCAAAATCCTCTATGCCAACCGCGCGTGAACACATAACTGGGGCTGTAGTGGACGGGAAAATTCATATTCTCGGTGGATATGCTGGATCACGGTTTAACAATTTGACCACGCACGAGGTGTATGATCCGGGTACAGACACCTGGGAAACCAAAGCATCTTTGCCCTATGAAGTAAGCGGGCTTTCATCTGCAACCATAGGAAAAAGATTGTTCATCTTCGGAGGAGAGCAGGAATGGGCAATATCAGGAGAGGTTCATGAATATGTACCAGACTCCGACTCTTGGGTACGGCATTCTGATTTGCCAATCCCACGCTACGCCTTAACCGCAACAACAATCAAATCATCTATCTATTGCATTGGTGGTAGTGGGTATCTTATGGGAGATGATTTCAGAAGGGAAAACGATATTTTTACTCCATGAAGATTGTTATTTTCGCACTGGCTATACACTCTCATACTCCTGCGGGTGGAGATACGATTTTTGTTGAGTGCGCGAAGCATTGGATCTCCTTGGGTCATACGGTTGCGATTATAACGACACAGTCCGGCCGTGAGTATTGTACATTTCATGGATTTCCGAACGAAAGTATTATCGTATGGCGCTTGGCTTTTTTTGACCAATTCGGATACGCAATTTCCATAGGGGTAAAAACAGCACTGGTTGGTGTGTATGCACTTGGTTTGTTACCACTTCAAGCAGATATCTATTTTGCGTCATCATTCTTCCTTCCAGACAGCATTCCTGCAGCAATCCTGAGGTTAATTCATAAGCAGAGCCGGTTCGTTACGTCATTCTACGTATATACCAAAAAAATATTTGGATTCGATTATAGTGGCGGTTTTGTGAAAGGATTTTTCTTTTGGATACACGAGATTCTGGCCATATGGATTGTTCGCAGAGTAGATGGGTATGTGCTGGCCTCGTCCAAACATGATGAGAATGTATTCTCGCAGAAAACGAACATTGATAAGTCCCGTATTCATGCTGTTGGAGGTGGGGTAGATATGCCTGTATTTGCATCTGTTTCTCAGCAAAACACCATATACACGGCGGTATTTCTGGGAAGATTTCACAAGCAAAAGTGCATAGATGAACTACTCCGTATTTGGAGTATCGTCCACAAGGCGCATCCAGATTGGAGTCTTGCTCTCATTGGTGGAGGAAGTTTAGAATCATCCCTTCGTGGGATGGTCCATTCACTCCATCTTGACGATGTCATTACTTTTCTTGGTGTGAAGGACGGAGTAGAAAAAATACGCATCCTCAAATCATGCAAAATCTGTGTATCGACCTCGCGATTTGATACCGGCAGTATCGGATTGGATGAAGGGCTCGCGTGTGGATTGCCAGGGGTTATGTACGATCTTCCGTCCATGGCATATCAAGGCGCCGTACTTGCTGTTCCGGTAGGGAATACAGAAGCATTTATTGGCGCATTAGAGCGCGTCCTTGGAGATGATGTGCAATATGCGAAGCTCTCACAAAGCGCTCTCTCTTATGCAAAATCAATTGATTGGAGCATCAAAGCCCGAGAGATATTGGACTTTTTACGCTGATTTTTGCGACTGAATCTTTTTCCAGTGATACAGATAGAG
>CAYHHA010000026.1:0-21197 GCA_964356315.1 uncultured Gammaproteobacteria bacterium
GCGAGGAGACAGTATTAGAGCTTAGTAGTTAGGGGTAAGTAGTACGTAGTAAGGTGGATAAGATTCTCTTTTTCCTTACTCCTTTCTACATACTACTTTCTACTTTATTCACCTATGACCATACTTGGCATTTCTTGTTATTACCATGAATCCGCGGCGTCACTGATCGTAGATGGACGCATCGTTGTGGCATCTGCAGAGGAGCGTTTTAGTAGAATAAAACACGACAGCGCGTTTCCCATTCATGCAATCAAATTCTGTTTGAAAGAAGCCAAATTAGAACCTTCACAGATCGATTACGTGGTTTTTTATGAAAAGCCGATTGTAAAGTTCGAGCGAATGCTCTCTATGGCGATTTCAGAATTTCCCTACGCGCGTACACAATTTGTGTCAGGCATGAAAAACAGTATTGCGCGAAATCTTTGGATACATGCAAAAATCATACAAGAATTTGGGATAACAGAAGATAAAATACTATTTATTCCACAGCATCTCGCTCATGCCTCAGTATCGTACTATCCATCTCCATTCAAACAAACCGCGTACCTGACACTTGATGGTGTTGGAGAGTGGTCGACGGGGAGCTGGGGGACAGCTATCGGACATAGGATGTATCCGGAAAAAGAGCTTCGGTTTCCAAATTCTGTAGGTCTTTTATACAGTGCATTTACCGCATATCTCGGATTTGAAGTGAATGATGGAGAATTTAAAGTTATGGGAATGGCAGCATACGGCAAGCCAGTTCATGCAAAACGAATACAGCGACTCTATAAACAGTATGCAGATGGATCAATTGTGCTGGATGAATCGTATATTTCCTATCATCGCAGTAGTACTCGTATGTATACGCGGAAATTTGAAGAGCTATTTGTCGATTGTAGTAAATTTGATCTTGCAGCAAGCATACAATATGTTGCCGAGGATATCGTCATGACGATGTTACGGTTTATTCAGCGTCAGACCGGACAGAAAAATCTGGTGTTTGGCGGGGGGGTTGCGCTCAATAGTGTCATAAACGGGAGTATTACAAGAAAAACTGGGTTTAAGAGGGTATTCATTTTTCCCGCCGCAGGAGATGATGGGGCTTCTGCAGGCGCCGCGCTCTATGCATACCACCATGTTTTAGGTCATACTGATCGTCACTGTCTCGAGCACGTATTTTTGGGTCGAAATACGCAAATAAAAGAGATTCAAACAGCGTTGCGACATATTCATGGTGTCAAAAAGGTTCGCATGAATGATACCGTGCTCCTGAAGCATATTGCCAAAGAGTTATCAAAAGGGAAAACCGTTGGCTGGTTTGAAGGGAGAGCGGAATTTGGTCCGCGTGCGCTTGGACATCGATCGATTATCGCAGATCCTAGGAAAGCCACTATGAAAGATATCGTTAATGCCAGTATAAAATTTCGAGAGGAGTTTAGGCCATTTGCTCCAGTGGTGCTAGCGAAATTTGCTGATTCATATTTCGAACATGTTAGTCCAGACATATCGCCCTATATGCTTGCCACCTATAAAGCGCGTCCCATCGCAAGAAAGCAAGCACCTGCGGTTGTCCACGATGACTCTACCAGTAGGATTCAAGTGGTGGATCCAAAATCCTACATGGGTCGGTACGGTCGTCTCCTTTATGCATTTTATAAAAAAACCGGTGTTCCGATACTACTTAATACCTCATTTAATTTAAAAGGGGAGCCAATCGTCAATACTCCAAAGGATGCCATCCATACATTTATGCGAAGCGGTCTTGATATCCTTGTGCTTGAAAATTTTGTGATAACCAAGTAATCTACGTAGAGAAGGCATTTTTTATAAAAGCGCTATGTCTCACTCGATCAATCAATTCAAAAGCCGTGCAAATACATTTCGAGAGCTCTTGGCGTTTCTTTGGGAAAATAGACTGTGGTGGATTATCCCATTTGTCGTTGTGCTTCTGCTTGTAGGGATTCTTATCGTATTTGCACAGACATCACCCGTTGCGCCATTTATGTACGCACTGTTTTAAATTTGTTATACTCGCATCGAACATATTTTGTCTTAAATCTTAAATCTTAAATCTTAAATCTTAAATCTTTAAACATGTCACTCGAATCACCAGATCCAGCACCGCCTTTTACATTGCCAAAATTGCCCAAGCTCAAAAGCCAACAGCTTATTGTATTAGGTGTCGTCGTCGTTGCGCTTATACCGTCTGTCTTTTTTTATTCTCAATACCGATCGGCACAGCGAAAGCTTGCAAATCCTACTCAATTTGCAAGCGATGAGGCAAAGCAACTGGTTTCAACAGTGTCCAAGCTTATGAACTTGCCGAGCGAAGAAACACCGACAGTCGCAACAGTAAATGATAAAGAAAAATTAAAAAGCCAGGCGTTTTTTGCAAAAAGTGAAAATGGGGATAAGGTGCTTATCTATACGACCGCAAAAAAAGCCATATTATTCAGGCCATCCATAAACAAAATTATCGATGTAGCTCCAGTAAATCTCGGGCCCTCCGCAAGCGCTTCTGCTACTCCCGCTGTGACTACAACAACTGAGTCTGTTGTGAAATTTACCATCCTCAATGGCACGTCTCTCGTCGGATTAACCAAAAAATATGAAACAGAACTGCTTCTAAAGGTGAAAAATGCACAAGTCGTAGATAAAGATAATGCGGTGTTAAAGACCTATCAAAAATCCCTCCTTATAGACGTCAAAGGAACACAATCAGAAGAATCAAAGCTTATTGCCAAAGAGCTAAGTCTCGAGCTCTCTTCATTGCCTTCAGGGGAAGCAACGCCATCAGGTGACTATGTCATCATCCTCGGAACGGATAAGAAATAGTAGTAAGTAGTAAGTAGTAAGTAGTATGGAGAAAGGAGAATGACAATTCCTTATCCCTTACTACATGTCCCTTACTGCTAAATTCCAACATCCAAGATCTAAACCCGCAACCCGCAACCCGCAACCCACCGAAGCTACTTCCAGCTTACTAAGCTACGAAGCTACTTACCGCCCGCAATCTCTCCTTTAATTTCTATGGCAAACCATTTATGATGGTATTCTTATGACATCATCACCACTTATTATGGTCATCTTTGGAGCTACTGGCGATCTCATGCATCGGAAGCTTATGCCAGCGCTCTATCATCTGGTAAAAAAGGGCGAAATTTCGCAAGATCTCTATATCGTAGGAGTCGGTCGAAGAGAGATCACGAGGGAGCAATTTCATGATCTGATGGCCTCATCGATCCAAGAAAATGTTCCTGCGGAAATAGAGATCACGCTGTGGGAGCATTTGATTAAACGAATGCATTATGTGCAAGGAACATTTGAGGACCAAGAATTATATACACGATTGACGACACTCCTTTCACAATTTGATGAAGAAACTCATGCGTGTGTCCCGAGATTTTTCTATATGGCAACACCACCGCAAAACTACGAGGCGATTATTACGCATCTAGGACACAGTAAATTATCGGAGGGTTGCGGGCAGGGCACATCGCTTCATACCCGAGTGCTTATCGAAAAGCCGTTTGGTAAGGATTTGGATACGGCCAGAAAACTGGATTTACTCCTTGCAAGTACCTTTGAAGAGCGACAAATCTACCGTATAGATCATTACTTGGGAAAAGAAACCGTACAAAATATTCTTTCGTTTCGGTTCGCAAACGGCATATTTGAACCAACATGGAACGCCGATTTTATCGATCATGTCCAGATAACACTCGCAGAGACTGTTGGCGTGGGGACTAGGGGAGAGTTTTATGATGGTATAGGCGCGCTTCGGGATGTCGTACAAAACCATATGCTAGAGATGCTTTGTGTGGTTGCCATGGACCAGCCGTATGCGTTCGATGCACAGTCTATTCGTGATGAACGAGTGAAAATTATGCAGTCCATAGCGCACATAGAGCCTTCAGACGTGTCTAAATATATTGTTCGAGGGCAATATGCAGGCTACACCGCTGAGCCAGATGTCTCACCAGAGTCCAAAACAGAAACCTTTGTTGCCATGAAAATCATGTTAAAAAACCAGCGCTGGCGCGGGGTTCCGTTTTATTTGCGAACAGGAAAGATGATGAAAGAAAAGGCGACGGAAATTTCTATTCATTTCAAAAAACCCGTTGTCTGTACTGGTGATGTATGTCTATTTCCAGAGAAAGATGTACGCAGAAACGTGCTCACGATCAGAATTGAGCCTGACGAGAGAATCGTCCTTAACCTGATGGCAAAAAAGCCTGGGTACGGCATGAATTTAGCGCCTGTTACCATGGAGTTTTCCTATAAAGAGGTGTTTAAGGCAGATGTACAGCCAGCGGCATACGAACGATTATTTTTGGATTGTATTCGTGGTGATCAGACATTGTTTGCCAGAACCGACGGAATCGAGTCTTCGTGGGCGTTTGTTTCCAAGATCATGGATGCCTGGAGAAACGGAACTGTCCCGATGTATACCTACGAACGAGGGTCGTTTGGTCCTGCAGAATCGACCGCTTTGTTGCAAAATGATGCGAGACATTGGTTTTTAGAGTGAGAGTGCGGTACAATACAGGCTACGTATTTGAAATAAAGGAGATACACATATGGCTACATTTCATGATGATAAATTATGGCAGGAAGCATACACCGCAGTTCTCGACTTGTGCGAGGTGGTTAGCGATACAGAAGTTATCAAGCAGGCACAAAAACACGGATTAAAAATCCTCTCTACGATCGCAGATGGCGTTTCTCGAAGAGACCGACGAGATCGAGATGTAAAACTCCGAGATGCCATGGGGCTTGTCGCTGGGCTTCGAAGTTTGCTCTCTGTCGCGTGGGCACAGCAAGCGCTCGATGATGAAGTTTTCCAAAAGTTGGAAACTGCATATGAAGCGCTCGGAGCGAAGCTTTCCCGATAAATTGATCAGGGGATAGTCACGACGGCTTCTTTCAGACACCCCTTTTTTGCTATTTCCTGTTTTGTAGGGTATAATACAGATATATTGATTTGTTCGCCGGTGTCATGCTGGTAGAATGTTTATAGGAGGGCCATCATATGGCAGTAAAGTTATTTATAGGAAATTTGTCTTGGGATACCACAGACACAACGCTTCGTGATTTTTTTGCACAAGCAGGCACAGTAGTATCAGCGTCCGTTATCATGGACAAATACACAGGGCGATCACGTGGATTCGCTTTCGTTGAAATGTCTTCTGATGATGAAGCACGAAAAGCAATTGAAACCCTGAACAACCAGACTCTTGATGGACGAGTAATCGTCGTCAACGAGGCAAAACCACAAGCTCCTCGAGACAGCAGTAGCTTCCGTGGTGGTGGCGGTGGCGGCGGTGGATACCGCGGCGGTGGCGGCGGCGGTGGTGGTTTCCGAGGTGGAGATCGTGGCGGCCGAAGTGGCGGTCATGGTGGAGACCGTGGTGGAAACGACCGTGGTGGCCGAGATTGGTAACCTACTTTCGTTTTTAAAACGTATTAAACAAAAAATCTCCCCTTTACCGGGGAGATTTTTTTATTGTAGAGGTTGACACTCGGCAAAAAGAGGGTATGATCGCGATATGCGACGCGAAGCAGAAGGAGAAAATTCAAATGTCTTATTACTGCATGGTACTCCATGGCATGGCCCAACCCCTGTTGAGTGGGTGGTAATTCAACCTGAGAAAGATAAAGATAATGGTGGAAATTTTTTGGGAATAGACTATCCCAAGCATGTTGTAGAGCTTGTCTCCAAGGCAATGCTGGATACTGATACTGCGCTGTTAGAAATGGCGCGAGGGGAATCTGGGCTAGTTGGTCTCGCAAAATCCAAGTTCAATCCCGGCGAATACATTGAAGACCGAACGTGGTCGGCGCTTCTGCGGACAGAGACCAAAATCATGGTAGGACTTCTATACTATCCTAGATCATGCTGTGTCGGAGTGCTTAATGGTGTTTCACCGATCTGGAATCATTTGAAGGATTCGTTTGAAGCAGATGAGTTTATCGATGTTTCAGACAGGGTGAGCGCCACTATTATTAGTGGATATAACGGTGTCTCCTCGGAAGCTCCTCGAGTGCTTATCCCGTTGTCAGGCCAAATAATAGAATCAAGCATTGTATATGCAATGGATGATCTTATTGACTCTGGTAAATCGATTGCAAAGCTCTACCAAGAGATAGCTATGATGCGTGGACATGAAGTAGATTATGAAATTGTTAGGGAGCTTAGTGCGATTGGACATCAGCCATTTAGCAATTTCGAGCCGCTGTTTCGAAGGCTCGTGAACCACCTCCACGAAGAGAACATCGTTGTGTCAGCGGCATATTATAAGAATGAAACCTTTTTGATGTGTATGAATGAATATATTGATCAACTCACACAGAGAGCAGAGGTAGATGATTGGGCGATACAGCAACACAACATGCTTGACGGTGTCCTGGTGTATGGTCAACATGATTGGCTCATGGGCAGGGGTTTAGACACAGGAATTCATGGAAACAAAATAACAGATAGGATTCGAGACTTTTTGGAGGTAAACAGTTTGTCTCTCAATGAAGCGGGTGAAGAGGTGTTGTGGTATATTGAAAAGTCGCTGATTCGAGTAGGGTCGTTTGTTGACGGGCTTATTGTGCTAAATAACAATGATATAGATGGTCTTACCGATCTGCTTACAGATAACATACTCCAATATACTATGAAGTATGTGAGATCGTAGGAAATATGCTTACTACTATCCTCGATCTTTTGCATTCCACTCTATGTTGCATAGTTATGCTTTTTGAACATGAATAAAGAGCAATTTCGAACTCAAATACATCAAGTTGAATCTGAAAGTTCTATGCATCCTCTTGCATATTTTTTGGAAAACACGTGGGTACGTCAGCATAATGGACAGGATCAATCAGCAGCAGCGCAAAAAACCTTACGGTGGATGGGAAATGAACAGAATACTCAAAACCCTGCAATCATTAAGGGAGAGCTGTACACATATCCGTGGCAGTCTATAGATTTTGAGTTAGGTGGTAAAAAACACAGATTACATACGGGAGATAGGATTATCATGCTCCATATTGATCCAATTCGTCAAGCAGAAAGATTGGAAACAGGCAAAATTAAAGAGTATATGAATAACCTAGCGGTGGCATTACACGAATTGGCGAACGAATCTATACATCAGTATTATCAGTACCTCATTGCCGGGTCATGGGAAACACTTATATATTTACTTGTATCGAAGGTGCCTGCGTTTTCAGTAGTTGGCGTCATTCAAGAAGTAAGATATAAGGATCTAATTATTCAAAAAGCAACAACATATTCTGCGATGCACGCGCAGATGTTATTAAATAAACCATTCCCGATCGTAGCAACGACCGGTTTGGATTTTGCTGAGTGCGTGTTCGGACACAAATTAAGTTCTTTTTAATTATTCGTGATATTATGGATATATGAAACAACAACTTGGATTTATCGGACTTGGTCGCATGGGGAAAAATATCGTGTTACATCTTCTGGAGCAACAGGTGTCTGTCGTTGCATATAATCGCACAACAGAAACTACAAAAGAATTTGAAAAAGAAGCCACTTCGCCGTCTCTTTCAGCTGTATATGATATTCAATCGCTGGTTTCCTCACTTCCCGCGCCACGCGTGATATTTCTCATGGTTCCAAATGGTAAACCAGTTGATGACGTGATTTCGCAACTGCTTTCCGCTGGTGTCTCTTCAGGCGATATCATCATAGACGGAGGAAACTGCTATTACAAAGACTCCGTACGGCGTGCCAGCGATCTAAGCGCTAAAGGGATTCACTTTATAGATTGTGGGACTAGCGGGGGATTAGAAGGCGCGAGAAATGGTGCCTGCTTGATGGTTGGGGGAGACAAAGAGATCGTTGATTCACTCGGATGGGTCTGGGAGTCTGTAGCGATGAAAGATGGCTTTGCGCATTTTGGCCCATCTGGTGCCGGCCATTTTGTGAAAATGGTGCACAACGGTGTGGAGTATGGCATGAATCAAGCAATTGGTGAGGGATTCGAGATTTTATCAAAGGGTCCGTATCATTTGGATCACGCAAAAGTATCAGAGAATTGGACACATGGGAGCGTCGTACGTGGATGGCTCATGGAGCTTCTTGCAAAGGCTATGGCGCATGACCCGAATCTGAACACATTTTCAGGTGTCGTAGGTGGTGGTCAAACGGGCTCCTGGACCGTTGATGCTGCGAAAGAATTCGGTGTAGAGGCGATCGTGCTTGACGATGCGTTGAAAGCAAGAGAGAAATCACAGCAGAATCCTACATTCGCTGGGAGAGTCGTATCAGCTCTGCGTGCAGGATATGGTGGACATAGAGAAGTGAAGAAGACAGAATAACGAGAATAACGAGAATAACGAGAATAACGAGAATAACGAGAATAACGAGAATGACGAGAAAAACCAATTAACCAATTACCAATTAACAAAGTAACAAAGTAACAAAGTAACAAGTTGGTATATGATTGATATTCACAGAGTTTCGGATTTTCAAACAGGTGTTACAGAGGCCGCAAATGCTCTTGCCAATGCATTGACGCGCTACCGCTCTGACGCAATACTGTTATTATTTTCCGGCGGGTCACCACTGGAAATTGTAAAAATACTTCCTTCAAAAAACATTGATTCACGGATATCCTTTGGGGTAAGTGATGAGCGGTTTTCAGAAGACCCTGCCGTAAATAATTTTGCTCAGTTGAACACATTTCAATGGAGTACTCTGGTTGTATCTCAGGGGGCAACAGCAATCGATACGCGTCCTTTGGCGGGCGAAACACTCGAAGAGGCGGGCATGAGATTTGATTTAGCATTAAAACAATGGAGACATGTGAATCCTGATGGGAAGATTATTATTACCCAAGGAATCGGTTTAGATGGGCATACAGCAGGCATGATGCCGTTCCCAGAAGATGTCGGATTTTTTAATCAGACATTTGTGGACACAACAAACTGGGCTGTTGGGTATGATGCGAAAGAAAAAAATAAGTACCCGCTTCGGGTAACGACCACGGTTCCTTTTTTGTCTCTCGTTGATCTTTCCATCGTTTTTGCCTGTGGGAATGATAAGCAGAAGCCTGTCGAGGCGGTCTTTGCCTCCAAAGAAGATAGTGCCATGGTTCCCGGGAGAATCCTTCATCAGATGAAGGATGTGCAGTTTTATACCGACTGCAATTGGTAACTCGCTCTTGTGTTTTATGTTCGTATGTTGGATTATTAGTTTACTGTAAAAAGGTAGTTATTAAAATTTTTTATATATGACGATATATATAGGCGCAGATCACAGAGGGTTTCATTTAAAAGAAAAGTTAGTGGCATGGCTCCATGAGCAAGGTCATGATGTCGTAGATTGTGGAAATAAATTTTACGAACCTGAAGATGATTTTCCAGATTATTCATTTGCTGTTGCAGATCGAGTAGTCGCGGATTCTGGTAGTCGAGGCGTGGTAATCTGTGGATCAGGCGGTGGAGTATCGATAGCAGCAAATAAGGTGCGTGGCGTTCGTTGTACGACAGCAGTTCACGTCTCTGACGTGAAGCATAACAGGCAGGCAGATGATATAAATGTGCTAGCGCTTTCTGCAGACTATACGGATTTTGATGAAGCGAAAGAGCTCATGAAAGCATTTACATTGGTGGAATACGAAGCACAAGATAGGCATAACCGACGATTGAATAAAATAGCACAGAGGGACCTTTGATAGTAGTAAGTAGTAAGTAGTAAGGGGTAAGTAGTAAGGGATAAGGGTATTTGGAAAAAATCCAAAATCCAAAATCTTAAATCTTAAATCTTAAATCTAATTATGATCGACATCATACCGGGTATCTTAGAAAAAGAATGGGAAGGTATAGAAGAGCGTCTTCGCTTGGTAGCTCCTCATGTTGATTGGGTGCAAATAGATATTGCAGATAATACAATGGTTCCAAATCAAACGCTATTGGATTTTAGTCATTTTGCACCGGAAAATCTCCCAAGCGAGCTTACTCATTTGTCGTTTGAAGCGCATCTGATGGTCGCAAATCCAGAGAAATACATAAAACCTCTTGTGGATGCAGGGTTTAAGCGAATCATTGCACATGTTGAATGTGTGGATCCTCGAGTGTTCTTGGAAAAAGCAAAATATGAGCATGTCGAAGTCGGCATTGCTATAGATGGCCCAACAGACCTGGAAGTTATCGAACCATTCTTGGATCAGGTCGATATGGTGCTTGTTATGACGATAGAAGCAGGGTTTAGTGGGCAAGAATTCATGCAGGATACGGTCGAAAAAATTAGAAAGATCCACGAGAGCTTACCAGATCTTCCGATAGAGGTAGATGGTGGGATAAACGATAAGTCCGCCAAAGTGTCAAAGGACGTCGGTGCCACACGACTCGTATCTACCTCGTTTATTTTCAAGCATCCAGATGGGATAGCCGAGGCGATAGAGCAGTTGAAAAATGGATAGAAAATTGTGTTAGTTCGGGGTAGACCTTTACAGGTCGAACTGCTCTCGAGTATCATAAATAAATGAATACAACCCTTTTCGATCTAACAAAACGTATCCGCCACGATATCCTCACCATCACGACAACTGCAAACTCTGGACACCCTTCTTCTTCACTCTCTGCTGTAGAAATTATGACCGTATTGTTTTTTGCCCACCTTCGCTATGACATGAAGGATCCGAAAAATCCAAATAACGATCGTGTGATTTTTAGTAAAGGTCATGCGTCACCGCTCTACTACGCGTTATACGCCGCAGCTGGAGTTATCAGCCCAGAAGAATTGTTGGGATATAGAACGTTTGATAGTGTTCTTGAGGGGCATCCTACGGAGCGATTTGCGTATACAGAAGCAGCTACTGGATCTCTCGGTCAAGGACTTAGTATTGGGCTCGGAGAAGCGCTGGCTCTGAAAATGCAACATGACCGCGTCAATGCATCGACGCATCAAGCCTCTGACGCATCGACGCTTTCTGACGCATCGACGCCTTCTGACGCATCGACGCAATATTATTGTCCCCGTGTCTTCGTCCTCTGTGGCGACGGCGAAATCGCCGAGGGGTCTGTTTGGGAGGCAGCGGCCGCTGCTAGTCACAAAAAAGTAGACAATCTCTATCTATTCGTCGATGTGAACCGATTAGGTCAGTCAGATCCAACGATGTATGGTCACGATGTTGAAGTATATGCCAAGCGATTCGAAGCATTTGGGTGGCGAGTTGTAGTGATAGAAGATGGAAACGCTCTTGATGCAGTAGTAGATGCGATTGATGCCACCTTTAAGGGTTCAACCTTTACAGGTATGCCGACAGTCTTTTTGGCGAAAACAAAAAAAGGAGCTGGCATTTCATTTATTGAAGATAAAGATGGTTGGCATGGGAAGCCGTTGTCAAAGGAAGAGTTAACGAAGGCATTGTCTGAGCTCGGTGAAGTAGATACAAGCCTGATCGGTGCGGTTCGATCGCCAGGCGTCAATGCCTCGACGCATCAAGGCTCTGACGCTTCGACGCCTCCTGACGCCATGACGCTCTATGACAAACCCACAGCCACCCGCAAAGCATTTGGAAATGCGCTTCTTCGTCTCGGTAAAATAGACACAACGCTTGTGGCGATCGATGGAGATACAAAAAATTCTACGTATATCGATGCGTTTGGAAAAGCATACCCTGATCGTTTCGTCGAACTGTTTATCGCAGAGCAAAATATGCTTGGAGTTGCAGTTGGATTTTCCGCTCGAGGGTATCATCCAGTAGTTGCTTCATTTGCTTGTTTTTTCTCCCGTGCAGCGGATCAGATTCGTATGGCCGCATTTTCCGGAAGCAATATCATAGTAGATGGATCTCATGCAGGAGTGTCCATCGGCGAAGATGGTCCATCCCAGATGGGGCTTGAAGATCTTTCGTTATTTCGATCTGTTCATGGCTCCACGGTGCTATATCCGTCTGATGCCATGTCCACAGAGAAGCTTGTGGAATTAGCCGTACAGCAAAAGGGGATTGTCTATATGCGGACCAGTCGACCAGAGACCGCAATACTCTATGGAGTAGACGAGGTCTTTCAAATTGGTGGCAGTAAAACCTTTGACGCATCGACGCCTACTGATGCATCGACGAGTCTTGTTACGATCATTTCCGCAGGAATTACGCTTCATGAAGCGCTCAAAGCCCAGAAAGCTTTGGAAGCAGAAGGCATAGCGGTTTGCGTCATTGATTGTTATAGCGTGAAGCCGATAGATACAAAGACGCTCAGAGCATTCAATGAGAAATCCAAAGCAATGATCGTTGTTGAGGATCATTATCCAGAAGGTGGTCTGGGAGAAGCAGTGAAATCTGCATTGGCTCTCAGTCCCGGTGCGCCGATTTATCATATGAGTGTCACAAAGACGCCACGATCTGGCAAAGCGGCACAACTGCTGGCATACGAAGAAATTGATTGTGAGGCAATTATACAAAAAGTACGGTCGTGTTTAGGATAATATCCTGAAAGGAGTGCTATGCAATTTCCATCCAAAATTTATATAGACGGCGGAGACCCAGCAGAAACAAAAATGGCAGACGAGATCTTAAAAAATGCAGGATATCATGGTCTTGATGGGCAAACCACGAACCCATCGCTCATCGTAAAAAATCTTGCGACAAAACACAACGGCGTCAAAGTGTCCATGCAGGAAGCATTTGATGAGTATAAAAAGATTGTGCAGGAAATGAGCGCAATTATTCCTGAAGGGAATATATCTATACAGGTTATTGGAGATCCATCGGTGATGACTACAGAGGAAATGTTGTCTCAGGCCAGAGAACGATTAACCTGGATTCCAAATGCTATTATTAAACTTCCTTGTACCACCGCGGGTCTTGCCACCGCTGAAGTCTTTTGCACAGAGGGTCCTATCAATGTCACTCTGAATTTTTCTCAGGAACAGGGAGCAGCGGTCTATAACGCAACAAAAACTCATGCACATGATGTGTTTATCTCTCCATTTGTCGGTCGGTTTGATGATCGTGGGGAAAAGGGGATGGACTTTATCGCAAATGAACTTGCCATGCTAAAAACAGGTGACGGGCACGTCCAAGTGATTACCGCAAGCATTCGGTCGATGGAGCATTTGCTCTATGCGTTAAAGCTAAAAAGTCATATCATCACGATTCCGTTTAAGATCTTCAAACTCTGGGCGGACGGTGGCTTTACGGTGCCAGCAGATGACTATGTCTACAATCCAGCAGGCCTTACAGAAATGCCATATCATGAAGTATCTCTGGACAATGAGTGGCAATCCTATGATATTTCCCATCCACTCACGGCATCTGGTGTCGTGAAATTCTGGGAAGACTGGAAAACGGTCGTAGAGTAAGCGTACGCACGGTTTTCGACTACTCTCTGGTATAATTGTGATATGAATCACAAAGAGGGTGGTAGCCAATTCAAGATCAAGGAACAGCTCGTTGGGGTTGGAGTTGGTCACCTGCATCATGCAATCATTGATACATTTGATTCTTGTCGATTGTGGGTCGAACATCTCCGAGACGTTCCAAAAGAAGGTAGTTCCCTCGATGATGTAGAATTTTGGTTCGGGGAGATTTTGGAGCAGGGAAATGCAATGCGTGGATTGATGGAATCAGTAAAAATCGCAACGACGCTTAATGGGAAAGTTATCAGGACACTTCATGAAATCCACGCGCATTCAACTGCTTCCGAGTATAAATTATCGGACACAGAGGTGGCTGAATTATACGAACGAGTGAGTGGTGTAGTTGCAGAAGAAGCTACTCCAATGCGATTGATCGGAGGATATTTACTGGATATCAAGGCATATCTGGGTACTCGAGAAAATAGAGTGGACGTGGTAAAAGATCAGGTAGAGTCTGGCTCTGGTGGAAACTCATCAGCCCTACCTATCAAGAATCCAGAGTGGCGCGTGCAAACAGATGATGAGAATTTCATTTGGTTTGCCCGGGTTGTTAAGCATGATGATGAAGAAGTGACAGAGCTTTTTTCGCTGGATGGAATAGCCGAATTACTATCTACGTATATCCATGAAGATTTGAGTAAGTTTCCCACAGTGGGTGCAAATTCAGATAGTATTTTCGTGAAAGATGTCGCCACAGATGATGAACTAGCGCTCTTGGAGCTAAAAGAGCGTCATATATGGCATGATCTGATAAGTCCATTGACGCCGTTAAGTAACTATCCAAGAATGATTGCTCAGTCTTCTCAGTTATGGGAAAACAGTGAGGGGCGCAGAGGCTTTTTATCCTCTATCAATAAATTTTCCCGTGTTACCGAATACATTCCTGATTTGCTAACTATGGAATTTAAACAGACATCAGTTTCTGATGTGTTTACACAGATCTCAAATATTGCACCATCCTTCACGACCTCTAATGGAGAGACGGCAATCTCTTTAGTACCTCTAAACGACGTGTCATCCGATGTATCAGTTCTGATTGCATCCGCTCTTTTGAAATCATTTATCGGGAATTGTGTCAACAACGCAAGAGATTCTTTTCAGGAATTTCAGAAGAAACAAGAGAGCAGTGACGAAGAAGTCTTGCACATCTCGATTTCTATCCAAAAAATTACAGATACCGATGGATTTGAGTGGGTGGATATTATCGTCGGGGATACCGCGGGCGGACTACCAGAGTCATTAGCGCCGACCCCATTTGCTGGCATTAAAGGATCGCAACCGGAGGGTAATGATATCTTGAAATATTTACCAGGATATACTCGTACGACATTTTCAGATGGCGTGACATCGAAAAAATCGGGAAATGGTATTGCGATGTATCAACTCAGTCGGATGATTGAATTAGTTGGTGGGAAAATTGTCCCATTCTACAGAAGAGACAAGAAGCGCGGATCTGAAATTCATTTGCTTCTCAAAGTCGCCAAATAGACTATCTATGAAGCGATTTTACTGCAGAGCAAATTCTTCCGAGATGATTTTCCGTTTCTGCACGCCCAGCTCCACTAATTGTTTCTTGACGCCATTCATCATTGGTGGTGGGCCACAGAGCATAAACGTGCATTGTCCGAGGTCAGGTATGTCTGATTGCATCTGTGAGGCGCTAAATCTCCCCATGCTCTGACTGGTCCAGAGTTTAAAGCGGATATTCGGGCTTGCTGATACTCGGGCTTGAATATCTGCAAGATATAATGCTTCTTTTTCATCTTTTACACAATAATAAAAATCTATAGAAAGATTGTGAAGGGGCTTCAGGCTCAGGAGCATGCTTAAAAATGGCGTTACTCCGATGCCTCCGGCAATCCAAACAAATCTACTACTGTTGAGATATGTATAGCTAAATCTGCCGTATGGACCTTCTACTAATACTTTGGTACCAGGCTCAAGTAACTTTAATGTCTCTGTGTAATCACCAAGGGACTTTGCCGCAAAGGTCAGTGTATTGATGTCAGGGGCGTTTACAATAGAAAATGGATGGGATTCTTTCGCCACGCCTTTATGAAAAAATGTGACGAACGCAAACTGACCTGGAGAAAATGGCATAGATACTCCGCTAGGAGTCAGATGTAGAAGTGTCGCTCCCGGGATGACTTGAACGGATTGTAGTGAATATTGGTGCACGGCGGGTTTAATGTATTTTCGTATAATTCTGTAGACAAGGGCAATTATTGAAACAAATAGTACGACAAACATATACCATTTTAAAATAAGGTTTTGATCGAGCGTACTGCCTATGAGAAACGCATGGATACTAGCGAGAATCAGAGAGCCACCCAGCCAAATATGTGTTTTTTTCCATGTATCGTACTCTAGATTCGCAAAAAATGTCATTCCCAAAAGGACAATCATAAATATAAGCGCGATAGTTCCATAGAGTACCGCCATATTTGTCGCGGTTGGGAGAATCAAGGTGACTGCAGCAGGGATAGAAATGAGTACGTAGCTAATGATAAGAAAGAGGGGATGAAACATAAGAAGGATAAACGACACCGCTCCCAAGACATGATGAACAATGTAGGCGCGATTAATTCCCATGAATAAATATTCAATGAGGGACCATCGCGTGGCGAGTATGAAATCTATACAAAAAAGCACCGTGCCAATCAAAGCCGTTATCTGTCCTAGGCTTTTTAATACCGCGGTCATCGAAGTCCATGAAGAATAGGGGAGCCACAAAAAAAATGGAATTATGCTCAAAATTGCGATTATATAGGGACCAGTTTTTCCTATAAGCTCTTCAAGCGTACTCTTCATATTGTATTTTAGCTAACACTCTATATATACTGTTATTATGATACATAAAAAGCTTGGCATATTCTATGAGAAAAATATAAAAGTGGCTATCTTTGCGACTGGACTAGTTCTTGCATTAGCAGTGGGTAGTGTTGTCGGCGCTTGGGCGGTCAATACCTATTGGTTTCCTCCTGTCTTAAAATTTTCCGAACAAGATATAGCGCGAACCGTGACCATAAATACTACTGTGGGTTCATTTACCATTGCATTGGATAAAAAATATATATTACCTTCCGCCCATTTTACGCGACTAGCGGGTGATGGACTATATAATTTTACAAGAGTACATAGAATCGTTCCAGATCTTCTTATCGAAATGGGAGATCCATTGACCCGTGATCCAGCACTTAAGCATTTTTGGGGCGAGGGTGGTCTTTCTACCGTATTTCCAAATGTTACGCATAGATCTGATGTTATGAGTGAAGGAACGGTCGCGCTCACAGGGAGCGGCGCAGGCACATTTAGCAGTCAATTCTTTGTTGTTGCTCGTGATACGCCGTGGCTTAAAGGAAAACACACGATCATCGGTAAGGTAGTCAGTGGTATGGATGTTGTTCATGCCATCGAGCATGTCCCACATCTCGTAACTGGCCTTCCTATTGATGATATTATTGTCACTTCCGTAACTCTCAATGAGTAAAACGATACGAATATTAGTAGGATTATCCTTAGGCGCACTACTGACCACAGTGGTAAGTATTTTGGTGGCCTCTTCAGTCTTTTATAAACGCGGGACTGAAGCCGCTCATGAATCTTCTACGATTGCATCGTTCAAAGATGTTGCAGCAGTGACCACCTCAGAGCTTACTACTGCAGAATTGGCACTTCATAACACTGCATCCAACTGTTGGATGCTCATAAACGGAAATGTGTACAATCTCACAATGTTCTTGCCACTTCATCCTGGTGGATCGATAACCATGACCCCATATTGTGGTAAAGATGGAACAAAAGCCTTTGTTACCAAAGATAAAAAACCTGCATCATCACACTCCAGATCAGCTGAGTCTATGTTAGCGCAGTATTTTGTCGCAGCGCTTGGCGCTCGTATAACGAACGGGTCCAGTCCAGTTGCTGGAACGACACCTACTCCATCGCCAAAACCAGCTTCATTACTATCATCTTTGGTTTCTAGTGTCCAAAACGCCGTATCACCACTTTTGGGATCATCAGGAAGTAGTGCATCAACAGTTATTACTACATCCAGTGTTTCAGCGCATAGCACCTCATCAAATTGTTGGATTATCGTCTCGGGAGTTTCCTATAACGTCACTGGATACTTAACGCAACACCCAGGAGGTGTGGGGGTTATCACTCCATATTGTGGCAAAGATGCCACAAACGCATTCGCAACAAAAGATAAGGGTTCGGCACATAGCGCATATGCGTATCAACAACTTGCTACCTATGCTGTGGGGGCGATCGGCTCAACAACAACCGCATCAACGCCAACTTCGACACTAGCGCCAGGAGTTACTGCGACACCTACTCCGAGTCCTGCTCCTTGGGTCGCAGCACCTACCCCAACTCCGCTTCCAGTGGCTCAGAGTGGATATTCAACAGCGCAAATTGCGACACACAATACCAGTTCAAATTGCTGGCTTATCATTTCAGGTCGCGTCTATGATGTGACAGGATATCTGACACAGCATCCAGGAGGCGTGGGAGTGATTACTCCCTATTGCGGAAAAGAGGCGACAAATGCCTTTAATACAAAAGGTGGCGGTGGAAGTGCGCATTCTTCGTACGCAAGCTCACTCTTAAACGCATATTTCGTCGGAAATGTATCAGGGGGAACGACAGCAACACCGACTCCGACGCCAACACGAGCCCCAGGAGTCACGGCTACACCAACACCAACGCCAATTCCTCCAGCGCCAACGCCAACGCCTCTTCCTGTTGCTCAGACTGGATACACAACCGCAGATGTCGCAGGGCATAATACCGCCTCAAATTGTTGGATCATCGTCTCGAGCAAAGCGTATAACGTCACGTCATATTTGACAGCTCACCCAGGTGGGGTAAGTGTTATCACCGCATATTGTGGTAAAGAAGCGACCAGTGCCTTTCAGACAAAAGGTGGCAGGGGAAGTAATCACTCTACTCGCGCGTATACTCTTTTAGCAAATTATTTTGTCGGAAATATCATTACGGCAACACAGGCAACGCCGACGCCAATCCCAACTGCTGTCCCTACGACGCCACCAGGTCAGTCGACTGCGACACCAGTTCCCGTTGCTGCAACTGCGACACCTGTTCCTGTGCCGGCTACTGCTACGCCAACTCGAACGCCGACCCCGACGCAAACCAGTGTAAATGCCAATTGTACTCGAGGAGTTCTCCCTACTGCAGTATCGAATAAATATCCAGGGGCAACAATACGAACCCAATCTATCGATAATTGTTCACAGGAGCTCGAGATCAACACATCAGGTGGTTCGTGTCGCCACATAAAAACAAACTCCTCTGGAGCCATTACTTCTGACAGTGCCTGCTAATACGAGTACGCCATGTGCAAAAAGGTGACGATGACTGGGAAGTGCGGTATAATTACTTCCTATTATGGGCCATTCAGAAGCTTCAGTCATCTCTAGCACTCTTGAGACTCCCGTTTCCCCTGAGGAGCAGTTTCTTCAGATGCCGGAAATATCTCTTCATGCCATCAGGACTGGTGAGGCTTTTTCACCGGCAACAGAAACATTGTCACAGTGGTATGTTACAAGTTTGGACATGTTTTTGGGATATGCCTCTGTGGACATGCGCCTGCCGTGTGAAGCAGACCAGGTATCTCCTGAATTTAAGTCGGGGATACAAAAACTGATTCAAAAGTATCTCACAATCACAAAGATATCCGGTGATATCGGAGTACTATTATCCGCACATATTCTGCAGGATGGTTCTGGGGCAAGTGATGCCGCAATACTGGATATAGCAAAACGGTATTTGGACCCGGATTCCCAGAGTATCTGGACAGTTGAAAAATCAAATGAGCATGCGCAGTTCGTTCGAGATGATGGAGGTACGATCCAAGAGTATTCCCTAGAAAAATTAGTGGAAGATATTGGCAGGACTGTACCACAATTACTGAATCCATTTTTGGAACAAAGTAACGTGACACTGGCACCCTCAGATGTACGCATAACGTCTCCGGACGAGTTTAAACTTCTTTTGGCAAAAACAGCAATTATCACTCACGAAATTGCGGGTCCTATCGGCGGTTTGATGATGGCATATGAGGATGACATTTTTGACTTTGCTCACGACCGGATCGATACCAGTAGCGCAAAATTACATGAAGTAACTGAATATGGAAAGGTGCTTATCCCTGGAGAAAAACGTCTGTATAAGGTTGGCGAGTTTTTTCAGACATTTACTGATGCCTTGCGAGCAGAGTTCGAAATACTGCACTTTACAGGCGTTGATCTGCGCGTCGATACAAATAGTTCTTCGTCGACATCGTTTCAGTTTATTGATGGACTTACTGAATTATTTGCATCAACTATCGCAAGTAACTATCAAAAAGCCTGGTGCCAATACCTCCAAGGCCGTGGCGAGGAAGTCAACGTGTCGCCATGGATATCTGTCTACGTCTCAGAGCGGAAAATGGAGGATACATCTTTGGAAGTGGTTATATCCATAGAAGATCACGGCCCGGGATTTGATCCAAAAATCCTCGAAAAAGGGTTTATGAAAGGTCTAACAATTTGGTCAGCGGATGGTGTTACTGGCACCGGTCTCGGATTGGCAGCGCTCCGCCAGGCGATGGCTTATGTACACGGTACTATCGCGCTTTCAAATCGATTAACTAATGAACCAGGCTCTCAGTCGAAATACATCTTTCCGGTATCACAGTGACGAGATTAATTCTTTACAGGTCATCCATATTGCAGGTAGGATACGTCTATGTATAAACACATCGTCGTAGGTGGGACATTTGACGGTCTTCACGAGGGGCATAAATATTTTCTGACGACTGCGTCTGGCCGTGCCAATCATGTGACTGTGGGCTTGACCAGCGAAGCATATATTAGGCGATTCAAGCCAGATGGCAACGTTTCTTCATACAGCGTTCGGTATAGAGCGCTTACCTCTTGGCTCCGATTGCATGGGTTCGCACACCGTGCAACCATAGTTCCGTTGGACAACAGATGGGGACCAGTTCTGCTTCCAGATACGTTTGATTCCATTGCGGTCACGTCTCAAAATATCGATACTGCACATGAGATAAATGCGATTCGTACAGAACGAGGCCTTCCGCCACTTTCGTTGGTTTCCATTGACCTTATTCCATCGGAAGATCAAAAACCCATTTCATCTACCCGTGTCCGAAAAGGGGAGATCGATGCAAAAGGCCGGCTCTGTATGCCAGATGCATTACGTGGAGAATTGCAAAAACTACTCGGAACGATTATTCCAAATCAGGAGATAAAAGAACGACTCCTTGCTCACAGAGATGACATCATTGTCACCGTCGGAGATGTCACGACAGAAACAGTATTTTATTGTGGAATCCAGCCATCCCTCGCGATTATAGATTTGCATGTCGAGAGAAAGCCATATCAGACGCTTGAACAGTGGAAATTTCCCAAAAAATATTCCATAGTCCATATACAAAGCGGTCCGGGATATATTTCCAGTGAGGCCATTTCCTCTATAAAAGAGTGGAAACAAGGCGTCAAACAGCGACTTCGTGTGGCACTTATCGTGAGTGGCGAAGAAGATTTACTTGTCTTGCCAGCAATTCTCGCGTCTCCCATTGGTAGTTGGGTCTATTATGGCTCTCCTCCGATCTCAGGAAATGAGGGTCTTGTCGAGGTGAAAGTGACAGGTAAATTAAAGAGAGTGGTGAACGAACTCATCTCCCGCTTCGAGTGAAAGTGTAGGTTTGTTTGTCATTCTCGTTATTCTCGTTATTCTCGTCATTCTCGTCATTCTCGTCATTCTCGTTATTCTCGTCATTCTCGTCATTCTCGTCATT
>CAYHHA010000026.1:21297-23419 GCA_964356315.1 uncultured Gammaproteobacteria bacterium
ATTCTCGTCATTCTCGTCATTCTCGTCATTTTGTCACTTTGTTAATTTGTTAATTGGTTGTATTGTTATTATATGTCCAAATATATTCCCGATATCAAAACACAACGATGGGTGATTCTCGCTCAGGCTCGCACCGCAAGACCGAGTGATTCTAAAGAAGCAGAAGCGGTCAAAGCATCCACGGCGTCATCGCCTCAGGTATGTCCATTTTGTCCAGGAAATGAGCATCTGACTCCTCCGGAGGTGTATCGCATCGGTTCGGGAAATAAAGATGAAGCAGGGTGGCTAGTTCGCGTAGTGCCAAATAAATTTAAAATCACAGACACACACGAGGTGTTTATCCATAGTACCAATCATGTTGATGATGTTACGACGCTTCCTCTGGATCAAGTCGTGCGACTCGTGACCTGTTACAGAGATAGGTATAGGGCACATGAAGCTGATGGGCATGTGTTGATTTTTTGCAATCATGGGAAGGAAGCAGGAGCGTCTTTGGCTCATCCACATTCTCAATTAGTGGTCGTGCCAAAGCAGATCACCTTAGATTCGCTTACCCGCGAGCCAGCAAACAATATCGTCGAAGATGCAGGTGACTTTGTTGTCTATTGTCCAGATTTTTCCCAATGGCCATATGAGACATGGATTTCTCCGAAAGAAGAGGGGACAAAATTTGGTGATATTCGCGAATCTGCGCTCACATCTCTCGCAGAAACTCTACAACGAACACTCAAACGCCTAGAATCTGTGTACACGACATCGATTTTTCAGCCAAAAGATATATTGGCAAAACCGTTTGTCTATAACTATTATATTTATCACGGGGAAAATTGGTTTATCCGCATAATCCCACGGTTTATACACCGCGCAGGATTTGAACTGGGGACTGGACTCAATGTAAATATTATCGATCCCACATCGGCCTCCCTCGAACTTCAAAAAGCTGTTTGACATGTGTATATACATTGTATATACTATCCGTATATGAGTTCCACGATATTAAATGTCCGCATTGATTCTAAGATAAAAAAAGAGGCAGCAAAAGTTGCTGAAACATTGGGTTTTACCTTGAGTGCTGTTGTAAACGCAACGCTCCGGAATCTCATCAAAACCAAATCCGTTAATTTTTCTGAAAGCTACGAACCGACACCATATCTTGGCCGTATTATTAAACAGGCTGAGAAAGATCGAAAAGAGGAAAAAAATATGTCCCCTGCGTTTACAAATGCAAAGGATGCTATTGCATGGCTTCATAGGCAGAGATAAAGTAAACATATTGTGATTATTAAATTTCATAAAAAATTTGATAAAGAATTATTTCGAGCTCCTCATGAGATTCAGTCGGCATTTGATATTCGATTTGATCTTTTTGTTACCAATCCGCATCATCCGCTACTTCGTAATCATGTGTTAGCCGGGCAGTATGAAGGATGTCGAAGTATCAATATCAATGGAGATTGGAGAGCCATATATGAAGAAATTGATTCAATAAATGGCGAACCATATATTGAGTTTATCGCCCTCGGCGCACATAGCCAGCTGTATAAATAATCAATCAATATGGGTGATCTACGCAAATGACAATGCCATGATGCTTGCGGTGATGATGATAAATCCAACATAATCTTTTGGCAGTATTTTTTCTTTCAAAAATACAACGGCAAGGATGATCACAAATCCTGGATATGATGCGGTTATCGGAGAGGCGATGGATGCAGGAGCGTACTGAAATGCAAGCCACAGAAATAGCACCGTTAGTACATTCATGAGAGATCCTACTGCCGCAAATTTATATGTTGACCAAGAACGCAAGATGGTTGACGGCTTTGGTATGCGCTGATGTTCATATCGAAGGTACCCAAGGGCCACTGGGATTTGAGCCAGTGCCAAGCCAAAAAGAAAAGAACTCGCAGACGTTTTATCGATGATAGATTTAGAAATCGTATCAGAAAATCCTACGGCAAGTGCTCCAAGCAGTGGCCAAATAATAAATGATTTTTTTACGAATTCTGCTTTCGATATGGTTTTCGGCATCGATACGATGAGTGTTCCCAAAATCGTCAGGCCAACAAATACCCACTGAGCTGGATGAAGTCGTTCGTGGTTGATAAAAAATGAAAACAGT
>CAYHHA010000027.1:0-18307 GCA_964356315.1 uncultured Gammaproteobacteria bacterium
TTCGAGGCATCAAAAAAACAATGCTGAAAAGCACGTGGAATGCAAAATGGCGGAGCATGTGGGTCTAGTACGATCTTCGCCATTGTAATACATATTGGCGATTTAGGGAAAAATTGGGACAAATGGGACACCCATAAGGGTATTTCTGGTCTTATTGCTCCATAGTTGACTTTATTCTAAATCATTGTCTTTTGGCTTACGTCCGAAGAGCTCATCGATGCCTTTGAAGATCCCGATGTATGCCAAATGTCTCGTAATGGTATCTATGGCGCCCTCGGGATTTTCCTTCGGATATCGACAGGTCATGGTGATTTTGGTGCCTCGGCTGGTGGTGATGGTTTTTGAGTTTTTGGACATGTTAGGGTGGTAAAATTATAATACAATCTTGTCGCCTTTCTCATCGAGAAAGAAATCTTTCCCTTCTTCCAAACCTCTTAGTTTTCCCGTTAGGATTCCAAGTCTGTAATCAATACCACTTGTCGTTAGTGACCAGTTCGTACCCTCTGTAGTCTGTTGAATAATCTTCTTGAGCATTTTTTTGCTATCATAGTCACCGCGAGAAGTCGTATCTTGAATAGAAAATTCTATAACCACACCTCTTATCATGCTTGGCTTACTGAACTTGAACTTAACAAATCCATCCTTTTCAACGGCTTCGACGAGGGCTTTTTCGAGCTGAGGTAGCGTGAGTGTTTTTATATTGGAATTCTTTTTTTCTTTGAATTCTTTCATGAAGGCATTCAGCTGATCCAGATTCAATTTTTCGCTCATGTATTTAGAGCCCTCTTCGTCGGACAAACAAAATCGATCCTTGTTGATTCTAAATTCCTTTAAGTCTTTCTCTGTTGGCCTCTTTTTGGCTGGTGTTGGCGTTAAATCTAGTTCTTCTACTTTCTTATATCCACAAAAGGGACATTCATTTGTTGTTGTAATTTTTTCCTTAATTCTTGTTTTACTTACATTAAGTCTTCTCGTGCACTTAGGGCATTTCCATGGAATGTGATCTTTTATTTTCCCATTATCGAAAACTGTTCTCAGAATATCGCACCCTTTACAGCCAAACCAGAATTTCATGCAGTCTTCCTCATTTTTCTCGAAGCCAATATGCAAATGACTATCGATGAGCTCCATCGGTTTATTGCAGAACTTACATACTACATCCGTTGGTACGGGCGTACTCTCTGTTTTAATATCTCTCTGTCGATCCCTCTCCATCCAGCGATCGACCGTAGACTTTTTTGCAATGTAGCGTTCTCCCTTCATAAAATATAGATCGAGATCTTTCATGAGCGTCAGATATGCCTTTTCTGTTCTCTTCTCGGCATTAGACAGAGGTTTTTTGTGTTCTGGCTGGTAGTTTTCCGTAAAGAGACATTGCTCTACTGTCCCTTCATCATATACGTCCTCGTAGTGGGCACGATCTTTGAGCCATTTAGTATGGGTCATAGGTAGGTATTAAGAATTAATATCCTATTTTCACACGAATTGTGGCCTTTTTACCAGTTTTCAGCTTCAGATTGGTGCTTTACGCCTTGCAATCAAGCCATTTCTGGGTAATATGTGGGTACTACCTTTAGGCATAATTATTAACTTTCGAAACTATTTTCGTGCACGCTTGTGCACCAATACGTTCATGTCCGCAACAGCGTGGGGTCAACTCCTCTGCCTTTGCGGACACTTCGAAAGAAGTTACGCCTAAGGGTAGTCAGAGAGAGCTGGCCCCTTTTTGTATATATAATTTTTTACCCCCATTATTTATGTCAGATTCTCCGCATACTGCAGCGGCAGCTCCGCTAAAGCACCGTATTGCTTTTGCCATCATTACGGCGCTGTCATTCTGGCTGATGGCCAGTTCTGTGATGACGTATCTCATTCAAGATAGTTCTCCGAAACAAACCGTAGCCCTTCTACAAACTGTACTCTTCCTCATCGGTATTATTTTTGTGTACTTCTGCTTCTATAAATTCAACAAGTTTAAGTTTGAAGACACGGGAAGTTTGTTCTTCGGGTTTGATGAAATGGATGGAGTGATTATCTGGTTTCTCGTTGCAGCCGTGGTTGTTGGGCTCTCCATTTACTATTATCAGCAGTATCAGGCCATAGAGTACAACAGCGCTTATAACAGCCTGATGGACACGCTCAATAAATTTAAGACGGGGTACTAATAACTCGTGTCGTAATCTTTAAATCAATACTATGGAAGCTGCCTTTCAACTACCAATCACGATCAAAGAAGCGGTGAATAACATTCACCAAAAGCGATATCTTCTTCCTGCCATTCAACGAGAGTTTGTGTGGGAACCGCAGCAGGTGATTAAACTTTTTGATTCACTTATGCGAGGCTATCCAATTGGCTCGTTCCTCTTCTGGCAGGTGAGTAAGGAGAAGATTAGCGAGTTCCAGTTTTATGAATTTATCCGTGACTACCATGAGCGAGATAACACCCATAATCCAAAAGCAAACATTACGGGGGAAGAAAATGTCACGGCTATCCTGGATGGGCAGCAACGACTTACGGCGCTCTATATAGCTATCAAGGGGACGTATGCATTCAAGCTCTACCGGAAACGATCGAAGAATGACAATGCGTTTCCAAAACAAAAGCTCTACATCAACCTCTTATCTGCTCCTGAAGATTTTGATCTGCAGTACGAGTTCAAATTTCTCACCGAGGAAGAAGCGGCTGTACGAACGGAAAAAGATTACTGGTTCGAGGTGGGGAAGATTATTGAGTTCGAAAGTCTTCAGGGGATTTATGGCTACTTGCGAGAAAATAAATTGCTCGATAGTGCCTTCGCAGACACATGTCTCGTGAGTCTCTTTGAGCTAATCACCACGAAGAAAATCATTAACTACTATCTGGAAACTTCGCAGGAGCTCGACAAAGTTTTGAATATTTTTATCAGAGTAAATAGCGGAGGAACGATTCTGAGTTATGCGGATATGCTTCTCTCTATTGCCTCCGCTCAATGGCAAACGCTGGATGCCCGTGAGGAAATTACGGGGTTTGTCGATGACCTGAATCAGATTGGAAGTGGGTTTAATTTTGACAAAGATTTTGTGCTGAAGACGTGTCTTGTACTGTCCGACATCAAGGATATTGCGTTCCGAGTAGACAATTTCAACTCGGAGAATATGAAGATGATTGAACGGAAATGGGCAGACATATCCAGAGCATTGCGGCTGAGCGTAGAGCTGATTGCGAGCTTCGGATACAATCAGCAGACGCTGGTTTCCAGCAATGTTCTGATTCCGATTGCGTACTATATCCAGAAAATTGGTGCGTCAGGAAACTTTCTGCTCTCGTCGAATTACCAAGAGGATAGAGCAAATATCAAGCAGTGGCTGTGCCTTTCGCTTCTCAAGCGGACGTTTAGTGGACAGCCGGATAACGTGCTGCGACCTATCCGTAAAATTCTCCAAGAACAGGAGAATGGCTTTCCGCTGGCTTCTATTACGGAGCATTTCAAGGGTACGCCGAAGTCGATTGTGTTTACGGAGGATGACATCGAGTTTCTCCTCAACACACAGTACGGACAGAATCATACGTTCTCTGTGTTGGCACTTCTGTACCCGACACTCGATTTCCGTAATAAATTTCATCTGGATCACATTTATCCGAAGAGTCTCTTCAGCCCGGCTAGTTTAAAGAAGAGGGGAGTCGGCGATGAAGATGTGAGCTTTTACGAGAATCACGTGAATCATTTGGCGAATATCCAGCTTCTGGAAGGTCTACCCAATGAGGAAAAGTCGAACAAGGAGTTTGAAGATTGGGTTGCTATGACCTTCAAAAGTGAGCAAGATACGAAGGACTACATGCGCAAAAACTACATTCCCGAGAATGTTTCTATCGGGTTCACGAACTTCAAAGAGTTCTTTGAACACCGCAATGAGATGCTCAGATCACAACTTAAAACGCTCCTTATCTAATGCTCACTAAATCCGATTATCTCAGATATCTGCAGTGCCAGAAGTATCTCTGGCTCCACAAGAACCGGAAGGAACTTGCCGGAGAGGTGACTGAGGCACAACAGGTAATGTTTGATCAGGGTGAAGAGGTTGAGTCGTACGCGCGCCAGCTATTTCCGGCGGGGAAGATGGTCGGACGAGATGTATTTGCCGCAGAAAAGGAGACGAAGGATTTTATTAAAGATGGCGCTGAAGTTTTATATCAGGCGACGGCTGTCGTTGATAATCTTTTGGCGAGAGCGGATATTTTCCAGTACGATCCAGCGGAGAAAACTTGGAATATTTATGAGGTGAAGTCACCGACTCATGTGGAATCGGAGCATCTTTCTGATATCTGTTTCCAGAAGGTGGTATTCGAGCGGGCTGGCTACAAGATTGGCAAAACGTTCATTATCCACATCAATAAAGAGTATGTGAGGCAGGGGGATATTGACCCTAAGGCACTTCTCACTGTCGTCGACGTGACGGACAAGGTCGAGGATTTGGAGAACATTGTTATAAGTGATATTCCGAAAGCATTGGCGTTTACAGAGGCGGAGAAAGAGCCAAACGTCAGGATAGTGAAGCAGTGTGAATCACCTCATCCATGCCCATTTATGACCCACTGCTGGAAGGATATTCCACCGTATTCTGTTTATGACCTGAACCGGATTAGCGAGAAGAAGCTCGTGCAACTTTTGGATGATGGCGTGATGGAGGTGGCTAATATTCCTCTCGATTTCCCGATGACGGACACACAGCTGAATCAAGTAACGGCTGCACAAACCAAGGAGGCGATTATTGACTACCCGGGGATTGCTGCATCGCTTAGTGAGTTGCAGTATCCGCTATACTTCCTTGATTACGAGACGTTTGCATCAGCAATTCCGATCTTTGATGGGACAAAACCGTACCAACAAGTTTGTTTCCAGTACTCTGTTCACGTCTTGCCGGAGAAGGGAGGGAAGTTGGAGCACTACGAATTTCTGGCACGTGGTAGAGAAAATCCGGTGCCACCGCTTATGACACAGTTGAAAAAAGATATTCCTACCGGTCATGGAACCGTTCTCGTTTGGTACAAGGGATTTGAGATGGCGCGCAATACGGAGATGGGCGAGATGTTTCCCGAATATAAAGACTTCTTCGCAGGTGTGAACGCACGAGTATTCGATCTGATGGAGGTTTTCCAGAAGCAGTATTACGTGCATCCGAAATTCAAGGGGAGCTGTTCGATTAAAAAAGTTTTACCCGTGCTCGTCCCAGATCTCAGCTACTCTGATCTCGAAATCCAAGAGGGAGGTATGGCGATGAGAAGCTACCATGAGATGAATTTTGCTGCGGAGATGGAAGAGGCGAGTGAGAAAATTTACCAGAATCTTTTGAAGTATTGTGGACAGGATACCCTTGCGATGGTGAGGATTTTGGAGGTATTGGAGGAGACTTTACGAAAAAATCTGTCTGCATAAGATAAATCCTGCAGACTTTTTTACTTATTTTTATTGAAGTAATTTTGTTCTATATTATAGTTTTTGACGTATTTTAAAGCTGAAATTCAAGACTTTTCAAAATTTGTAAAAGTTGTAAAATATACTTTGCCATATAATTATCAGACAGCAAGCGCTAGGTGATTGTGGAAAATAAATTGTTGAACTAATGTGCAATTACTGAGGCGGAAAAATTAGGAGATTTTAATTCCGCAAGTTCGTACATTGAAAATTAGACAGTTAGTTTCATCTCCGTTCTGTTAGTTATGTTCCCATAAGCCGCGTGCAGATATTTCCTATCAGGACTGTCTAATTATCAACCATATGGTTGCATTTGAATAAAAGACATCCACTGGAATCACCGAAACACTCGCATCAAAAATGTATAAAAATGTATTCCTAGCATTAGTGTCCTAAAAATATTTTTTACCTTTGCGTGCCTGATTTTTGTGCATCCAGTGTAGTGTTTTTTGTCGTGCAAAACTTCATGTCAGCTGAGGGCTTTTAGCTCTTATTTATTGACTCTTTTTAGTTATGGTTAATCAAAAAAGTTTGCCGTTCAATGTTATTTACGTTCCGATAGATGATCTCAAGCCCAGCGATTACAACCCTCGCTGCTGGAATGATAAGCAGATGGAAGATGTGAAAGAAAGTATCCGCCATTTTGGGATAGTTGATCCCTTGGTCGTTCAGGGATATGAAAAACGTAAGAACACAATTCTGGGAGGCCACTTACGCTGGCATGCCCTAAAGGAACTTGGATATAAGGAAGTCCCTGTGTTCTATGTTGTTATCGAAGACCTCGAGAAGGAGAAGGAGCTGAATATCCGCCTCAATGCTAATGTCGGATCTTTTGATTGGGAAGCGCTCAAGAATTTTGATATGAATTTACTACTTGGGGTTGGTTTTACGCAAGAAGACCTTGGATCAATTTGGGACAAAACTCTAAGTGTTGACGATGACGATTTTAATGTTGAAAAAGAGCTGAAGGCGCAGAAGACTACTGACATCAAAACAGGTGATTTTTTCCAGCTGGGTAATCACTTTGTTATTTGCGGAGATTCTACTGACCCGTCCGTTGTTAAGAGATTAGTTGGAAAAAACCGCATGAATGCCCTCTACCTAGATCCTCCTTACAACGTTGGTCTCAATTACAACAAAGGCATGGGCGAGAAGGCGAGTTACGGAGGGAAGATGAACGATAATAAAACAGATGAAGAATACAAATCTTTTTTACTATCTGCTTTGCGTAATGGACTCGCGGTAGCCGAACCAGATTGTCACGTATTTATGTGGTGCGACGATAAATATCTTACGATGATACAAGAACTCTACAAACTTACAAGTGTCGAATTCCGACGTATTGCCTTCTGGCTCAAGAACAACTACAACCCCTCGCCTCGTGTCGCGTTCGGAAAGGCGTATGAGTCGTGCGTCTATGGCACGATAGGGACTCCTTACCTCTGCCCTGATCTCAAAAATCCACACAGCATTCTAGATAAAGAAATCGGAACTGGCAACCGCATGGTTGAGGATATTTTTGATCAGATGTCGATTTGGTTGGCCAAACGTCAGCCAACTCAGCTCTATTGTCACCCCTGTGAAAAACCGCCCACGCTCCATGAGAAACCACTGCGTCGATGTAGTCGACCGGGAGACAATATCTTGGATTTACATGGAGGATCGGGATCACTCTTGATCTCCTGTGAACAATTGAAACGCACTGCGTTTATCGCAGAAATTGAACCTATTTTTATAAACCTTATCATTACTCGCTATGAACAACTTACAGGTAACAAAGCCAAAAAACTTAATTAGTATTGGAAATATTTTTCTACTCGGTGATCATATTCTGGCTTGCGGCGATAGCTGTGATACTGAGTTTGTTGGTCGAATTCTCAAGGGTAGGCAGATCGCACTTGTGGGGACAGATCCTCCGTATGGAGTGGCTTATGTTGAGACGAAAGAGACGTTCAACCATTCCCAGACAAAACATAAAGCCATTCTCAATGATCACGCCCAGACCGATACGGAGTATCGGGAGTTTACGAAGAAGTGGATTTTGGCAGTCAAGCCGTTCCTTGCGAAGAAGAATACGTTGTACATTTTCAATTCGGACAAAATGGTTTTCTCTCTTCGTGAAGGCATGTTGGCTGCCGGGTGTTACTTCTCTCAAATTATCGTGTGGGTGAAGAGTCAGCCAGTGCTCGGTAGGCTCGACTATTTACCTCAACATGAACTCATAGGATATGGGTGGTTGGGTACTCACAAATTCTACAAGTCCAAAAGTAAGAGTGTCTTGTTCTATCCAAAACCATCACACAACAAGCTGCACCCGACGCAGAAACCCATTCCACTTATGCGCGAACTTATTCTGAATAGTTCCCAGATAGGTGACACTGTGTATGAGCCATTTTGTGGCTCTGGTAGCACACTTTTAGCTTCTGAAGATACTAAACGTAAGTGTATCGCAATTGAACTGGATCCGCAATATGTACAGGTGATTATCGACCGGTTTGAGAAGCAGACGGGTATCAAGGCGAAGAAGATTTCTTAATTATTTTACACTATTTTCTACTATGGACGATATTATTTCTGTTCCTCCCGATAATTCTCAATCATCTGATTCTTCTCCCCCTGTTGTAATTTCTTTGCAGCAGGGGAGTGGCACGCACGATGACGACGATAGTGATGGTGCTGTGAAGAAACGACAAGAGAAGTACAAAGAACTTCTCATTGAGCAGTTGAAGAAGCTTCCAGTGGTACAGATGGCGGTAGAAAAAGTAGGCATCGGACGTTCAACGTATTACCGATTTCTACAGGAAGATGAAAATTTCCGCAAGCTCGCTGAAGAGGCAATTATCGAAGGTAAAAAAGTGATGAATGACTACGCGGAAACACAGCTTCTTGGATTAATTCGCGATCAATCTTTTGCGGCTATACAGCTATGGCTGCGGACCCATCATGATGATTATCGCACTCGCATTGAGGTGAGTGGAAAGATCGACACTGTTGAGCCGACACTTACTACCGAGCAGCAAGATCTTATTCGTCAAGCCCTTCAACAAGTCGGTGTTGATGAAGATGGCAGTCCAATTACCCCTACAACTTTATCCCCAATTACCAATGACTAACATTGATGCAACTTTGAAGGCAATTATCAATGATAAGGTCGCTCGTACTGCGATTACTCGCAAGAGCTTTCTTATGTTTTGCTTAGTATACTTCTCTAACCATCTCAAATATCCATTCGCGGCTTTCCAAAAGGAAATGATTCATAATGCTCAGGATAAAACGCTCAATAACATGATCGTAGTTGCATTTAGAGGTTCGGGTAAGAGTAGTCTTTTGAATCTTATGTATACTCTGTGGTCTATTATGGGAGTACACGACATGAGAAACATCTGTATCGTGAGCCGTACTCAGGATCAAGCAAAATTACACTTCCAAAATATCAAGGATGAGCTCGAATTCAATGCACTTCTGAAGTCCGATCTTGGTCCTTTCCGAGAAGAAACACCTACTTCGATCTGGAATGCCTCGGCGCTTACTCTCACTCACTTTGGTGCTCGTGTTAGCGCTATGTCGACTGATCAGAGTATACGTGGCATGAAGCATGGCGCAAATCGTCCCGACCTCATTATTGCGGACGATCTTGAGGATATAAAATCTGCGAGGTCGCCAGTTGAACGAGAAAATACTTATAACTTTTTCAAGAGTGAATTGGTTCTAGGTGGAGACAGTAAGGCACGTATCATTGTCCTCGGAAATTTATTACACGAAGAATCGCTTATTATGAAGCTGAGGGAGGAAGTTGAAAGTGGAGCACTAAATGGCCACTACTACGCGTATCCATTTGTCAGCGAGGACGACAAGCCCCTCTGGCCAGAGAAATTTATCGATGCTGATGCCGTCGAAGTGGAGATGAGGCGTGTGGGTAATCCAACTATATGGCAGCGAGAAATGATGCTGGAAATCGTTCCTGACGATTCTCAAGTGATCGCGCCTAGTTATTTAAAATATCATGATAACTCGTTTCCAGAGATATTCGAGGGACGGAAGTATAGACATACCATTATTGGAGTAGACTTGGCAGTTACTGTGTCGAAGACGGCAGATTACACCGCTATAGTTGTTGGTGATGTTTATGGTGGTCAAAATATGGATGACATAATGCTTATCAAGCCATATCCCATCAATGAACGAATGGAGGGGCCAGACACTGAAACGGCTATCATGCGAGTTATTGATGATCTTCAACGGGATCGACGACGTGTCTTGAAGACCGCCTTTATCGAAGATGTTGGCTCTCAAAAATCTTGTGTACAGAAGCTGCAGAGAAATTATGGAAAAACAAAGGTTATTGGGATTACACCCAAGGGAGACAAAACTGTTCGTCTCGAAAATACTATTTTCCCAATCCAGGAGGGTCGTATACTTTTCCCGCCAAAAGATGCCGAGAAACTTATCAGCCAGCTCACTGGATTTCCAGCAGGCAAGCACGATGATTTAGTAGACGCATTTTCCCTCCTCGTGAATCAGTTTCTCGATACACCCCGACATAATCCTATTGGCTGCGCGACGGCGAGTTTTTTTGGTTCGATAGAAAAACCTTGGTGGAATTCTCTCAATAGTGATGCGCAGAACCTCGAACTTAAGAAACAATACTATCTTGATCTCCAAAGGAAACATAACAATGGGGAAAATTAAGGTTCATTACGCCTAGACTTCGTCTCGTTGCTGCGCCATGTATGTGTTGTCACAAACTAACAACATCACCCATGAGTACCACACTTCTTGAGCGACCACAGGCAGACATGACTATCTCCCGACGGGCTCCGATCTTGACTGCTAAGCCGAAATATTGCCTGTACGCCCGTAAATCCTCGGAAGATGACGAGCGGCAGGCGCTTTCTATCGACTCACAGATCAAGGAAATGATGGCGATGGCGACACGTGAGGGGCTTGAGGTGGCCGAGATACGGCGGGAGAGCCACTCGGCGAAGGAGTCGGGAGCAAGGCCGGTATTTAAGGGGCTTTTGGAGGAGATTGATCAAGGTTTGTTCACTGGAATTTTGACGTGGGCTCCGGATCGACTCAGTAGAAATGCAGGGGATCTCGGGAAAATTGTTGACCTCATGGATCAGGGGCGACTCATAGATATCCGCACCCATGGCCAGCAGTTCCGCAATTCTCCCAACGAAAAGTTTCTTCTGATGATTCTGTGTAGTCAGGCCAAGCTCGAGAACGACAATCGCGGTGTTAACGTAAAAAGAGGACTTCGAGCGAAGTGTGAAAAAGGTGCGAGACCTGGTCGAGTTCCCCTGGGATACAAACTGGTCCGAAGTAGCGAGAACTTCTATGAGCCAAGTAAGGTGGTGGTTGATCAGGAGAGAGCTCCATACATCAAGAAGATATTCCAGTACGCGCTGGAGGGATACAGTGGCCGCCAGATCGATGATTATATGTACGATGAGGGTTTCCGCACCACAACTGGCAAACGTGCCTGTTTGAGCATGATTCTACGTGCGCTGAAGGAGCCGTACTATTATGGAGAGTTTGAATATCCGGTCGGAAGCGGCTCATGGTACAAGGGGACTCATAAACCGCTCATTACGAAAGAGACCTTTATGAAGGTGAAGGCATTAATGAAGGTCTGCAACAAGGGCGAGTGGGGACGAAAGGACTTCTACTTCCGGCGACTATTCAAGTGCGGTGTGTGTGGCTCGGGCGTTTCCGGCGAGGAGCATGTAAAACCTAATGGAAAGTCGTATACCTATTACAAATGTAATCGCTTTGGTGGCCACAATCTCTGCCGCGAGAAGTACATCCGAGAGGATAATCTCGTCGAATCACTGGCGTCGATCATTGATGCGGTGAAAGAGAAGCATGAGACACTTGCGCGAAGACTGAAGGACGAGATCGAGAGGTTCAATCAACTACAGAAGCTGGTAAATGGAAATGGGCTGGGTAAGGAATTATCGGTGAAAGACTATATCGAGTACGTACTCAAGAATGGTTCGAATCAGGAAAAGAGCTGCCTCCTACGGTATATTGAGGGGCAGCTCTTTCTAAAGAATGGAGCGGTGAACATAAGCTAGAGTTATAATTACTTCTTTCGCTTACGGGTTTCCGTTTCTGTTCTTTGCGGGTCGCTCTTAGCGGCTGATGGCGGAACAAATCTTCCCGACACAGCGCTACGAACAAGTTTTACTTCGCCCTTTTTCATAACGACTTGGGTTAAAAAATATTTAGGAACGCTGCTAATTGTAGGCTACAGTAACCTCTTGTCAACTATTAAGTTTTTATTTATTTTTTATTGACGTCTAGGTCAACTTCCGGTAATATCCGTGCGTCTTACCGATATTCTATGCACCCAATACAGGAAAAAATAATTCAGAATCTACAGGAACGTGATGAGATACGGATGACTCTCCGTCAGCTTGGGGAACTTGTTGGTGATCCACATCCTCAGAAAATCAAACATCACCTGACCCAGCTCGAGAAGCGGGGTTTTATAAAAATAGATAAGGAAACTGGAGCAATAAGATTCATCGGTGAAAATTGCGAATTGAATCCTTCAATCTTTAATATACCAATAATGGGTGCTGCAAATTGTGGCCCTGCCAATTTACTAGCAACCAATTCAATTGAAGGCTTCCTTAAAGTATCTCAAAAAATATTGCCAAATAATTTCTTTAAAAAAGGAGTATTTGCCGTTAAAGCAACTGGCTCATCTATGAATCGTGCAGATATAAAAGGTCAGCACATTGATGATGGCGATTATGCCCTAATTGATTCGACTGATCCAACGGTAGAAAATGGGGCATACGTCCTTTCGATCATTGATGGTTATGCCAATATTAAAAGAATTTATTGCGACGAAGAAAACCAGCAGGTGGTTTTACTATCGGAGTCTTCTCAGGATTATCCTCCCATCTATATTCACAAAGAAGATTTAGCCAATTATTTGATAGCGGGTAGGGTGAAATATGTTTTAAAGAAGCCAATTGTTAGTTGGGGATAGAATAGAAAATCTTCGTTAGCGCACAAATTGATACCCTGATAGTATGTTTGAGAAAATTTATTAACTTCGTAGACCGAAATGGCAATAGATGAAACACAAAATGTAAATGACTTGATTGTTGCTATATGCCAAGATGTTGATGGTATTGGCCCAACTACTGCTAATGCGGTTGCGGCTGATTTTATGGGTAATTTCTCTGAATTTTTAGATGCCGATGCAGTTAGATTAGAGGCAATAGCTAACAGTAAAAAGAAGCGCTATCTTAATGACGCTCAAATACACGGAGTTTTGGATGGTAAGAAGCCATACATAGGAAAAATCTTAATTCGAGAGGCTTGGATATTTCATATCGGTAGACAGTTTTTAAAGACCGTTGTGAGAAATTTAAAGAGTTTGAAATTAAGCGACATAGATATAAATCCCTTTCTTGCTATTGCACTTGAACTAAAAACTTCGGGGCAGGTTCTTAAATTTAATCTCTATCAATCTGTCACTCGATCCATAGTTACTAGCTGGGGATCAGTTGTTGAAACACTTCTTGCTCGTTGCGGTGGGGAAAAGTTTATAAGTAAAAATTCTGGCAGATCTGGAAGAAGACCTGATATTACTAAAATAATCGCGGGAAAACAGTATTTTCTGCAGGTGAAGAGCGGCCCGAATACCATGAATGTCGATATGGTTAATAGCTTAAATGAGGTAATAGATGAATATAGCAAAAGTGATCCTGATGCAAAAATGCTTTTAGGAATGACTTACGGAACGAAGAAAATGATCTCTAGCCAGATTCGCACTAATCTCCAGAATTTCGATGAATCAGTTCTTATCGGTCGTGAATTATGGAGCTTTATTAGCGAGCAAAAAGACTATCATAAAAGAATATTTGAAATCTTAGATACCTCTTCTGCCGGCATATTGACTATGCCGTTTACCGACATGATGGCAGAGAAATTAGAGGAGTTGGTTTTGGAGTGGAAATTGCACTATGTTGGTATGGATTTGCAGCAAGTATTAGACCATTATATGTAAGAATGAAATTCAAAAGCATATCATTATTTAGCGGAGCAATGGGGTTGGATTTAGGTATCCAGCAAGCTGGTTTTGAAACTAAAGTTTGCGTGGAATTTGATAAATTTGCCTGTGAGACTATTCGATTAAATACGGATATACCAGTTATAGAAAGGGATATAAATCTTGTAAGCGGAGAGGAACTTCTCAGTATAAGCGGTCTCAAAAAAGGCCAAGTTGATCTTCTTGTAGGTGGGCCTCCTTGTCAGGCATTTAGTACTGCTGGGGCACGACGAGGTTTGGACGATTTTAGAGGAAATGTGATTGTTAACTTTCTTAGACTTGCTGGAGAAATTAAGCCAAAAACATTTTTATTAGAAAATGTTCGCGGATTGATGTCCGCAAAATTAAATTATGCGCCTAATGGACTGCATGAAGAATATGGCCATATAGCTGAGGAACCTGGCAGTGTCTTGTATTTTTTGACCAAAGAGTTTGAGAAATTAGGCTATACAGTGAACTTCAGCTTATTCGATAGTGCCAATTATGGTGTCCCTCAAAGGCGTGAACGCGTACTAATGTTTGGCGCTTTAGGCGGAAAACAGATCTCGCTACCTATTCCAACCAACACTGAAGATGGCATTTTAACTGGTAAAAAATGGGTGACTTTAAAAGAGGCACTGACTGGTCTTCAGGAAAAGAATATGCATTATGCTAAGTTAAGCGAAAGACATACAAAATATCTAACCCTATTAAAGGCAGGGCAAAACTGGAGATTTCTTCCTGAAAAAATTCAGGAAGAGGCGATGGGAAAGGCCTACCATTTAGGTGGTGGGAAGACTGGATTTTATCGTCGCTTGAATTTAGACAAACCTACTCCTACGCTGGTCACTAGCCCTACAATGCCAGCAACAATGTTGTGCCATCCGACTAAGTTACGGCCGTTGAGCGTAGAAGAATATGCCAGAATCCAGCAATTTCCTGATAACTGGAGGTTTCATGGAAATATTACGAAGATATATAAACAAATTGGCAATGCTGTCCCTGTGGGTTTGGGTGTTGCGGCAGGGAAGGTAATCGCATCTTTCCTAAAGGGTGAAAATAAACATCGACCGATTACGAACAGAATGGTTGAATATTCTAGATATAAGAATACGGATCACTCTAACTTCATGCTCGCCTTTGAGGCCGCAGCATAAGAATGAAAGAATATACTTTGACCGAATTCTATGTCGTCAACTACTAAAAAAGTATATTTTCCAATCCGAGATGCGGCGCAAGGGAAGGTTCACAAAAATTTAATCGAACAAGCTGCATACGGCGGAGGTGTTGAAGAGGTTCAAGCTCAACCTTATCTTAAAAGAGGCATCAGTGGCTTTATATTAGAAAAAGGCGATGGAACATTCATTGTAGCTACCAACCATAATATTAGTCTCCCCAGAGATACTAGTGGCGTCTTAGTTGTTCCGGAAGGATCATTAATTGATGATATTGATGATTTTAAATCTGGTCGAAAAATAGCTCGGTGGCACCTTCCTAAGCCAATGAAAATTAGTTCTCGAGATGTAAATTTCTGGTCTGAACGCTGTAATGAAGTAAGAGCTTCATGGAAAGACCAGTTTTTCTTCAAGGAAGAAACTGCGGATGGACAGGGCTCTGGACTGAGGCCACCTCAAATTGGAGCCCTGCATGCCGTTTTGGCGCATTGGAAGGTTACCGAAAGCCCTGCAACCGTGGTTATGCCTACAGGGACTGGCAAGACGGAAACGATGCTTGCCCTTCTTGTTCGAGAAAGACTTCCTCGTTTATTAGTTATTGTTCCTACCGATGCACTTCGCGAGCAAGTATCTAAAAAATTCAAAACATTGGGTGTATTAAAAGGACTTGGTGTCTTCGGATCAAGCTGCCAATACCCAATTGTCGGGACACTTACAAAACGCCCAACGTCCCCATCGCAGATACAAGAAATATTCACTCATTGTAACGTAATCGTTACCACAATGAGTATTGCGAGTGGCTGTGGCGAAGAAGTCCAGAAACAAATGGCCGAACTCTGCAGTCATCTTTTTATTGACGAGGCTCATCATGTACCTGCGCCGTCTTGGAATAAATTTAGAAAATTTTTCAAAAGTAAACATATTGTCCAATTTACGGCCACACCCTTTAGGGCTGATGGGAAACACATAGATGGGAAAATCATTTTTAACTACCCATTACGTAAGGCCCAGGCGGAAGGCTACTTTAAGCCAATTCGCTTTAGGGCAATTAATGAATTCAGTCCCGAGCATTCAGATGCTGAAATTGCTCGAATTGCTATTGAACAGCTTGAGGCCGATCTTTCTTCTGGATTGGATCACATTGTTATGGCTCGAACGGCAAGTATTCCCCGTGCAGAAACAGTACAACAAATATATTTAGAATCAGCCAGTCGTCATAATCCACTTATTATTCACAGTAAACTAAATAAGAGAGATAAGGCTGAGGCATTGCGCAAGTTGGTTAATAGAGAGACTCGAATTGTGATCTGTGTTCAAATGCTTGGAGAAGGATTTGATCTGCCCGAGTTAAAGATAGCCGCTCTTCATGATACTCATAAAAGTCTAGCAATCACTCTGCAATTTACTGGCCGTTTTACCCGCACAAAAGACACAATCGGTGATGCGACTATGATTGCGAATATTGCTACTCCAGGAGTTGAAGATGCCCTACGTGAGTTGTATGCAGAAGATGCTGACTGGAATGCTATATTGCAAGTTCTAAGCGCAGGTGCAACTGGACGGCAGATTCGACGATCAGAATTTCTAAATGAATTTAAGGATATACCTGAAGAAATACCTCTCCAAAATATTTTCCCAAAAATGAGTACAGTAGTTTACCGTACCGACTGCGCTCGCTGGAATCCTGAAAAGGCAGCCGAGAGCATTAAGGACACAGACCTATTTACTGAGCCGACAATTAATGAAAAGGATAATGTTGTACTATTTATTACGCGCGAAACTGAACCTGTCCCGTGGGGCGCAGTGAGAGAGGTTCAAAATATTGAATGGCATCTTTATCTCGTGCACTGGAACCAGAAACTCGGACTTCTGTTTATAAATAGTTCAAATAATGCCAGTAAACATGAGAACATTGCTCGATCGGTAGCAGGGGAGAGCGCTTCACTGATTCACGGTGAACAGATATTTAGAAGCTTACACGGGGTCAACTATTTAATTGTGATGAATTTAGGGCTAAATCATGCTATTAGTAGATCCGTTCGTTTTACCTCGCACATGGGGGGTGATGTAACCCCTGCTTTAACAGATCCGCAGCTACAAAATAAAATCAAATCGAATGTCTTTGGTAGAGGATATGAGGGTGGGGACAAGATGTCTATAGGATGCTCACAAAAGGGGCGCATTTGGTCTTATCGTATTGCATATGATATGGCCGATTGGGTTGATTGGTGTATGCGAGTTGGAACGAAGCTTCTTGATGAATCTATAGATACGGAATTAGTTTTTAAAAATGTAATAAAACCAGTAAGAATCACTCAGCGGCCAGATCTTGTCCCGTTAGTTATAGAATGGCCAGATGAATTTTTGGCACGGCCAGATCATTTAATAAGCATTAGCATCGGGGATGAGTCTGTACCTTTTTTTGAGGCAGGTTTTGAAATTATAGAACCATCCAGAGATGGATCTATAAAATTTCGCGTCTCAGCTATAAATAGTAGTGCAGACTATGAACTTCTTTTTGAAAATAACCAGGTTCAATATGTGCCAGCTGGAGCAACAACAGCCAAAGTTATTTTTGGTAAAAGGAGCGCAGATCTTAATGAAGCGTTTCAGAAAAATTGGCCGATAATTCGATTTGAAAATGGTGGTTTTCTTAACTATGACGAGCTATGTATTCCAGCTCAAGCCGAATCTCGTACTCCTTATAATCGTGAAAGCATACAAGCATGGGATTGGACTGGCATTGATTTGCATAAAGAATCTCAGACTCCCTTAAAGTACAGAGATTCAATCCAATTTAGAGTGATACAGCAGCTCGTTGACTCAGGGCGCTATGAGGTAGTGTTTAACGATGATGGATCTAATGAAATTGCCGATATTGTAGCCCTGCGAATTGAAGGTAATAAATTTGTAGCAGATCTTTATCATTGTAAATTCTCTGGCGCAACTGCTCCTGGTGCGCGCGTTAAAGATTTATATGAGGTATGCGGTCAGGCTCAGCGCAGTATTTATTGGAAAGGTAGTGTGGAACATATGTTTAGGAGAATGCAATATCGTGAGGATCGCTATATGCGACAAAATAGGGTATCTAGATTTGAGCAAGGTGATCTATCGACTCTAATGGGGATTTATCGCAAAATACCTACACTTACTCCAGAGTTTAATATTCATATTGTACAGCCTGGTCTTTCAAAGGCGGCTGCTGGAAATAATCAACTCGAGTTATTAGCTGCTACGGATGTATATCTGAATGAAACTTACGCTATTAAGCTAGGAGTTATTGCAAGTGACTAGTGGATTTTTTAGGTATACCGCGCTTAATAGCCTTATTGCAAAATCATGTCTTGCCCTATCCTTTTGCACGCTTAGACAAGGGTGATTTTCGAGATTAAGGTTGTGAAACTCCCTGCCCCACAACCCACTTAGTGTACCGCTCAGGTAGGGGAGTGGGTCTCGAACTCAGCAAAACCTAACTTGTAGGAACAAGCCATTTTACGCACATCAAAAATGCCTTTTGTGAGGGTGTTCTACTCCCTGGGGGAGTGAGAATGCAATCCACTTAGTGTAGCATCTGGCGGAGAGAGTGAGATTCGAACTCACGAGACGCTTGCGCGCCTAATAGTTTT
>CAYHHA010000028.1:0-17033 GCA_964356315.1 uncultured Gammaproteobacteria bacterium
GGTAGTGTAGAAGTAAAAGATTTCCTTCAGACACTCCATGATCAGTTGCATACATCAGGGACATCAGGAAATGCGACAGGACGCAATATTCACCAAAAGCCGATAGATGAAGCTGTCAGATTTGCAAACGCAGTATCTGCACTTACCTATGATTTGGTGTCAGTAGACGACGCATACGCCATTTATAAAGGAGAAAAGTAATATGGATAAAATCACCCTAAAAGACTTTGTCAAAGCAAATAATGCAGACCTAGGAGAATCATTTTTTCAGGTCATAGATGTATTGGAAAATTTTGCCAAAGACATCAATCACAAAGTCCAAAGAAACGGTCTGTTAAATCAGGAGGGTGATTCAGGTGGGACCAATGTATACGGCGAAAGTGTTCAGAAGCTTGATGAATACGCGAATAATCAGCTGACAAATGCGCTCTTGTCGTGTCCTGCTATTCATGCAGTCGGATCAGAGGAATTAGCTGAGCCAAAAACATCAAACAATGGCACAGGAGTGTACACACTTACTCATGATCCTGTAGACGGGTCATCAAATATTGATACAAATTTGCCGATCGGTACGATTTTCGGTCTCTATCCAAAAGCAGAGAGTATTCTCCAAAAAGGTTCAACCTTGGTAGCCTCTGGATATATTCTCTATAGTGCTAGTATGATGTTTTTCTACGCAGCTGGTGGGAAGGTAAATGGATTTACCTTTGACCCTGATCGTCAGACGTTTGTCCTCAGTTATGAAAACGTTCGAGTAGGGGAAAAGAAATACTATGCGCTCAACGAAGGGAATTGGGAGCTGTTCCATGACGCGGAAAAAAACTATGTGAATGCAATCAAAAAAGAAGGCGGATATTCCACGCGATATGTTGGGTCAATGGTTGGAGATATTCATCGAACGCTCCTGAAGGGTGGGATATTTATCTATCCTGCAGACCAAAAGCATACAAGTGGGAAGCTACGACTTCTCTATGAGATAGCCCCGTTAACATTTCTCATGAGAACAGCTGGCGGAGATGCAACGAGTGGTATGAATGATCCACTCGATCTGACTCCCGTGAAACACGATCAACGAGTGCCGATCGCTATGGGAAACAAAGACGAGGTCGCCAAATATCGCTCGTTTAATCCTACGAGCTAACACGTAATCTGTTCTTAATGATGTTTCCTATACTATAAGAACATATGTGGTCAACGATTACCCTTGCAAGTGAATTACTTCTGACGGTTGCTATTTTGTATATTTTTTATACAGGGTATACAAAGGGCACCTTCCTTTCTAAAATAGCATTGCCAGCAGTGCTGTATGAGACGTTTGTAAATATCGTCTACATGGTAAGTCGCTCTACCGAAACAAATTCAGAAATCGCGACGGGAGCCGTAAAACATTCTTCAGCGTATGTCGCCCTTGCGATCTTTCACGGGATATTTTCTCTGGTCATGTTTATCAGCTTGGTTATTTTTTTGTTTACCGCATGGCAAGAGTATAAAAAGGGAAATAATTTTTTCAGAATTCATAAAAAATTGACTTTCAGTTTTATCGCGCTTTGGCTTATCTCAGTAGCCTCAGGGGTGGCATTCTACTTCGTCATCTATTTCTTTAAGGGGTAACGGTGTGGTCTACTTTAGCGTGGTGATTATGGCTCCGGCGATCATAAGTCCCGTGCCTATAATCTTGAAAAAAGTTATTTTTTCATGCAAAAATAGTCCAGCAAGAATAATAGTGAATACAAGGCTAAGTTTATCAATTGGTGCGACTTGACCGGCTGTTCCTATCTGCAGAGCACGAAAATAAAACAGCCACGAAACCCCAGTTGTGATTCCTGACAATATCAAAAAAAGCAAGGTCGTCCCCGATAGTTTTGCAATTCCCTGTTGGAGTCCTTGACCAAACACAATTCCCCATGCAAAGACGAGGATTACAATTGTCCGTATTGCGGTGGCGAGATTGGAATTTATGTCTTTAATACCAATTTTGGCTAAAATCGCTGTTGCTCCGGCAAACAACGCGGAAAGTAGTGCGGGGATAAACCAGTTCATATAGTTTCTGTAGTATACACTAAAATCCTGTTATACTTTTGTTATATGGAACCAACATGTCAAAAATGTCATAGCATCGTACGGCCGACAGATTTTTATTGTTTTAACTGCGGACGAAATCTTCACGCCCCAGGCTTGTCAACCGATGTCATCTCGCAACTGCTCTATTATTTAGGAAGTTTTTTTCTGCCACCCATGGGGATATTCTGGGGGATAAAATATATTCGAGAACCAGGAGAAAACACAAAACGGATAGGTATAATCTGTATCGTACTCACTATTATATCCACTATTCTTATGCTCGTTCAGGTGTATACGGCATATAGAAGTGTTTCGGGATTTATCCAAAATCAATCTTCTGCGTTGGAACAACTTCGATAATAGTTCCCATTCTGCTTGACAAACTACTACGACTATCGTAGTATTACCTCTCATTATGAAAGAGTACGAGTTTTCATTATTGGTTACACTTTATTTATTTGGAAAAAAGCTACAGGCCTTAGCAAAAAATCATAATAGCGATGTTATGAGTCTAAGTATTATTCTGTTTCTTATATCGTTGAAACGACAATCGGTTTCCGATATTGCAGAGATTCTGAGTATAAAGATCTCCGCGGCGACTACAAAGATCTGCGAACTTGAGCATTTGGGGTATCTGAGACGTTCTGCATCAGAGGACAGGCGATCACATATGATAGATATCACCGCGTTAGGAAAAAAACAACTTGTCAAATCAAAACAATCGATGGTCAGGTCCGATGGCCATGCAACGCTCGGCATTACAAAAGCCGAAGCGCTACAGATTGAATCATTAGTTAATCGGATCAGATTGGGGTAATAGGTATGATGCGATTTATCAAACAATCATATACTCACACACACAGCAAAACTAAAGCAGTATACAAAGCGGTCACGAAAACGATCATTTCATACCCTGCATATTCGTTTTTCGGAGCGTTGGGGATATTTTTTGTCATCATAATTGTGGGATCCTTACTTCGAACCCCAAAAGTAGTAGAAAAAGCAACAGAAACACCAGTAAAAAAAGTAACTATTTATAATGTCGGTACGGCTCCAAGAGTACAGATGACCGCGCAGGTAGAAACATCTGGAGTAGTAAAGATCATTGCTCAAACCTCCGGCATCGTACAGCAGCTGTACGTCACAGAAGGCAAGTCGGTTCGTCGGGGTACTGCGCTTATGTGGCTTTCGACCAATTATCAAGGCGGCACACTGCCGAGTGTTACGAGGCAGATAGCACAAAAAAATTACGATTTCGTCAAAGATAATTACGATGCGCAAAAGGATTTGATATCTCGTCAAAGAGAGATAGCGAGTACCATCCAAAAACAATCCGGGGATTCTCGTACCATCACAAGCAATTCCATAAACGATACGAAAAATTTATTGAATTTGGACCAGCAGATCGTCGATTCCTTGGTCGAGCAAATCAAGTATTTAGAATCTACAAATATCGGCGGGTCAAATAATAGTCTCATCTTACAATCCAAACAAGGCCAAGCAGGGTCTCAAGCCGCTATCAATTCATTGAAGGTTGCGGTAGCGAATGCTGAGTACCAGGTAGGCTCTGACAATGCTCCGACAAAGCTTTCAGATAGGCAACATGATCTGACTATTGCACAGCTAACTCTGCAGGAAAAATCTCTAGATTTAAATAAAGAACTCGCGACATTTAATTTGCAGATTGCTCAAATTTCAGAAAGTCTTATGTTTCCAGCAAGTCCGTTTGATGGTGTTGTTGAACGGATACATGTACAAACAGGGATGAACGTCAGTTCAGGGACAGTTCTTGCGACCATAACTGGTGCGAAAAAAGTATCATCTATAGTACTTCTGACGCCAGAATCGACAGCAAAAAATATTTCTCGAATAGAACCAAGCAAAATCATCATTGGATCAGAGTATTTCGAAATGACCCCACGATACATTTCCACTCAGCCGACGGATGGGTCACTCTATAGCGTTGTCTTTAGTGTTCCTCCCGAGAAAGAATCAGCATTGGCTCAAGGCTCAACGGTTACAGTCCAGGTCGCCATTGGGGCAAAAACATCGACGAGCGCTGTTCCCTTTGTCCCGATAGATGCGCTCTATCAGACAGATCTGAGCAATTTTATCTATATTGCGACAGCATCTGCAGATGGCACATATATCGCGCAAAATCTGCCGGTAAAACTCGGGACGGTATTCGGGCAGTATGTTGAGGTGCTCTCAGGCTTATCCAAAGAATCTCATATTATTACCAACAGAAATGTTCTCAGTGGTGATGTCGTCTCATTTGAGTAAAGGCCAATTTATTATGGATCAGGAAACACAACCCACTCATGGATCGTATTTTGAACGCATAGTGTTTGATGCGAAGCTTCGTGGTGATGCAATATGGAACTATATATCCAATATGCGGATCGTTATTCTTTCTGTCATAGCGATTCTATTTCTTGGTGTTATCAGTTATCTGTCTATCCCGAGGCGTCTGAATCCAGAGATAAAAATCTCTATAGTAACTGTTATCACCGCGCTTCCCGGAGCGTCTCCTTCAGATGTGGAATCCCTTGTCACCATACCGCTTGAACGAAATCTTCAAAATATTGCCGGGATAGACACGCTATCTTCCACCTCTTTGGATAATGTATCAGCAATTACCATACAATTTCTTTCAAGCATCCCGCAGGACAAAGCAAAGGCTGATGTCCAGTCAATTATCGACAGCACTACAACGTTGCCCATGGAAGCAATTGCTCCTGTTGTGAAAGCACTAGATTTTGAAGATGTTCCAATTTGGACGTTTGCTCTGTCAGGGCCAGATATTCCGAGTCTCATGCGCATGACAGAAGTACTGAAGAAAAATATAGAAAACACCCCAAAAGTAGACCGCGTGGTGGTTACTGGGTTCGAGAAGCAGGAGATTTCTGTTGAAGTATCTCCTGAAGCTATTAGACAGTATGGAATTAATCCACTTTTGATTGCCGCTCAAATAAAATCATCAATCGTATCGTATCCCGCCGGTGTTGTAGAGACTCCGGGGAATACATTTTCTGTAGCCATAGATCCTCAAATAACTTCCATTTCAGACATACGTACGATGAAAATAAAAATAGGTACCAGTACAATTTCGCTTGGAGACATCGCGAAAATCAGTGAACGCTCTGCACAAAATCAAAAAGCTTCGTATATAGCAAAGGATAAGACAGAGCCAGGTCGAGTCGTTACGTTTAGTATATTTAAATCCTCTAGCGCCAATATCGATGAGGCGTCGCGTTTAGTGCATAAGACAGTTACAGATTCATTGGTAGGGTATGAAAAATCATTTAGTATAACGACAATCACCAATGCAGCAGAGGAAATCGATACACAATTTTTTGATCTCTTAGGAGAATTTAGGTCAACGATTCTTTTGGTGTTTGCATGTCTCTTTGTATTTTTGGGTCTTCGGCAAGCCATTATTGCATCGCTTACTGTTCCGCTCACGTTTTTGGCTGCATTTGTATTTATGAAAGCAGTCGGCATGTCGATAAACTTTCTGTCGATGTTTGCTTTTTTACTGGCTCTTGGATTATTGGTTGACGATACTATTGTTGTTGTTTCTGCGATGACGACCTATTTCAGAACGAAAAAATTTACTCCTCAGGAAACTGGTCGCATGGTGTGGCGCGATACGATTGTTCCTATTTGGTCCACAACGATAACAACTATTTGGTCGTTTGTTCCGCTTCTTTTGGCTACTGGTGTGATAGGGGAATTCATAAAACCGATCCCCGTGGTGGTCACCGTGACCATGATATCGTCTACCGCCATTGCTGTTCTTATCACACTTCCGTTTATGATGGTTATTTTGAAGCCTGAAATTCCAGCCAGGATTATATTGTTCGGTAAAATTCTTGGGGTTGTGGCTGTCAGTGCGCTGTTGTTATCGCTCGTAAAATCTAATCCATTGTTTCCCCTTATTACCATTGTCTATATAGGCATGGTATGTATCGTGAAGTATACGTATGAACCTCTGTCTAGAATTTTTAGGGATCATATCGCGAAGCAAAAATTTGTAGTGAACTATTGGCCGAAAATATCTCACTATATAGATCATGGAGTATTGGACATCGAAATAATTGCCCGTAAATATAACTGGCTTATTACCAAGATTTTGCTCTCAAAAAAATCAAGAACGTTTATTTTATTTGCTATCATTTTCTACGCGGTTTGGGCTTTTGCATTGCTTCCCATGGGATTTGTGAAAAACGAGTTTTTTCCCAAAGATAATCGCGATACCGTCTATATGAATATCGAATTTCCTCCAGGGACAAATGCTCGATCGACGACACGTCAATCTCTGCTCGTCCTTGAACAGCTTCGTCATATTCCTGAATCGGAATTTGTCACGCTCACCATAGGGGTCAGTCAAGGCGGAAGAAATTCTTCATCTGGAGATTCTTTGGCCGGATTTACCATTCATTTGAAAAAAATAGAAAAACGCACAAAAACATCGGTTGCTCTTTCCGAAGAACTTCGAGAGAAATTCAAAGGATATACACAGGGAAAAGTTTCCGTCGTAGAAGTGTCTGGTGGTCCGCCAGCTGGCAGTGATTTGCAGATGAAACTCCTCGGGGAAGATTTGGGAAAACTAAACACCTATGCCGATACACTGGTGGCGTATTTATCAAAAACGGCGGGAGTGATAGATGTCCAAAAAAGTACAAAGACAGGGACAAGTAAAATCGTATTTTCACCGGATCCGCAAAAGCTTTCGCAGTATGGTCTCTCTCCAGATGTATTGGGGTTATGGCTTAGGTCATTTGCGAGTGGGTTTACCCTGTCTGATGCAAAATTTGAAACGAGTGTCAAAGACAAAAAGGATATCGTGTTTGCGTACATTGGTGGCAGACAATCCCCAGAGGCAATAGGTTCTATCATGATTCCAACGTCTTTGGGAAGCGTTCCACTTCTGGCTCTAGGGACAGTATCTGTATCTGCAAATCCGACCGCAATAACCAGAGAATCGGGAAAACGGACCATATCTGTTTCCGCTTCGGTTCGTTCCGGTTTTACGACGTCAACGATAAACACAGATTTTGAAGCATTCGCAACCCGCATGAACATGGAAAACGGCTACAGTTGGAAAACGGGAGGAGTAAACGATGAGAGTCGCAAATCCGTGCAATCTATTTTACAAGCGATGGGGCTCGCGTTTATCCTCATTCTCGTTACGATGGTTATCCAATTTCAATCGTATAGGCAGGCAGTACTCGTACTTTTAGTTATTCCTCTCGCGGTTTCGAGTGTATTTTTCGTTTTTGCTATCACCGGGACACCGCTATCATTTCCAGCACTTATCGGGGTGTTGTCACTCTTCGGAATTGTTGTCACCAATTCTATGTTTATTGTCGATAAAATAAATATGAATCTCAAAGAAGGCATGCCTTTTGTAGAAGCAATTTCTGATGCAGGTACGAGTCGCATGGAGCCAATTATCCTCACAAAACTCTGCACAGTCTTTGGACTTCTCCCTATTACGCTCGCGAGCGCGCTCTGGCGGGGACTTGGAGGGGCAATTATTTCTGGACTTCTGATTGCCAGTACTATTATGCTTTTGTTTATCCCGATCGTGTACTACGAGTGGTTTAAAAACGATTACCCTACGCAGTAACGAATAGGTATTTGGGTTGCCTCTGTTGTATCGTTGATTTTGGTAGATACAGAGTACATGTCCTTCATATCGGATTGATTTTAGAAGTACCGTTGGTCTTTCCTATGAATCCATAGGTACGCTACGGCACCGAGAGAAGAAATGATGCTGACAAAAGCACTTATAATAAAAATCCGTGCTACATAGGAGAATGTCACGACATAATTTCCTTTGGAAAGTTTTGTGCTTAGTAAATTATTTGTACGTAGCACAGGAATTGATTTTTCGTTCGAGGTTGCTTTCCACCCTCTACCATAGTTTTGGTTAACTATGAGTATATCGTCTTGTCTGGCGGTAACATATATTCGAAATATGTTTGGTGAAAAATATATAATAGATGCCGTCATGTTTCCATCTAACGAATACACTTCTCCTTTGTAGGATTTATCATCAACACAATGGGCATATGAGGTAAAAATTACATTGGATATGCAGGAAATATTTCCTTGATTATTCATACTCTTTTCATACTCAGATTGACTTTTATCGCATCTGTTGTAGAACGTAGTATCCAGATTTGGCGTAATGATTTTAAAGGCATTTTGTATCGGCAGTATATTCTTGGTGTTCATATTGACATAGAGCAAATCGACAGCAATACAAAGGATAAAAATCTTTGGTATCCATGCAAATAGGAGTGAATTGTGCTTAAAAATTGGCTGTATCAATTTCAAAAATTCATCGAATCCATACCCAATAAGCAGAGCCACGGGGACCATAAATATATATCTATACCGTGTCGCAACTCGCATGGCAGACAGTATTGGAATTGACGCAATCAGATTAAACAAGCTCGGTTGTATGTTTGATCCAAAACTAATTAATAGAAATATTCCACCTACATATACTAATCGTCGTAAATTCGTTTTCTTTTTTACAAACCCATATACAAATAATATAAATAGAAGTAAGCCAATATACATACCATTCTCATCGATATCATAACTAGTACCGGTCAGAATGTTAATGTTTTCTGAGTGTATGTTCGAAATCATCGATGATGTTTGATTTCGAGATAGCAAAGAATGTACTAAGCTGGTAATGCTGTATCCAGTGGAAATTCTGTGTCCATAATTCATGGGAGAGTTGAACCAAATAACTGCTATTGATGGGATAAGCTTTATCGCAGAAAATGCGCAAAAAAGCACTACGACAAGTACAAATTTATATATATCCTGAATTTTTCGAACTTGTAAACAATGAATTATTGTTGATGCCAACATATACATAATTACGATGGGAATATAGTGAAATCCACTCAGAAACATGAGAGAAGCTATAAAGGACGCTTTAACCCCATCTGCTCTATTGTTAGAGTCAACGTAACGTTCAAAAAAATATATAACGAATGGGAGGTGGCTCAGGGTGATAAAATTTATCATCCCTACAAGAAACGGTAGTATATATAGTCCAGAAAGCATGTATACAATACCTGCCAACATACTACCGAGAGTAGAAATTTTATAGTACTTTCCCAGTGTATAAAATCCGATATATCCTATGAATAAATTGACAATAAAAAATATGAGATATCCGAAAAATGGACCGAAAGGCAATAAAAAGAAAATAAATGGAGAAAATATGTTGCTTTCAGGGTTTCCGATAACCGGAACGCCACCACATCGGTATGGATCCCACATCGGTAGTTGCCAAAAATGAAGTAGGGTGTTTCGTGCCGAGCCTGCCCAGCTAAGATGTAATTTCCAATCAATATAATCCAAATAATACGAATTTACATCTGGAAGGAAGTAATTAACGAATGCATATATGCATATGAATAAACCGATGAGTATGGGCACCATCCGTCTATACATATGCATATATCGAGCCAATTATCTAAACTATCACTAGCAAAGAAGAGTATATATACAGTAGTATAGTCTATATCGCGACTTCGGATACAGGCAGTTTTCTATGTGAAATTTTGTTTTGTGGGAAAGTACTATTCCCATTATGAAGTGTATCAATTTCCACTATCGCAGGCACTATGCTCTTTGTTATGATAAGCAAATGAATACACCAATTTGGATTCCATCGGTTGAGGATTTTATGAAAGAGGCCAAGTGGATAGAACATCAAGTGCTTGAGATCGGTATGGATAGATTGCAGGATTTAGCCAATCAAGCCCGTGATATCGCCATTTTCTCATATGCACCATACTCGAAGTATCATGTCGGCGTCTCACTGCTGAGCATATCCGGCAAAAGCTACGTTGGGGTAAATGCAGAGCGGGCAAGTTATTCGGAAACAGATCATGCAGAAGAATCTGCGATTACACAAGCGATTATCGGCGGAGAAGTACAAGAATCGGGTCGGAGATTTATCAAAGCGCTCGCAGTCTCCCACGCAGGGACAAGCGCCCCTTGTGGCAGATGTCGTCAGATTATCGCAGAACACTGTGATAATGCTTTGATCGTTCTGGCAACCCCTGATGGGAAGATTCATACGATTACATCTCTAAAGAGTATATTTCCACTTGCATTTTCTCCTACGGATTTAGGTATAACTTAATTATGCTTGAGCGTATTGAAAGATGTCAGAATAATCATTCGACTATATTGAAAGCATCGAAGTAAAAGTGAGTATAGATTTGGAGCAGTTTTTGAAGATCCGTGTACTCTGCCTGTTGATACATAGGGGAGTTCTATTATTTTGTACCCAGTATGAAACGCTCGAATGATAAGGTTGATAAAATATTCCCCATGTTGGCCAGAAAGCGGGAGGGATCGTATAACAGTTCTCTTTACCGCGATAAATCCGCTAGTAAAATCGTGGAAAGGTACGCGGAACAATTTTCGCATACATATATTACCTATATCGCTCATTCCTATTGCAAAACGAGATTCCGATTGGCCAGCTGACTTCTTTTTTCCACCTGGGACAAATCTGGAAGCAACAGCGATATCCTTGCCCTGTATAATTTCGCCAACAAGTGTATTGATGCACTCCGGGGGATGCGAAAAATCTCCATCCATCCACACGATAATATTTCCTTTTGCGATTCTGATTCCCTCGCTTATGCTTTTTTGAAGACCATGATCAGTTGCTCTAATAACGACTTTTACCGTCGTTGTATGTGTTTGCGCCCAGGCTGTTGCAAGCGCTCCAGTGTTATCTGGTGAATTATCATCGATGACAAGGATTTCAAGCAAATTATCTACGTTTTTTAGCAGCGATTCTATAAGGGGGATAATATTTCCCGCTTCATTGTACGTGGGGATAATGACAGATACAGATTTCATGATAGTAGTTCTATTACCGCTTTTGAAACGGTGTTGATCTGTTTGTCAGTTATCGCGAGTCCTGATGGCAAGTACAATCCTCGCTCAGACAAATCTGTGCTCACTGGACAATGGGCGTGTTTGAATAGGTTTCTATTGGTGCATACTGGCTGTAGATGAAGCGGTACAAAAAAATCTCGTGTATCTATGCCTTTTTCCTTTAATTTGATCCGCACCTCGTCTCGGTTTATAGGAGATGATTTCGAAACCCGTACCGCGTACATCCAATACACGTTTTTTGCCCAAGGGGCTTGTGTGGGTAATTCCAAAGCAGAAAACCCATGAAAATTTTTTGAGTACAGACTCGCCATATGATGTTTCTTTTGGAGATACAGGTCAATTTGTTCGAGCTGGGCGAGTCCTAGCCCCGCTTGCATATTGGTCATGCGAAAGTTATAACCAACTTCCTCATGATAAAAACGCTCATTCGGGCTATGCGCAAGATCTTTAAGAATTTTTGCTCGTGTATACAGCGCTTCTGTATTTGTTACCATCATCCCGCCTTCTCCTGTCGTTATGATTTTATTCCCATAAAAACTAAAACAACCTATGTCGGCGATGCTTCCGACTTTTTTTCCTTTATACTCTGCTCCATGCGCTTCGGCCGCATCTTCTATCACCGGAATGTTATGACGTCTCGCGATATCCATAATTGGATCCATATCACAGGGGTGTCCGTAGAGATGTACCACCATAATTGCTTTGGTACGTTTTGTGATGTGACCCTCAATTTTTGTCGGATCAATGGTCCCAGTTTTTGGATCAACGTCTACTGCTACTGGTACTGCGTTTAGGTACAGGGGAGCCAGAGCGCAGGAAATTATAGTTAAATCAGGCACGATAACTTCATCGCCTTTGTCTATTCCCAGTGATGCAAGAGCAAGTTGCAGAGCAGTAGTTCCATTTGTCGTCGTTGTTGCAAACGATACTCCTAAATAGTTTGCAAACGCTTTTTCGAATTTATCGATATATGGCCCAGAGGAAGAAACCCAACCGGTTTTAATACAATCCGATACGTAGCTTAGCGCGTTTGGGGCGATAAGTGGTTCGTTTACAGGAATCATGTAGGTTTTATTTTTTCGATTTCAAATATTTTTTTGCTTTCAAAACTCCTGGATATGGTCCCTGTTTTACTTCAAACATTTGGGTCTCTTCCAAAAAATCTATTTCATGACCGCCACGCAGTAATAATACTCCGTCATGCGCATGCAATATTTGCTCATCGATTTTTTCCCCGACATCTGAATATAACGTTAATCGTATCGAGCCCGATAGGATCATGAGAACTTCTTGTATTTCATTGACCACTATTGGTTTTTCCATTAAATGAATGTGAGGTTCGAGTTTTCCGCCTTGGGTACCATGGTGCAGGCCTACTTGAAGTGAATTGTCTGGTTCAGTGAAAAATCTGAGGTTTTCGACAGCGGTTTCCTGTCGCATAATAATCGCTACGGGTATGCCGTTAGCATATATGGTATTGTCGTCACTGTGCATATAATCGTATAACCTGTGTCTTCACTTACTTTGCTAGTATACCAAAATCTGTCGCTCCACGTATACACATGTACGTACATGGAATAATCGTTTCTTCATTGCTGATTCATTTTCATCAGTGTCTGACGTATCATACAAAAGGAGATCATGAAATCGATACTAGACAAATCAGTGTTACTTTTAATCGCTTTGACGGTGGCGTTGATTTGTTCTGAGTTGATCCTTCGATTCTTTCGTCCATTTACGCCTGACTACCTCCGGGTGGCTCCATATTCTTTTTCCTGTTACCGTATGGGTACGTACTATTGGGCATCGTATCAGCCAAATAAAAATTGCCGACTGCATTCCAATGCCAATGCATTTTCAGATGTGGTATTTGCCACCAATAGTCTTGGTATTCGGGGTCCTGAAATCCAACTGCCAAAGCCCAAAGGTCAAAAGAGAATTCTTTTCCTAGGTGATTCGTTTATGACGGGGTGGGGAGTGTCAGAACAAGAGGCGCTTCCGCAAATGACGCAAACAATCCTTCAAGGTGCGTTGCCGTCAGTATCTATAGAAACAATTAATGCAGGACTCAGCGCGAGTGGTCAAGGATACGAGTATCTATTTTTCAAAAATGATGGCCTTTCGCTGGATCCAGATGTTGTTCTCGTCGGATTATATATTTTTAACGATATCGCAGACAGTATCAGAGAGTCTACATGGAGTCAAATCGATGCATCAGGATTGCCAGAAAAGATAACGTCAAAAAGCTCCTATATAGACTATCAGGGGAACATTCGGCAGAATGTTAAATCGCTCAAGTTGTTCGTTCCATTTTTAAAAAAATCGTATCTCTACGATTTGATTACCGATGGTATTATCAGACTACTTCCACAGGATTATATACGCACAGGAGAAGTAAACATTTCCTGTGTGTTTAGGGAAAACTGTCATACCTTTGATCGTCAGAAAAACGATATGAAACGGTTGTTTTTGGGTATGCAAAAGATTTCTGAGTTGCAAAGAAAAAAGCTTATCGTGGTGCTGTTGCCCAGTGAAGTCCAGGTTCATCCCGAACATAGTAATCGATATGATATTGTCCCGCCTCTGACTCTCACCGATGCGCAAAGACCGCACGGAGAATTTGCAGAATTTTTTAAGGAGAATGGAATTAATTTTATTGACTTGCTTCCCGTGTTTCAGGAGCATGCAAAGGAACCACTGTATTTTACGCTCGATGAACATTGGACAGCGCTGGGTAATCGACTCGCTGCCCAATCAATTGCTGACTATCTACAATCCTCCATACCCAGCGATTAGACAGAGTCACCGTGTGCGTAGTGTTACATATTTTTTCAAACATCTGCACTACAATAGTATTTCAAGAGCGAATATAAATAATTCCTGAAGGAGGGCCACGTATGAAAGGGCTTAAATCAAATATCGAAAAAGATGTTATCAAAAATTCCTCGTTTAGAAAAGTTGTGTACACAGGAAAGCATAGTCAGCTAGTGCTTATGAGCTTGCTTCCTGGGGAAGATATTGGACTAGAAGTACACACCGATAACGATCAGTTTTTTCGATTTGAAGAAGGCACGGGGATGTGTGTTATCGATGGAACTGAATATCAGCTTACCGCTGGGGATGCAGTGGTTGTTCCTGCAGGCGCAAAACATAACATCATAAATACCTCGAAAACCGATACGCTTAAATTGTATACGATCTATAGTCCTTCCCATCATAAAGATGGCATAGAGCGAAAAACAAAGGCGGAAGCGTCCTCCGATGCACCAGAATTTGACGGTGTGACGACAGAGTGATCCTATTGTGTTTGACGGTGATATAAAAATACGTTGAGCTGAGGATTTTAGAGGCATGTGCTAGGGGGGGTCTAGCAGAGTTTCCCATAGCAAGAATTTACAATTTGATCCATGAAAAATAAATCGCGTTGATGTGCTGTCCATTTGCTGTCGGGAAGAAATTGTGACGTAGCTGTGAATCTATTGACAAATTGTTCTTGCAATCGATTTCCAGCACCCTGTTGTTGCCATGTTTGAACTGCTTTCAGCATGACGAAAGATGCAAACGCTCCAAATGGTAAACCAGTGCCTCCTAGTGATATCTCAATATTTTCCAGCGGATCGGGAGATTGCTCCGAATTAAACCAATATACGGTATGAGTTGACCACTTTCTCAGAAGTGGGTCTCCTGTAGGAAGACTGATATCAAATCGCTTGATCGCTTCCTCGCGCAAAATAAATTGTGCGATACGGTAAAGTATGCCTTGTGACTCTTTAAATTCGTCGAGTGCTTTTCTCATCTGACCTTCGACTTGAGTATATGCATCATCGTTTGAGTCTTGTTCGAGTTCTGGATCAATCTTCAAAATATCCGCTCTTTGAGCATCAAGCGCCCGTAATGGCCGTATTGCAAATTGATACAAATCAAATTCAGTTGAGCCTGCTAACATGGCGAATTGTGAGAGAAACGTAGCTATATTTGGTGCATGCGCAAAGCGCTCCAGTGCGAGTCCTCGAGCCATGTCGATATTCAGTTGCATCGTGTCTGTGGTCCACGCCGACTCCATACGTTCGTAGATTACAGCTTGGGGAAGATAAATTTCTGTTGGTGGCATATACGTTTTGATTGATATCCGAATTACACTATCATAACGCGCTAATTTGCGACGATATGATATATATTTTACCATATATATCTCCATCTAGATAAACCGAATTGTTATTGCTATGCTTTTCACGCTATTGCGACGCTTTTTGTTTTGCAGATTCATATGCGACGTGTAATGAACTGAAAATCGTATGGGTCTGGTTTTCTGTAAGAGTCATGTGATGGTCAAATAGATAAACATAATAGGAATGTAATTTGCTGAATTTACTGATATGGCCTAGAATTCAAGTCTATGAATGAATTGAGTTCGTATGCTCCTGAGGGAGGATGTTGAATTTGTTGAAGAATTAGCTCCTGTGATTGAACGCATTGTGGGGGTTCTGCCTCGAGATGTGGTCTGGAATTTGTATTCGAGTGATCCGTACAATACACATAAAACCATACAGTTTCCGTATTGTCGTGTAGACGCTGAAGTAATCTTGGCAAGAGACATAAGTAAGCTACTAGATAGTGAAAGCGAGAAGTTGTCGCAAGCAGGCCGAAAATTATACGATATGGCTTGTGTAAGTGCGTTTAAGGCGCTCGTTTGGGTCGAAATAGGATTTGAAGGCATTGAAAATCTTGCAAAAAGCCCTGCTTCTAGAAATTGGACTTCTGGTGTAGGTCACTTCGCTTCTGATCAAGAAAGAGAAAGAGAAATTATGAAAACAGATAAACCAATGTATAAAGACTATTTATCTGGCTTTATGACGCTACGTTCAAAGTTTGGAATAACGGATGACTATTTTAATCAGTATGGAGTTGAGTACTTGCTAGATTCGGTATAATTTGCACTGCATTTTCAAAAAACGTATCAATAGTGGTAGAATCCTCTCTATGGGAAGAATACGTGAGATAGTTGGACGGTTTCCAGAGGCTACACCTGGTATGACCGATAATTCAGTAGCTCATCGCGCTGATGCTGAATCTCTTTGGCCTCGATTCACAAAGGTTTTTGACCTAATCTCTGATTCTATTGTCGATAATCCGCCACCGCAGGGAGTGCAAATAGAGTTTGAAACCTTTAACTGGAGCGGTGTAGATGAGGGTATTCATGATCATAGAGGGCGAATTAGCGGTCGAGCTCGCGGTATGGAGATAGACATTAGGATGAAGGGTACGACCATAGATGACCAACCCCGATTTGATAAAAATTGGCAATTAGGGCATTTCAAAGAGAAATACGTTGCTTTTGATGGAGTGTTTGTGTCTACAGATCGAAGAAATGGTGCCGTCAAGTTGTACTACGAGAATGGCGTTTGGCAATATAAAGCGTTCTGGCTTGAAACACAAAATGGCATTCTACGGTTGGAACAGGTGGTTGGGCCTGATGGAAGAATTTTTGATGCCGATAGTCTTGAGTCACATAGAGGTGAGGTAGTTATACCAGGAACGCAGGTATTGGTATCGAGACTATTAGATATACATTGATGTTGACGCGTGATGTATAGATGCATTATTTCTCAGTATTTCACTGCTATGTACTGATCGATCCTTCGTATATAGCCGTATTTTTTGTGATTATCTTCATGAAATACTATAATCACCCTGTATGATTGAAAAAGGTGAGTTTATTGAGCGTAGGCTACAAGCATATCGTCAAAAATTATCCGAGAGAATAGAGTCTTTCCCGAGGGGAAGGTTTTATGATGATGTGGTTGTTGGATCGGTGATTGAGCACGCTGCAGTAGCTCATATAACAGAGGAAGATAATGAATTGTTTTGTATGCTTACAGAAAATCAGCAACCTATTCATACGGATCATGACATGGCTATTCGCATGGGGTTTGATGAAGTGGTCGTAAATGGTTTATATGGATTATCAATGATAGTGGGGCTGTCAGTGGACGAAGAAACAACTGACGGTACATTGA
>CAYHHA010000029.1:0-16987 GCA_964356315.1 uncultured Gammaproteobacteria bacterium
CGGGTTGAGGGGCCGTGTTTCTCCATGAATACGCACCACGAAACGGATTTGATATCTCTGAAGCCGAACTATCTGATACAGAGATTACTGTCGGAGTAAATGTTGTGGTATCTGCAGCGAAAACTAACCGAGCCATCGCACACCCAAGAAGGAGCACGAAAAAAACAAACAACTTCCCAATATATATTTTCATATAGACACTTAACCATCGAGATGGTACTCGAGTCTGCTATCTAAAGTCAATATTGGCACAAATAATTGTGAACTATCGCACAAATTACATAGACTACTGTGCGACTAGTGTGGCAGAGGAGAGTGATGTTTTGATCGTCGTTGTAACACTTTAAGTTCCAATACACTGCGACGAAGCATAGCCTGGGCACTAGACAATTCAATGCCTTTTCCGGCGTTGGCAATTGCTTTTTTGGCATCTTCGGTAGCTCTCTTTAGCTCCGCTTCATTGAGCTCTTCTGCATGCACAGCGCGTGAGACTAGGATAGATACCTTCCCTTCGATAACTTCCATAAATCCCCCACCAATTGCGAGGAAAAATTCTTTGGTCCCTGAAGTGATCTTTATCTCGCCCTCTACGAGCGAACAAAATAATGGCTCATGATGGGCAAGCACCCCAAGCGTGCCTGTTTGTGAGGGGACGGAAACGGCATCTACCTGTTCGGAAAATGCACGTCTCTGCGGTGTGATGATTTCGAGTAAAAACATGCTCATAGTTCATAGTTCACAGTTCATAGTTCATAGTTTTCTATGAACCATTTACCATGAACCACCTACCAATTATTTGACCTCTTCAATTCCTCCGACCATGTAAAATGCTTGCTCTGATTTACTGTCGTGTTTTCCATCGAGAATTTCTTTAAACCCTCGCACGGTATCTTTGAGCGTCACATATTTCCCTGGTTTTGCAGTAAATGCCTCAGCAACGAACATAGGCTGAGTAAGGAATCGTTGGATCTTGCGGGCTCGTGACACCAATAATTTATCCTCATCACTAAGCTCTTCCATACCAAGAATTGCGATAATATCCTGCAAATCCTTATAGCGTTGTAATACTTTTTGCACCCCTCGGGCGACGGCATAATGCTCTTCGCCGACAATACCTGGCTCGAGAATTCGAGAATTAGAAGACAGTGGATCTACCGCTGGGAACAATCCCTGCTCTGCAATCGATCGCTCCAAAGAGATAGAACTATCGATATGGGCAAACGTGGCAACAGGAGCCGGATCGGTATAATCATCGGCTGGGACGTATACCGCTTGCACAGAGGTGATCGATCCTTTGTTTGTAGACGTGATGCGCTCTTGAAGTGCTCCCATTTCTGAAGCGAGTGTTGGCTGATATCCGACAGCAGAAGGGATACGACCCAACAGCGCAGACACTTCACTTCCTGCCTGAGCGAAACGGAAAATGTTATCGATAAATAACAGCACGTCTTGTCCCTCTTCGTCACGGAAATACTCAGCCATGGTCAGACCGGTCAAAGCGACACGGAGACGACTCCCTGGTGGTTCGTTCATCTGACCGAACACCATGGCAGTTTTTGCGATAACTCCAGAATCTTTCATTTCTCGCCACAGATCATTTCCCTCTCGTGATCTTTCCCCAACCCCAGCAAATACAGAGACACCTCCATGCACTTCAGCGACGTTATGGATAAGTTCCTGAATGGTAACGGTCTTTCCGACTCCTGCTCCCCCGAAAATAGCAACTTTACCGCCTTTGACAAACGGTGCGATAAGATCAAGCACTTTGATACCTGTTTCCAAAATTTCTGGCTTGGTGCTTTGTTCGGTAAACTTTGGCGCATCCCGGTGAATGGGATATTTTTTGGTCTCGCCGAGTTTTGCTTGTCCGTCGATAGTTTCTCCGACAACGTTAAAAATACGTCCAAGCGTCTTTTTCCCGACTGGGACAGAAATCGGAGCTCCAGTTGCGATTGCCACATCTCCACGCTTGAGTCCATCTGTAGGACCAAGAGCCACGGCTTTCACCCGGTCATCACCCAAATGAGAGGCTACTTCCAGGATCAACGTGCCAGACTGGACGAATTTACTTTTTACTTCCAGTGCTTCGTAGAGCGCCGGGACATCCCCTTCTCCAAATTGGACGTCAACGACAACGCCGATGATTTGAATAATCTGACCTTGTACGTTTGTCTTTGTTGTAGCGGTTGTTGTTTCTTTTTTCATACGACTCCTTTTTTGATAAATATTATACAGACACAGTCATGCTCGCGGTGATCAAATCCGTAATTTCATAGGTAATCTTCTCTTGTCTTGCCTTGTTATACACAAGGGTTAGATCGTCGACAAGGGACAAAGCGTTATCGGTTGCATTTCTCATCGCAACCATGCGGGCGGAGTGCTCACTTGCTTCAGCCTGAAGCACGGCATCTCGAATCTGATTTTCCAAATAATGTGGTAACAACAAATCAAACACTTCATCGATCGATGGCTCTATTTTCATTTCTGTTTTCTTTTTTATTTCTTTCATGTCCATGGAATCTACCGTTAACGGAAGTATCGTTTTTCTCTTTGGTTCCTGTTTCACGACGTTGATAAATTCGTTATAGACGAGATCAACTCCATCAACTTCTCCTGATACAAACTTCTCGCGAATAAGCTCTCCAAGCGCTGGAATAACGGTTTGAAACGACGCAGATTGTGAAAAATCCGCGATCAGTTCTCGTTTTTGGTACGCGAGAAATGATGCGCCTTTTTTCCCCAACGTTACGGTCAAAAGCTGAGTGCCAGCCGTATACTGTTGGATAAAAAATCGAAATAAATTTGTATTAAGTCCTCCACAGAGCCCTTTATTGCTAGAAAGAAGGACAACGAGTCGTTTCCCGGTTACATGATCATGCGCCTTCAAAAGTGGATGGGTTGGTGCGTTTGTCCGCCCAGCAAGCTCGGTGACCATCTCGAAAATCTTTTGTGCATAGAGCTTTCCCGAGATAGCAGCAGCTTGAGCTTTACGCATTTTTGCGGCCGCAACCAATTCCATCGCTTTGGTAATTTGCGCAATATTTTTCGCAGATTTTATCCGTCCTTTGATGAGTCGAATATTTGCCATAGATGCTTATAGATCGCCTACGCGGTAAATCCTTTTTTAAAATCAACGACAGCACTCTTGAGCTGTGATTCGATTTCTGGGGTAATGACTTTTTCTTTTGCTATGCTTGGCAAAACTTTCTTGTATGAACGCTCCAGAAATGCTAAAAATTCTTTTTCAAATTTTCCAACAGCTGAAACTGGCACATCGTCCATATAGCCATTTGATGCCATCCAGATACTGGCCACCTGTTTTTCAACTGGCATTGGCATATATCTCCCCTGCTTGAGAAGCTCCATCATGCGCGCTCCTCGATCGATCTGCTTTTTGGTCACATCGTCCACATCGGTAGAAAACTGTGCAAATGCAGCCAGAGAGCGGTACTGCGCTAAATCAAGCTTCAAGCTACCAGCAACCTTTTTCATAGCCTTGATCTGAGCTGCTCCTCCGACACGGGAGACCGACACACCAACGTTGATAGCTGGGCGTTGACCGGCATTAAACAAATCTGACTCCAAGAACAACTGCCCATCAGTGATGGAGATAACGTTGGTCGGAATGTATGCAGATATATCGTTTGCCTGTGTTTCGATAATAGGAAGCGCGGTGATAGATCCTCCACCGAGCTTTTCATCCAATCGGCACGATCGTTCCAGTAGTCTACTATGGAGATAGAACACATCTCCTGGATATGCTTCGCGTCCACTTGGACGCTTCAAAACAAGCGAGATCTGACGGTAACTCCAGGCATGCTTTGTCAAATCGTCGTAGACGATAAGGACATCACGGCCTTTGTCCATAAAGTATTCGGCAAGCGCAGTCCCTGAGTATGGGGCGATATATTGGTACGCGGCACTATCGCTCGCTGCGGCAGCTACTATAATAGTATGTGCAAGCGCTTTGTGTTCTGCAAGTTCAGCGGCGAGCTGTACGATACGGGACTTTTTTTGACCGATTGCGACGTAGATACAGATAACATTTTCATGTTTTTGGTTAATAATGGTATCGACAACCACCGATGTTTTTCCGGTATTTCGGTCTCCGATGATAAGCTCTCGCTGTCCACGACCGACAGGAATCATAGCGTCGATCGCTTTAATACCCGTCTGGAGAGGCACGGTAACTGGCTGTCTTGAGACAACACCAGGGGCGATTTTTTCAACCGGATAACTCTTTTTGGAGGGAATTGCCCCTTTGCCATCAATCGGCTCACCGATTGGATTAACTACACGTCCTAAAAACGCATCATCCACAGGCATAGACAATAGTTCGCCTGTCCCTTTGACTTCATCACCTTGCTTTAATTTCAGATAATCACCGAGGATAATGGCCCCAATAGAATCTTCTTCCAAATTGATAGCAAATCCGTAAATGCTATGAGGGAATTCAAGTCTTTCGAGATAGGCAACATCTGGAAGTCCACTTACTTTGGCGACGCCATCTTGGATAGAGGTAATAATACCTACACGCTTTGATTGCATGTTTGGTTCAAAATCTTCAATTTTCTGTGCTAATTTTTTGGCGAGTAAGCTCGTGATGTCTGTTTTCATAATTTTATTGGTGTAACTGCATTGCCATTTCTTCAAGTTGGCTCTTGAGGGATGTATCTACAATCCAATCCCCTACTTGTATACGAAGCCCAGCGATGATGGCCGTATCAACGGCACAATCAAGTTCAATAGTATGTCCTAGTATGCTCGATAGCAGGGAAACAAGATCTTTCTGTTCTTTTTCTGTCAAAGAGACCGCAGAGATCACGCGCGCAGTTTTTTCCTGACGTGTTTGCGCGGTTACTTTTCCCAAAAATGCCACGACTTTCGGCAATGTAGACTTTGATTTACCATCTCGGCGCATGTATTCAACGACGCCATCAACGAGTCCTCGTGCATCTTTTGATAACGATTGTTTCATATTATGCTTTTACTGAAGAGAGTTCTTTTATATGCTTCGCAATCAATTTGTGTTTATCTTCGGCAGAGAGCACATCGGTAAGCAGTCGCTCTGATATGGAGACAGCTAGATCGATGGCACTTTGCTCGACACTCTTTTCCATGTCTACCCGTGCTGTTGCTGCATCTGCTTTTCCTTTAGCAAGGATCGCTTCCGCATCCGTATGCGCTTGGGCGATAATATCTTTTTCTTCTTCTTTTGCCTGTTTTCGAGCTTCATCGAGTATGTCAGAGGCTTCTTTTCTGGTAACCTCGATCATCTTTTGTCGTTTTTGCGACAATTTTGCTTCTTCTTCTTTCATGTCCTCCGTCATTTTCAGGCCTTTTTCGATATCATTCTTCCGCTTTTCAAGCATATCGAGAATCGGCTTGTATAAAAATTTGGACAAGACAAACACGATAATCGCAAAATTTACGATTTGCGCGAGTAACAACCTTGGTTCAATTCCTAATTTTTCCATAATATTCCTTTCGTTTATATCCTGGCTAACAATGCCATTCTACCTCCCCGCCGTAGTGGGGAGAGAGAATATCACTGAACTGTACTCGCTTCCGTACACGTTATACGAATTTGATAATAAGTCCTGCGACCAACGCGTAGATAGCAATAGCTTCAGCAAACGCGATACCCAAAATCATGCTAGTTCGGATTTCTCCGGCAGCTTCTGGATTTCGTCCGATTGCTTCGAGTGCTTTTCCGGCTAATAGACCGATTGCGAGCGCTGGCATTCCACCTCCGATTGCCACGGTAAGACCAAACATAATAACTTTAATTGATGCTTCATCCATGTTAAAAACTCACCTCCCTTTAATGATCACCATGCGACACTGCGACGTTCAAAAAGACCGCAGTCAGCATGGAAAATACCAATGCTTGTATAAATCCTACAAATAACTCCATAAGCAAAAATGGGAGAGGGATAACAAACGGCATCAAAAATGCCAACACGGCCAAAAGCACTTCTCCGGCAAAGATGTTTCCAAATAAACGGAATGCAAATGAAATAATCTTTGAAATTTCACTCATGAGCTCTAAAATCCCGAGAATAAACATAATAGGATTGGAAAAGTTAAAAAACTTTGAACTATAGTGAAAGCCAATTATTGAAAAGCCAAAATATTGGATAGCAATCACAGCGACGATTGCCAGCGCTAAGGTCATATTAAGATCAGCAGTCGCAGCACGAAGAAGCGGAACAAAGCGTGTCTCTCCATGTTCTGCGCTTTTTTCTGCTGTGGTGGTTGTCGCAACTGTCGCCTCATGTAGCGGTGCTTCAGCGATCGCTGGGGCGGTCGGAGCAACTGCATGCCCGTTTTCAACGACGGACTCTGGAGGAACAGAAGTCGTTTCATGTTCTACCACTGCAGTGTGAGATTCAGCTGTCACTTCTGATTCTATTTTCTCCGTAAACCCAATAGTACCAACTCCTGGTAATAGTCCAATCCAGTTTGCCATAATAACAAACAAGAAAATACTTGCAACTACAGGGAAAAACTTTTTCACGTAATGACCTGTCACCGAACCAAAAAAATCATACAGACCCCCGATGATAAGCTCTGCGACGGATTGCATAGCACTTGGAACTTGGGTAAGGTTTCGGGTAGCCGCCCACGTAAAAATAAATAAAACAGCCATGGTGATCCATGTTGCCAGAAGGGAGTTTGTCACCGGCATACCAGCGATATGGCCAATGGTTTCAGCTGCGAGCGAAATATGTAGCATACATTATATAATAATTACTTTTTCTTTTTTATCAAATCTCTGACGATTCGAATAAATCCGAAAACCGAAATAATAATTCCAACCAAAAGCAATGAGAGGGTCATCTTCGGATAGGTTAATAGTCTTTTATCTATCAACATCCCTAGAAAAGCCCCTCCAGCAATAGGTACTGCTATGGTAAATCCAAAATCCCCGGCGAACCCAACATAGTACCAAACACTGGATTCGTCGACCTTTTTCTCTACTCTTTTTCTCGTCACTGTCTCAGTACCTTCATCTATATGAAGAGTAAATTGATCAAACTCATCCCTCGCCACATACCGTTTTCGATATTTTACCTGTTTCATTGTAAGTAACTCTCCCAAATCCGTCAATATGCATCCATGATGCATATTTGAAACATTCCCACAGATCTTAGAGAGCTATACGGCGAACATCATCAACAAGCAACGTCATTCTCTCATCTTTCTCATCTATTTTACCACTGACTGCAAGCACCGCATCTACGACCCAAAATTCCACGGTCTTTGCATACGTTTTTGGAAATACGACGATCTCAACTGACCCAGTCATATCCTCTATTTTTACAAAGGCCATTTCTTGATTACTGGCCTTGGTCGTAATTTTCTTTACAGAGGTAATGATACCTCCTACGGTTATCCGATCGCCAACCCGTATGGGGGTTACCTCAGATATATTGGTGTAGGACATGGTGGCCAGAGCAGTTTTATATGGCTCAAGCGGATGCATCGTCAGATAAAATCCCAACAATTCTTTTTCGTATAAGAGCAATTCCGATTGTCGAAGCTCAGGCATATCAGGAAGCAAGTCGGCGGCACCGACGGATTCTTCAACACCAAATAACCCCACCTGACCTGATGCCATTTCTTTTTTCAGTTTATGCGCGGATTCAATGAGTGTAGGCAGGAGAGAAAGAAGCGCGGCCTTCGAACCAAATGCATTCATGCTCCCTACCTTGACAAGACTTTCTAATACTTTTTTGTTTACTTTCGATCCATCGACACGGTGAACGAGATCCGTAAGACTCAAGAAATTTCCGTCATTTCGCGCCCTGATAATACTATCAATCGCCGCTTCACCTACATTTTTCACAGCAGAAAGGCCAAAGCGGACTTTGTCATTCTCTATGCTAAATTCAACTTCAGACGCATTTATGTCAGGAGGTAACAGTTCAATCGATGTCCTTCGACACTCTGCCACGATCGTCGACATCTTTTCGTCTCGAGCCGGCCCGGTATTTGCCCGAGATTCCGCAGCGAGCACTGCACACATGTATTCAATCGGATAATTTGCTTTGAGGTACGCGGTCTGATAGGCGATCATAGCGTAACAGGCGGCATGAGCTTTGTTAAATCCATACCCGGCAAACGGCTCTATGAGGGTGAAAATCTCTTCTGCTTTTGTTTTGGTCATCCCATTTTTGATACATCCTTCTGTAAACTTTTCTTTTTGCTTTTTCATTTCCGATGCGATCTTTTTACCCACAGCTTTCCGGAGCTTATCGGCATCTCCCCAGGAATACCCCGCGAGGGTAATGGCTGTCAGAAGCACGTCATCCTGATAGGCGATAATTCCGTAGGATTGACTGAGCACATCTTTCAGCCGTGGATCGGGGAAAGTAATTTTGGACGGATCTTTTTTTCTCGCGATAAACTCGGGGATGACCAGCATAGGGCCAGGACGGTACAAGGCGACCATGGCCATAAGATCGAAAATGTTTGTCGGACCAAGTTCTTTGATATAGCGACGCATCCCAGCAGATTCAAGCTGAAACACGCCAGTCGTCTCTCCGATTGAAAGCATCTCGTAGGTTTTTTTATCTTCCAGAGAAATCGTTGCCATGTCTACAATTTCGCCCGTGACTTGTTTGATAAATTTAAGCGCTTGGGTCATGATCGTTAAGTTCCGAAGTCCCAAAAAGTCCATCTTCAGTAGTCCCACCCCGTCTTCACCAACCGTGTACATGTCATACTGCGTCACTATACGATCCCCTTTGCTTTCCCTTTGGAGTGGCGTGTACTCAACGATGGGTCTATCTGCGATAACGACTCCAGCGGCGTGCACAGAAGAATGCCTCGCCACCCCTTCTAGTTTTGTTGCTACATCAAGAAGTCGCTTCGTTTCTGGTTCGCTTTTGTACGCAAGCGCGAGCTCAGAAGATTGCAAAAGCGCTTTTTCTATAGTCATGGATGCGCCTTGAAGACCCAACGGAATCATTTTAGATATCCGGTCCGGTCCGGCGTATGGCATGCCAAGCGCTCGCCCTGCATCCCGTACCGCACCTTTGGCCTCCATGGTACCAAAGGTAATGATCTGAGCGACTTTATCTTCGCCGTATTTCTGCGTCACATACGCAATAACGTCTTCACGACGATCGTCAGCAAAATCCAAGTCTATATCAGGAGGAGATGGACGAAACGGGTTTAAAAACCGCTCAAACGGGAGTTTGAAAAATAGCGGATCAAGTCCAGTTATATTGAGAATATATCCGATAATGGATCCTGCAGCACTCCCACGACCTGGGCCCACGCCGACGCCATTGTTTTTTGCCCAGTTCACAAAATCTTGGACGATCAGAAAGTACGTGGAATAGCCTTTTGTGTTGATAATATCCAGTTCATAGTCCACACGATCCATAACCTCTTTGGTGATTTCCTTATACTTTCCCGGCGCTCTCTCCATAACCATTTTTCTCAAAAAGGATGCTGGAGTCTCCCCTTCTTCAAGTGGATAATGGGGCAAGATCCAGTTGCCCACAGAAAGCGTCAGATCACACATATTGGCGATTTTTACGGTGTTTTCAATTGCTTCTGGATACTGGATAAATAAATCCTTCATCTCGTCGGGAGATCGCATATAAAAATCAGGAGATTCGAGCATAGATAATTTGCGATCCTTTTGCAGAATGGTCGTTTGCGTCTGCACGCACAGTAAAATTTCCTGCGCTTCGGCGTCTGAAGCATCGACATAATGAATATCGTTTGTAGCCACGAGAGGCAGTCCAAGTCTCCGTGACAATGCCACCAATTTTTCGTTCACTTCGTCAATAATCGGGATACTCGGGTGTTTTTGGATTTCTATATAATAGTGGTCGGGACCAAACAGATCCGCATATTCGCGCGCCACGCGTTCGGCTTCTTTATCTTCACCGTGTCGCAGAAGATTGGCAACCTGCCCCTGGATACAAGCGCTCGTACAGATGAGCCCTTCATGATGTTTTTTTAATAGTTCGAAGTCTATGCGGGGTTTGTAATAAAACCCATCAAGATGGGCAATTGTCACCAGTTTGAGCAGGTTTTTGTATCCTATTTCATTTTTAGCCAATAAAACGAGATGATAGGGATTGACATCTATTTTTGCGTCTTTATCGTGCAAGCTTCGGCGCGCGACATATGTTTCAACTCCCAAGATTGGCTTTATACCCGCCGCTTTTGCCTTTAGGTAAAATTTAAAGCTTCCATACATAGATCCGTGATCGGTGAGTGCAAGCGTATCCATGCCAAAGGATTTCGCGCGTTCTATGAGGAGATCAAGTTTCCCAAGCCCATCCAGGAGTGAATATTCGCTATGTGTATGAAGATGTACAAAATCGCCCATAAAGTATTGGATCCAGTTCATCGCACAAGGCAGTGATGGATGTATGTAGAGTATCTTACTTTTTCTTGAATCTCAATGGCACAATAACACGACGGCCTGTTTTACCTTCAATTTCCTTTCGAGCGTTTCCTGCAATCGTCCCGCCTTCTTTTGCGATTTCCTTGCTTGGAATGAAACCTTTCGGTTTCCGTTTTTGTGATATTTCTGTTGTTGCAGTTTCCGCGAGCATATTTAACACTAGCTCCAAATTCGACATATTATCCCGTAGATTTTCTTTTTTAAGACCTTTAAGATTTTTATATTGTTTTGTGGTGAAACCAGTCCACGCTTTGGTAATTTCATCAGTAAGAATTGCATATTCGAGCCCTTCTTTTACTCCTCGAGTTTCCCATTCATCTGTCAATGATTTTCGAATTTCTATACTTTTTAATCGCTGGTTTATCCACGCTTTGCTATACCCTTTTTGCAAATATGTTTTTAGTGCTCTATTAATTGCGAGCTCTGGATCAGCCGTCTCTTCAAGGCGTTCATATCCCACTCGCGCAAGCCAGAGCTTTAACGGTTCTGCATTTGGAGAGGGGATGGATTGAATCAGCCGCAATGTAGTTTCGGTATCCGCACAATCAGTCATGTAATACTTCCTATCGGTTGCCTGCATTTTCAGTTGGTTACATTTTGTAACCACCTCGCTTCCTTCTTCCTTTAAACGGAATTTAAAAACTTTCCAGTATGTTCGTGGATTTGAGGATTGTGTGAGTGCTTCTATAATATCGACTATGGCGAAATACCATAATTCCTTTTCATTATCCCAGACCCGACGGATTTTACTACCGTGAAATAATGCTATACGAGGTTGTTTTGAATTAACTTTCATGTAATTTTTCTTCAAGCACTTCCATCACCTTTCCCTTATCCCCTTTGCCTTTGAGTTCCTTAAGCACCATGCCAAAGAGGAACATTTTTGATGCTTCTTTTCCTGATTTAAAATCGGCAACTGCTTTTGCATAAGTGGCGAGAACTCCATCGACTACTTTTTCTATCAGATCATCTGACACATCTTCAACAACAGATGCTTTCACAATTTCTTCAACAAATTTTTCTGGCGCAAGTTTGGAGTCGCCTTTTTTATTTATTATCCAGTTTGCGATTTGTTTGGGCGTTGCTGTTTTAAATCCAACACATGTTTCAAAATATGCCGCTTGCGGCACATCGTCCGTCAGCTGGTCTGCATCATACTCCGTAAGCCCAAATTCTTTGATAAACCGTGACTTCTTTGCATCCGGCAATTCAGGTAATTGAGAAGCAAGTGTATCAATAAATTTCTGCTCCCATACAACCGGCGGGATATCAGGATCTGGGAAATATCGATAGTCAGCGGCTTCCTCCTTACTGCGTTGTGAAAACGTAATCCCCTTATCTTCATTCCATCCTCTGGTTTCTTGCGGTGGTTTTTGACCGTTTTCCAGAAATGGGATATGTCGAGCAGTCTCATATTCAATAGCTTTTTTTACAAATGCGAATGAGTTAATGTTTTTGACTTCTACTTTGTATGCGGGTAAATGCGTCTCCCCTACACTTCTGACTGAAATATTCGGCTCCAACCGCATCGAGCCTTTATCCATATCCGCATCGGAAATATCTAAATACCTAATGATCTGATGTAATTTTTTCAAAAACTCCCTTGCATGTTCACCCGAGTGAATATCCGCCTCCGTCACGATTTCCATCAGAGGCACGCCACAGCGGTTAAAATCCACAAGCGTTACCTTATTACCGTTAACGGTCTTATGTTGATTTTTCCCTGTATCTTCTTCCAGATGTACGCGGTGAATCCGCACGTCCCCGAGACGAGTCCGCACGCGGCCATGAATACAAAACGGTTCGTCATATTGGGATATTTGATACCCTTTGGCAAGGTCAGGGTAAAAGTAATTCTTCCTATCAAATTTACTCACCAATGGAATTTCACACCCTAACGCCAAGCCCAATAGTATTGTCCATTCTATAGCTTTTTTATTTGGTACAGGCAAAGCTCCGGGAAGTCCCAAGCAGACGGGACACGTATGTATGTTGGGTTTTGCTGCATGAAATGGATCGTTTTTGCACCCACAAAACATCTTACTTTTCGTTTTGAGCTCCACATGTATTTCCATCCCGACTACGGGCTCATAGGTGTTATTCATTGATCGTCACCTCTCCTGATAAATTTGTTTTGAATACTGTTCGTATTTTTTCGATGTCTTTTGTTTTTGCTAAGGCCCACATCAACTTTGTTGATGCGGCTTCAACCGTCATATCAAAACCCGGAATTCCTCCTGCTTTCAGCGCCCGCGCGCCCACATCATACAGCTGCATTTGCGTAATGCCGTTTCTGCACTGACTCAGAATAACGACAGGAATATTCCGTTTGTCTGCTTCATGAAGAAATGCAATAAGTGACTCAGGAACATTTCCCGGTCCGAACCCTTCCAGGATAATCCCGTGACAACCTGCATTCATTGCAGAAATAAGATAGTTGCTGGACAATCCGGGTATAATTTGTATTTCCAGAATGTCAGAATCAAATGTTGTATGATGCCACTCTTTATACGCTTTCGCGTGTTCAATAACCCGTTTAGTCAGATTGATATCAAGTGCTATTTCACCGAGTCGCGAAACCATCGGAGCGTCAAACGCATCCAGACTTGACTCACTTACTTTGGTCGCTCTTACCCCCTGAAGTATCTTCGGACCAAATGAAATAACCACTCCCGCCTCATAACGACTGGCGATTAAAACTGCGTTGATGAGATTATTCGTGGCATCACTCGGGATTTGCTCCAGTGGTTTTTGTGCGCCGGTGAAGACAATTGATTTCTTTTTTCCGTGAAAGACAAAGGACAATGCTGACGCCGTATATGCCATCGTATCCGTTCCGTGCGTTACCACAAATCCGTCGTATTCATCATACCGTTTCTGTATCATAGCTGCCAGTTTCGACCATATTTCCGGACCTATATTTGAACTATCAACGTTCGCAATTTCCATGATAGTAATATCTGCTAATTTGTCGAGTTGCGGCACCATTGCAGGAAGTGAACGCGAGGTGAAATACGGCGCCAAAGCTCCATCGACATTTCGTTTCATCGTCATTGTCCCACCGCAAAAAATCAGACAAATTTTTTTCATAGTGTTGGTTTTCTGGTATGCCAATCAGTCTCCATTTGATACGTATGAACAAGCTGCAGCAATGATTCTTCTGAAAACATTTTTCCGATCAGTTGTGCCCCTACCGGCAGCTTGGATTTGGTAAACCCTACTGGAAAAGCAAGTGACGGGACTCCAGCCGGATTTTGTGTGACCGTATACATGTCAGCGAGATAATTTTTAAGTGGATCTTCCAGGAGTTCACCTATAACAGGTGGAGGAGTCGGATTGACGGGCATAATGAGTGCATCGCATTGATCCAGTGCTTTAGCATATTCACGGATAAACAGTGTGCGCGCCTTTTGTGCTTTTCTATAATACGCATCATAGTATCCGGAGGATAATGCATAGGTCCCGATCATGATCCTGCGCATAGTCTCTTCGGTAAAATTCGTACGGTCATTCCCATACCTGATTCCGTCATATCTGGCCAGATTTGAGCTTGTTTCAGAAGGGCCGATTAAATAGTATACCGAAATCCCGTAGTCAAATAGCGGCATGGATAATTCTTTGATTGTTACTCCCATTTTTCTATACATCTCTATAGATTGCTCGATAATTGCACGACTTTCGGGATCAAGACCTTCACCAAACACTTCTTTTGGCACACCGATGACACGCCCTTTAATCGATTCTGAAATGTGCTTTGTATATTCTCCAACGGGATGTGGAGAACTGGTTGCATCATATGGATCTACCCCAGCAATAGATTCGAGTACTATCGCACAATCCTCTGCAGATTTTGCAGTCGGTCCCACTGTATCAAATGACGACGCATAGGAGATACATCCATATCGGGATACACGTCCGTATGTCACTTTGAGTCCTGTAATATTATTCCACGCTGCAGGATTTCTGATTGATCCACCCGTATCTTCACTGATGGCAAATGGTGCCATACGTGTCGAAACTGCGATAGCAGGGCCTCCCCCTGATCCACCGGCAACACGACTGGGATCCCATGGATTGCGGGACGGGCCGAAATCAGTATTTTCTGTACTGCCACCATGCCCCCACGCATCCATATTCATTTTCCCGAGAAGTATCGCACCTGCATCTTCGAGTTTTTTATAGACCGTTGCGCTGTACTGTGGAATATAGTCTTTGAGCACATTGGATGCTGCTGTTGTCCGAATTCCTTTAGTCACATACGAGTCTTTGAGTACAAAGGGGATGCCCCGAAGCGGCAATGCATCTGAGGATTTGCTATCTAGCATTTTGGCTTGCGCCAAGGCGTCTTTTTTGTCCCGCAGTGTGATACTCGCATTTACCTTGTTATCTGTCTTTTCGATTGTGTCATAACACTCTTCAACGAGCTCGACTGCAGATACCGTTTTACCATCAAGTAATTCACGAATTTGTGAAATCGATTTATCTATATTCATAGCTATTCTTCGTCCAATACTGCTGGCACCATAAAAAATCCATCGTGAGTTTGTTTCGCTCCGGACAGTGCTTCTTCCTGCGAGAACATCCGGGCCTCGTCAATCAGATCTTCGCGAAATACATTCGTTAAACCAGTTACTTGGGATGTTTCCGGCACAGACTCGGTATCCAAAGATTGTATCTTGGACATAAATTCCAATACGCCGGTTAATTGCCCCGCAAACTTCTCTTCCTGCGCTGGAGTTACAGATAGGTTCGCAAGCTTGGCCACTTTTTTGACTTGTGCCGGTGTTAACTGAGTCGTCGTCATGATATGTAGTATACCGCAAACGCTGTATTTTTCTACATACTGGTGAAATACCGATCGATTTCCCATTCGGTCACACTTCGGCGGTAGCTATCCCACTCTTGATTTTTGGCTTCGAGATAGCGCTTCCATGTATAGTCTCCAAATGTTTTTCTGACAATCGTCCCTTTTTCGATTTCCTCAATTGCCTCTCCCAGACTTGATGGCAACTTCGTAATATAGCGTGATGCAAGCTTCGCATCATCAAATTCAAACACGTTTTCTTCAACCGGTTTCGGTGCCTTGAGTTGTTGCTTAATGCCTTCCAATCCTGCTTTTAAGAATACTGCGAACGTTAAATATGGACTGGCAGACGGATCCGGACAGCGCACCTCAAACCGAGTTGCTTTATTCTCTGTTCCTTTAGAAATTTTCGGAACTCTAATGAGTGCGGATCTATTGATCCGTGCCCATGATACATAGGCTGGTGCTTCAAACCCTGGCGTTAACCGTTTGTACGAATTCACAATTGGAGCAAACACTCCAGCGATTTCTCTGGCATACTTTAATTGTCCCGCAAGAAATTGATAGGCAACTCCCGACAATCCATACGCATCTTTGGGATCATACATCGCATTTGTTGACCCTTTCCACAAACTTTGATGTGTATGCATCCCGCTTCCATTTACCCCATGAAATGGCTTTGGCATAAAGGTGGCATGGTACCCGTTTTGATACGCGATAAACCGAGTGGCCATCTTGAGTGTCATGGTGTTATCCGCCATGCGAAGGGCTTTATCGTACTTAATATCTATTTCGTGTTGATTATCCGCTACTTCATGCGTACTTGTCTCAGATGCAATACCCATACTATCCAATCCTTCAATAATTCTCCTTTTTATCGTATAGGATTTATCCATGATAAGATCAAAATAATATCCATTACCACGAGTCTCCCTACGGATTGTTCCATCGGGATCTTTTGGGAAAAGGAAGAATTCACATTCCGGCCCAGTATAATAGTCATACCCCACTGCGTTTACCTCAGCGATTACTCTCTTGAGAATATTTCTCGGATCTCCCTCAAACGGCTCGTGATTTGGGGTATACACATCACATATTAGTCGTGCAACGGTACCTGTTTCTCCATCATTTCTCCACGGAACAATTGCGTAGGTTGCGATGTCCGGCATTAAATACATATCCGATTCATGAATGCGGGCAAATCCTTCAATGGATGAGCCGTCAATCCATACGCCGCGAGTCAGCGCATCTTCCAGATTGTACACAGGAATAGTCGAACTTTTTATATTTCCCAGAAAATCGTTAAATTGCAAATCAACGAATGCCACTTTGTCTTTTTTTGCTTTTGAGAGCAGTTCTTTCACTTCATCTTTTGCCATATGAATATTTACCCGCCTATAAACGCTCCGTGAGCCATCCCGCTTTACGGGATAAGGCAAACGGTAAGCTATGGTGGGCCTCCTAAATACGACGCGTCCCGCCACATGCGGGACAACAATGTCTTTTTATATTGGAGATATCACATCATCGTGATTCTTGTGCTTATAGTAGAAAATATTTACGAAGTTGTCAACAGTATCACAACGCTTCGGTGATAATAATTGCCTCGGCGATCTCTTTTAAGGATTTTCTACGGTCCATGCTCTCTTTCATAATAATTCTGTGTGCAGTGTCTTCAGAAATTGATTTACGTTTCATGAGAATGCCTTTTGCTTTTTCAACAAGTTTACGAAGTTCCAACGCATCTT
>CAYHHA010000030.1:0-13154 GCA_964356315.1 uncultured Gammaproteobacteria bacterium
GCTACAGGACCTATATCATTCAAAACCACTTTTTTACCAAGTCTTTCACCGTTGATACCGCAAAGCGGTACTTCGTCGATACGACTCCGGCTACAGGACCTTGAAGGTTTTTACACCGACAAATACGACACCAATGGTGCGTATGCATGTATTATATCAAAAATGATTCATATATTCCTATACCCACTTCATTTCGTGCTACTATAGAACTATGCCCAAACGAATTACCAACGAGATCCATGATTTTTCCAGACTCCATGATCGTCCTTCCGCAGAAGAGCGGGTATTCCAGAATGTCACCATAGATTCTGTAACTTCAAAAACAGCGGAGCAAATACAAGATCCTGATATCCAGCGACTATTTACCAATTGTTTTCCCAATACTCTGGATACCACGGTCTATTTTTCTGATACGTTAGGAGCTCCTGACACATTTATCGTCACTGGAGACATACCTGCTATGTGGCTTCGGGATTCTACGAATCAGTTCTGGCCTTACATGGCATATATACTACAAGATCCTGAATTGCAACAACTCGCCATAGGACTCATAAATCGCCAAGTACAATGCATACTTACCGACCCATATGCTAACGCATTTGAAATAAATTATGAACCATGGGAGAGGAAATATGAGCTGGATTCACTTGCGGCATTTTTGAGACTCTCTGACCGATACTACACTGAGACGCATGACCTCACAGTTTTTTCCGCAAAATGGATTGAAGCTATTAGATCTATCCTCCAATTGTTTATTCTCGAGCAAAATACTCTGAGTAAAGACAACAGTGAGCTTCTCTATCATTTCACGACAAAATCTGGACACTTGCATCCTGCTATACGCCTTCACGGATACGGCTATCCCGGAAAGCACTGTGGATTAATTCGGAGTGTATTTCGTCCCTCAGACGATGAGACCGTTTTTCCGTATCATATTGCTTCAAACGCGATGACTGCAGTGCACCTAGAAAAAATAGCAACCATTCTTGATAAAATCGGAGAATTTGAACTGCAAAAACTATGCCTCCATATCGCCCGTCAGATACGAGAGGGCATTTCCACGTGGGGAATTATCACCCATCCTGTCTACGGACTAATCTATGCATATGAAGTCGATGGTTTTGGATCATCGAGTGTCATGGATGACCCAAATATACCAAGCTTATTAAGCCTTCCGTATATTGGATTTGTTTCTTCTACAAATGATGTCTATCAGCACACTCGGAAACTGATATTAAGTAAATGGAATTCGTTTTATGCCAAAGGCTCTATAGCATGTGGACTAACGTCTCCGCATGTTGGCGTCTGTGACCGGTTTTGGCCGATGGCAACAATTATGCAAGCGATGACAAGCTCTGATCCTGAAGAAATCAAAAATTGCCTCCGGACGATAAAGGATACTCATGCAGGAACATTTTTTATCCATGAAAGCATCCACATCGATGATCCTCATAAATTTACCAGACACTGGTTTTCATGGGCTAACTCATTATTTGGAGAATTGATTATTCAATTGGTGGCTACTTCCCCTGAAATACTTTCTCGTCCTCTCTAGAGTTGGTGTGTCGATTAATTATCTCTATCTATCAAGATATCTTTATCGCTCTTAGGATCTTCTTTTGGCTCCAAGTGCGTGGTTATCGTCATTTTATCGAACTTCCCGCGTAAATCTTCTTCCATACTTTCCAATAAATCGTGACCCTTTTGTACTGACCAATTTCCCGGAACAAGAACATGAAACGTCACAAATCGTCTGGCCCCTGCCTGCCTCGTCCGAAGACCGTGATAGGAAATACCTTTTTTACAATAGGTATCTATCACTTTTGTCACCTCACGAATGTCCTCTTCACTTATGGAAGTATCCATAAATCCGAGAGCGGATTGTTTTATGATATCTATAGCAGAAAATACGATATTAATAGAAACGAGAATAGCGATAATCGGATCGAGAATATCGATACGAGTAATTAACACAACGAAAATTCCCAGCACGACTGCGATAGAGGTCCATACGTCGGTCATTAAATGATGTGCATCACTTGTGAGGGTAATTGAGCGAAATTTTTTCCCAGCTCGAAAAAGCTGTAACGCAACAATGAGATTTATGAGTGAAGCGAGCACCGAAACACCTATGCCTACAAAAGACAGTTCGAGAGGAGCTGGATGCAATATCCTCTCTATAGCAGTATATGCGATACTTCCTGAAGCAATAAAGATAAATAACCCCTCTGCGATACTGGAAAAATACTCTGCTTTTCCATGACCATATGCATGAAGATTATCTGGTGGTCGCGCAGCGATAGACAATGCTACTAGCGCGACAATTGCAGCTATCAAATTTACGAGTGACTCTATCGCATCGGATAAAAGCCCTACAGATCCCGTCAGCACATACGCAAGTGACTTTAGTCCGACGGTCACAATAGCAGCGCCAATAGATAACCACGCATACGATGAGGGTTTAGAAAAGAATGCCATAAAAGAAATTGTATCACACCAGGGTCTTATTCCGTGACGCTTTCGATATGGTTAAAGTAGACGATCTTATCATCTTCATCCAATTCAATACCTATCACATCTATACGGAGTGATTCGGGGAGCCCCGCATGGGAAAGAATATAATACTGTGCTGTTTGTATGACTTCTCTGAGTTTTTTCGGTGTCACTGATTCCTCTGGAAGACCAAATTCTGTCCCTATTCGGGTTTTTACCTCGACAAACACCAAAGTATTTTTATGGATACAGATGATATCTAACTCCCCATACCGCGCCTTGAAATTTCGATCAATAATGCGATATCCTTTTTTTTGAAGGTAATTTGAAGCAATCGTTTCCCCGGTTTTACCCAGTTGTTGTTTGTGGAGTGCTTGGGACAAATTCATCTATTTTTGTCGCGGCTTTCCCGATGCGGTCGCGTAGGTAATAGAGCTTTGCTCGTCTGACTTGTCCAGCTTTTTTGATTTCAATATTTTTTATCCAAGGAGAAATGATTGGGAAAATACGCTCTATACCGACATGACCCGTTGCGATACGTCGTACCATGAACATAATGTTTGCCCCTGTGCCTTTGATAGCGATGACGATCCCCTCATACACCTGGGTGCGCTCATGGGTTTCTTCTTTGACTTCTTTTTTGGTTTTTCCGGAAACTTTTTCTTTTTCAATGAGCTTGTAGTGCACACGGACAGTATCGCCGACATGAAATGTCACGCTTTTTTTTGTTTCGCCTTCGCCAGTTGTCCAGATTGCTGAGTTCGCCATAGAAAGGTATTATATCATGCTAGTATACTCTCAAACAAGCCCTAGAGCCTCAACCATATCCTACATTCTTGTCATCCCCGCGTATGCGGAGATCAAGTTCATTTTTTAACCGATTCCCGTTTTCACGGGAATGACAAACAGAAATAGCCCTAGAGGCTCGCCATGTATTCTAAAAATATTGGGTGCGGGACAATAGGAGTGGAGCGATATTCAGGGTGATACTGGGTTCCTACGAAAAAGGGATGTACTTTTTTCGGAAGTTCGACAATTTCCACCAAATTTTCGACCAATGATCGACCTGCTAAAATAAGTCCTGCATTTTCCAATTGTGGCGCGTAGGCATCGTTAAATTCATATCTATGACGGTGCCGTTCTCCAACCACCTTCTGATCTGGATTATCATATCCTTTATAGGTAATGTACGCACCATCTGATATGCTTCCTTTTTTCACCTGACACTCCCAACGTCCGAGTCGCATAGTCCCACCATAGGCCCTGCGCTTGAGAATCTCTTCTTGGCCTTGGATCATATGAATGACTGGGTGTGGTGTGCCTGAATCGCATTCTAGTGTATGAGCTCCAGCAAGTCCTAAAACATTCCGTGCATATTCCACTACAGCCAACTGCATACCATAACAAAGCCCCAAATATGGAATTTTTTGCTCGCGCGCGTGTTGGATAGCGCGAATTTTCCCCTCTACCCCTCGCGGACCCCATCCGATAGGCACGATAATACCATCTACTCCCGTGATATCTTTTAGGTCTCCTTTTTCCAGTTTTTCGGCATTCACCCATCTGACGTCGGTATCGATCCCTTTTGCCCACGCGGCGTGATCTATGGCGTCCATAAGGGCCGCGTAGCTATCGCGAAGCTGATATTCGCCCGTCGCGAAATACTTTCCTACGATCGCAATCGTCTTTTTCTTTTGCTTTTTTACTAATATGGTTTCGACCATCGATTCCCATTTGGAAATATCGAGTTTATTGAGAGGAAGGCCAAGCATTGTTAAGATTTTTTCATCAAATTTTTGATCGGTTAAATGCCTTGGTATGCCGTATGGACTTTTTAGATCAACACTATCGATAACATTTTCTTCGTCTACTCCGCAAAACAGGGCAAATCGGTCTCGGCGTCTCTCGTCCATCGGCTTTTCTGCCCGTGCGACAATAAAGTCAGGCTGAATACCCATAGAATTAAGCATTTTGACTGATAGTTGAGTCGGTTTTGTTTTTGGCTCGCCCAAATGACTTGGAGTAGGCAAGTAACTGACGTGCACGTGCACTACCGTATTTTTCCGATCACGGGATAAAATACGTGAGGCTTCATAATACAACGCATTTTGATATTCTCCTGCAGTTCCTCCCAATTCTATGACGACAACATCACTTTTTTCTTTTTCTCCCGCGGCTTTTATACGATCCAATATTTCATCGGTTACATGCGGGATGGTTTCCACATCCTCACCGTTATAGCCAAAATTTCTCTCCCGGTGAATGACCGCCTGATACACCTGACCCATGGTAATAAAGTTATGGCGGTACATGTTTTTCCCAAGGAATTTCTCATAGGTGCCCATGTCCATATCCGCTTCTGTGCCATCATCCATCAAAAACGCATCACCATGTTCGATAGGGTTAATAAGCCCAGCATCGATATTCAGGTAATTTTCACATTTGACTGGGGTCACAGTATAGCCTCTGTTTTGGAGAAGAAGGGCGATTGAAGCGGTGGTAATGCCCTTTCCGAGTCCGGATATAACACCACCTGATACAAAAATATATTTAGTCGGCATGGTCTAAGATACCAAATTTATATTACCCCTGTCAAAGGGACAATTCTACGCTACTGTTTTTTGGTTGTTGAATACCATTTTTCTATGTTGAACTCTCTGCTGTTTGCGATTGAGCATTGGAATATGAATATACAACAACCATATTATTTCCAAGTGCCTGAATGATTTCTTGCGGTGGAATTCTGAGAAGATTGTGGACACGGGTAATAACTTGCTTTGATTCAAGACGACCAGGGAACACAAGACGCTCAGATTCAAATACAGCAGGAATTTGAGTTGCCAAACCATAGATTACTAAACCTGATGGATCGTGAAGACCGTCTTCTAGATTTGGTTTCACCAGGTGAACGTTCATCAAATACCACGGACCGGCATCACCTTGACTCAAGACAACCTCAGAATGTTTCTGATAGAGCGCGTATTGTGTACGACCAAGTTCATTCATATGACAGTTTATTCCTATCGTTTGCGATACTATTTACGAAATAGAAAATCCCTCTGTACCAAAATACCGATCACCGAAATCACCGAGCCCTGGAACTATATACGATGCGCTGTTGAGTTTTTCATCTAATGCTGCGGTAATAATCTGAACATCAGGATGCTTTTTTGTCACACGTTTCACCCCTTCGGGAGCAGAAACGATGCTGACCGCCACTAGTCTCGTTGCTCCTCGTTCTTTGACGGCGCAAAGTGTATCATCCATAGATCCTCCTGTTGCAAGCATAGGATCCACAACAAATACGATGTTTGAAGACAAAATTTTCGGAATTTTTTTATAGTATTCCCTAGCAATTGCGGTTTTCTCATCGCGCTCCAGTCCGATAAACCCAACCGAAGCATTTGGAAGCATTTCCTGAGTCGCAAACAACATAGCCAGTCCCGCGCGAAGCACAGGAACTATAATGACCTCATCTTTCAGAGATTTTCCCACAAATGGACACAGTGGCGTCTCTATGTTTTTGTCTTCAAGGGTCATATGTTTCGTAGCTTCAAGGATAAGAATTTTTGACACAATATCCGCATGCCTGCGAAATTCATCTGTACGCACCGTCTTATCACGAAGTCGGGTTAAAGAATGCTCTATAAGCGGATGCGAAACAATTGTTAAATTTTTCATATTTAAAGTATATGTCATTCCCGTCCCGCTGAGCGGGAACAATCTACTTTTAAAACGATCCCCGTCTTCACGGGGATGACACGTGTTTCGACTCTAAAAATTTTTTCCCATGCCCCACTGTTGTATTAATTGGAACTCCACTTTTACACATCGGACAATCTTTTTCATCATAAGACACCACGGGAAATTCTCCGAGTGAAGAAAAAGACCCGCCCACTGTTTCACTCGTAATATTCACTGGATCGCGGTTAACCATAACGCAAACACCTACAACACTTCCTCCCGCTGCAAGAACGCTATCGACAACTTTCCTCACAGATCCCCCTGTAGCGGTCAAATCCTCAATGACTAATACATTTTTACCTTTGATATATCCGTCGTAACCCCTAGTAAATATTTGATTTTTATCTGGCGTTTTTTCTGTATATACCCCCGCAATTTCTTTACCTTTCAGTTTTGTTAGATGATACGCTGTCCAGGTCGACAGAATAATTCCGCCTAACGCCGGGCCTACCACTGTATCTACTTCGACATCCTTAAACTTTTGAGCAAACAATTCTCCAACTCGAGACGTTTCAATCGTATGCGGATAGAGTGCATCTTTATTGATGTACACCGCAGAATGCCTTCCGGATGTGAGTATAAAATGATCGTCTGAATATATTGCTTTTACTTTTTTTAAAATATCAATAATTTCTGACATAGCCCGCCCTCCTTAACGAAATGAATTTATACTATTTTTTAATACTTCTGCTTCTTTTCGAGCAGCTTGAGCATAGTCCAATGCTGACGATGCAAAGATTATGCTACGACCAGCATTTATAATCGCATTCTTTCCGTTTACATCTTTTCCCGCCTTCACTGTTTTTTCTATATCTCCACCTTGCGCCCCTACCCCAGGAATTAAAATCGGCATAGACCCAACGATACTTCGAACCTCCGCCAACTCTTCAGGATAGGTCGCACCAACCACCAATGAACAATTATTGTTGTAATTCCATTCTTGTGAAACGTTCTTCGCAATAATTTTATAGAACGGTACTTCGTTTATCAGAAGATCCTGAAATTCTCCAGAACCGGGATTGGATGTTTTACATAAGACAATACATCCTTTATCTTTTCGGTCTAAAAAAGGTTTTACCGCCTCTTTGCCTAGATATGGATGAAGGGTAATCGCGTCAGCACCGAGATACTCGAATACAAATTTGCAATACCCCTCGTTTGTATTGCCAATATCCGCGCGTTTTGCATCAATAATAATGGGCACTTCCGGATAGTTCTCTTTTATATAGTCACACGTTCGTTTTAAGGCTTCGATCCCTACACTACCACGGCTTTCATAAAATGCCGTATTTGGTTTATACGCACATACTAAATCGAAAGTCGCATCGATGATCGCTTTGTTAAATGTCGATTGTGGATGCTCGCCGTTTCTCACGTGTTCAGGAAGCTTCGCCATGTCACTATCCAAACCCACACATACCAGGGAATTATTTTTTTTCACAATCGCATCCAATTTTTCCTGAAATGTCATAGGTTAGTGAGCAACTCCCACGATATCTTTAAGATTTGCGATTCCATTTTTCTCCATGTACTGTGATAATCCTGTCTTAATTTCTTCAAAGACGCCGATACCCTTAAAATAAGTCGCCGTACCAACCCCAACCAGTGTTGCCCCGGCCATCATGGCTTCAAGAGTATCCTGTGTGGTAGAAATACCACCCATGCCGATAATAGGAATTTTGACGGCTTCATAAATATCATAGATACAGCGAATAGTAATCGTCTTTATCCCCGGCCCTGACACGCCACCACGTTTGGCGCCGAGCACTGGCTTTTTTCGGACAATATCAATCACCATACCAGGACCAACGGTGTTAATTGCAACAATTCCATCTGCCCCTGCCGCTTCGCAAGCTTTTGCGACTTCACCAATATTCGGGACATTTGGGGACAACTTTGCCAACACAGGAATGTTGCCCATAATTTTTTTCACGGCCTTCACAGCTGATCCTGAAGAATCTGCTCCCATACCCATCGGTTTGCCCATATCATCCTCAACATTAGGACAACTGAGATTGAGTTCAAACAGCGCGTTTCCCATATGTGGCAAAAATTCTGTGGCAAATCGCTCAAAATCGACAACCTTCGTTGCAAACACACTCACTAAGACTGGAACCGGGGAAGTTTTGATAAAGTCAGCCACAAGGGGAACACCTTTTTCTATCCCAGGCCCGCGAAGCCCAACAGAATTTAAAAATACATTCTCTGTTTTCAGCACTCTCGGCAACGGATTGCCTTCTCGAGGTTCTATAGTCAAAGATTTTGTCGTGATTGATCCGACACCAGATTTCGCAAACCGGTCATGATCTCGGGGAATTTCTTGAGCGATCCCCGAAGGAAGCACTAACGGATTTGGAAACGATACACCACAATAATCGATTGATAGATTGGTCATAATCCTCCTATTTCTAAATGTTAGTTATACTACGTCATCACTCCTTCGTCTACAAGCGTTTTTCCATACAATACGACCCGCTCTACTTTGCCGTATAACTCCCACCCCTCAAACGGGCTCCATGCGCATTTTGTCTGATACCCCTGTGAACCAACGCGGTAAGAATGATCAGGATCACATTCTATAAAAGTTTCAGACTGATCAGGAATTGAAAAAATCTTTTTCGGAGCATCATATAAAAGTCGTAGTACATCTTCTTGCGAACATTTGCCTTGTTTCACTCCTAATAGCATTAGCCCTAACGTGGTTTCCAGTCCCGGCATACCAAAATATGGAGTTGTACTTTCTTTTTCTTCGCGTGTGTGGGGGGCATGGTCACTCTCGACCAGATCAATGGTTCTATCTCGAAGACCTTCCCAGAGATACCCTTGGGTTTCTTCATCGACAAGTGGTGGCATTACCAACCCGTATCCCTTCAACTTCATGCCTTCATTGGCTGATAAAAACAGATGATGAGGCGTAACGCCTGTTGTTATCAGCACCTGTTGCTCTTTGGCTTTTCGGATACGGTCCAAATCATCTCGATTTGCGATATGACACACATGAATTCGGCGATGGTATGTTTTCGAAAGCGAGATCCCCAGCTCAATCAGAGATCCTTCCGCATGCATAAGAATCGGTTTTTCAGAGTTCCAGGCTGAAAAAATTTGATCCAGTATTTTTTCATCGTTGATAAGTAGGTCTCCTGTTGTATGACCGCAGTAAAGCTTAAGTCCATAGACATAGGGTCTTGCGATAACCTCAGGAAACATATCGAGATTATCTCCAGTAGACCCAAAATAGAGTCCAATATCGCACGCTGATTTCTTTTTGGAAAGGTGAAATTTTTCCTCCAAACGATGAAGGTTTATCGTTGGTTGAGTCGGATTATTGGGCATGTCACAGATAAACGTGAATCCTCCAGCAATCGCAGAGCGACTTGCTGTAACAAAGTCTTCTTTCTGCGTTGCTCCTGGATCTCGCAGATGTGTATGGATATCGATGAGACCTGGAAATTTTTGTAACGACATATTTTCGCTTTTGTCATCCCCGACCTGATCGGGGATCCAAAAAGTTATTTCTTACACCCTAGAATCCTCCCGCTTAGCGGGACGGGAATAACAATTATTTTATCAATACTAGTGACAACAGTGCCATCCGAACATACATACCGTTTCGCATTTGTTCCCGTAGATAGAGCGCTCTCGGGTCACTATCTACCTCTGGGAGGATTTCTCCTACCCGAGGAAACGGATGCATGAGAATACTGTCTTTTTTCGCCCGTTTCATCGTTTCGTTTGAGATAATATATCGGTGCTTCAGTCTTTCGTACACATCAAGATCACGGAAGCGTTCTTTCTGTACGCGAGTGACATAGAGCACATCACTTGCGCTCAGCACATCATCAAGCACATCAGATACAAAGACATTTACCCCTACAGCCTTGAGGACCGCAATATATTCTTCTGGAATCTGCAACTCTTTCGGAGCAATAAAATGTACGGTTTTGGGAGTATAAAGCGACAAAAGTTTAACCAGTGAATGCACGGTTCGACCATTGAGCAAGTCTCCAACGAAGGTAATCGTTGATCCCGAAACTGTCGAGAGATGACCCGAAATGGTATACAAATCCAACAGAGCCTGCGTCGGATGTTCGCCATTTCCATCGCCGGCATTGATGACAGGAATTTCTACCTGATCGGCCGCAAGCACTGCTCCACCCACATAGGGATATCGAATCACTAACACGTCACTGTAACTTGCAAATGTCGCAACCGTATCCTCCAATGTCTCGCCTTTTGAAACAGAGGAATAGGTCACTCCCTGAAGTGGGATAAATCCCCCACCCAACCTCTGCATTGCGGTGATAAACGAACCATAGGTCCGACTAGATGGTTCATAAAAAAGTGCGGTCATAATTTTCCCGCGAAGTATGTCAGAATATCCAGAACCCTGTGCAATCGTCTTCATCTCCGATGCTTTTTCCAAAACCATATCCACTTGTGATCTAGTAAATTGATCTGCGCGAAGGATATCTTTACCAAATAAATCATTTTTCATACATCTTCTCCTTTTATCTATAGTAGCTCCATGGTTTTATATTCAATGTTTCAAACGAATATTTTTTTAATGATTCTATATACAACCCTGCTGTTTCTCCATTGGTGAATATCGGTATGGACAGATCTATAGATAATCTTCGCATGGTATATCCATCACTCATGCCTTTTTCCACCAACGGAGAAGACGTGTCAACGAAGCGTTCCGGCAAGACTACAGAAAAACTAATTTTATGATCTTTTAACAAATCCATATAATTCGGGTGCTCCCCGGCGTACAACTTCCCAACCCGCAAGGAGGACACTCCATTTTCTTTTAGAAAATCATGTGTTCCAGAAGTAGCGTATATGGTAAACCCTAATTCATACAGAGATACGGCAGAAGCGAGAAACTTCTGTTTACCCGACGGTCCACCTAAACTCAAAAATACTGTTTTTTTCTCTGGATATTGCACCCCAGTGGAACAAATTGCCTTCAAATACGCTTCAAATCGATCCTGTCCAAATGCGGCGACCTCTCCCGTGGAGCTCATCTCTACTCGCAGGATCGGATCCGCTCCTCGGAGTTTACGGAATGAAAATTGAGGAGCCTTCACCGTCACGTACTGTGCTTCTGGCATGGATACGACAGACTCATCGATTCCGAGTGCAACTCTTGTAGCAAGTCGGATAAAATTTACATTTGTAGCCTTACTGACAAATGGGACACTTCGAGAGGCACGTAGGTTGCATTCGATCACAAAAAGATCATCGTTTGAAACCAAGAACTGGATATTAAACGGTCCGTTTACTTTTAACGACTTTACTATTTTCTTTGACGTTTCTTCAATTCTTCCTTTCATATCATCAGAAAGTGAGAATGATGGTAACACCAAGGTGGCGTCTCCTGAATGCACACCTCCATGTTCTACATGCTCGCTGAGTGCATAGACAAGAACTGATCCTTTTTGCGCAACCCCATCAAAATCACATTCGGTAGCACCAAGCATAAATTTGGTCATAACCATAGAATATTCAGATACTTGAGTTTTATAGTGGTCCAAATACTCTCGGAGTTGTTCTTCCGTTTCCACCACCAGCATTGCTTTACCAGAGAGCACAAATGAAGGACGAATGAGCACGGGAAACCCAAGTTCGAGGGCGCTCACTATTGATTCATCTACTCCATGTACTTCTCTCCATGGAGGCTGTGAAATAGATAAAGAATCAAGTAATTTACTAAACTCCTGACGATTTTCTGCTTTGTGTATCGACACCGCTTGTGTGCCCAAAATTTCCCGTTTTGTTGCAGACAGCTTTGGTGCCAGATTATTTGGGATTTGCCCACCAACAGAGACGATCACCGGGGCGCATTCGCGGTCAAGAATATCCGATACCCGTTCGAAACTGAGCTCTTCAAAATAGAGATAATCTGTGGTGTCGAAATCCGTCGATACGGTCTCTGGATTACAGTTGATCATAACGGTCTTTTTCCCTTGTTCTCGAATCGTTGAAACAGTGTTTACTGCACACCAATCAAACTCAACAGACGTCCCAATCGCATAAGGTCCACCACCCAACACAACCACTTTTTCCTCACTCGCATCTGGGACATAATCAGATTCCTTCGCGGCATACGTCATATACAAATAATTAGTCTTTGCCGGAAATTCCCCCGCCATCGTATCGATCCGTTTGATGACCGGAATAACGCCTTCTTTGACGCGCTGTTTTCGAACGTCATTTTCACCCAGATGAAGCTTTCTGGCAATCTGTGTATCAGAAAACCCCTGTCTTTTCGCATCAAGAAGCAGTTCGGTAGTAAGTTCTGTTGCCTGCGTCATGCCGATATACGTCTGGACGACTCGCCTCAATGAATACAGAAACCATGGATCTATACCAGTAATCATCGCGATTTCCTCGACAGACATACCCTTGGCAAAGGCTGCGCTAATTACAAACACTCGCTTCGGATCCGGTTTTCGGAGGCGTTCCTTGAGCGTCTCAAGCGAACATTGTACAAGTGAATCATCGATAATACCGTCAAATCCAAGGTTCAACATGCGCACGGCTTTTTGCAATGCTTCTTTAAATGTTCGCGCTATACTCATAACTTCTCCGACACTTTTCATCTCACTGCCAATAGTCGGATCCACAAGCTCATATTTATCCAAATCCCACCGAGGGATTTTGACCACCACATAATCCAGCGCTGGTTCGAAAAATGCAGAGGTGTCACCAGTAATCGCATTTCGAAGTTCAGGGAGTGTTTTTCCCATCGCGAGCTTGGCAGCCACATACGCAAGCGGATACCCTGTGGCCTTTGATGCCAAAGCGCTGGAACGAGAAAGTCGCGCGTTTACTTCGATAATTCGATATTCTCCATTTTTTGGATTTAGTGCATATTGAATATTGCATTCACCCACAATTCCCAACTCTCGAAT
>CAYHHA010000030.1:13254-15486 GCA_964356315.1 uncultured Gammaproteobacteria bacterium
TCTTTTGCATATGAAAGCGCATCATTAAGCGATCTCACCACGCGACCTTTTGCCGTTAGTAAATTTTTGGTAGCAAGTCTACTGGCAAATAATTCGCGATCTTCTGTTTCGATAATGGTCTGTATAGGGGTGCCAAAAACTTCGACCTTATATTTCTCCAATACATGCGCCTTATACAGTGCGATGCCACAATTAAGCGCCGTCTGTCCGCCGAAAGAAAGCATAATGCCATCAGGCTTTTCTTTTTCGATAACTTTCTCGACAAATTCCGGCGTCACGGGGAGAAAATATACTTCATCTGCCAAGCCTTCCGACGTTTGAATGGTCGCAATATTTGGATTAATCAATATGACTGTTGCCCCCTCTTCTTTGAGAGCCTTGATCGCCTGCGTTCCCGAATAATCAAATTCACCGGCTTCGCCGATTTTTAACGCTCCAGAGCCAAGTATAAGAATTTTAAGTTTTTTCTTCATTTTTTAAAGAGTGAAAATATCCATTTTGTATCAAACGGACCTGGGCTTCCCTCAGGATGAAACTGCGTGCTAAAAACATTGAATTTTTTACTGTATAGCCCCTCGTTTGTCTGATCATTTAGGTTTACAAACCACTCTGAAAAATCTTTTTGGATTGATTCTTTTTTCACGGCATACCCATGGTTTTGAGAAGTGACATAGGCTTTATTGGTAAGCATATCCATACATGGCTGGTTCAGTCCTCTGTGCCCATAGGGCAATTTATAGGTATCAGCTCCCGAGGCCAGTGCAACAAGCTGATGCCCCAAGCAGACACCGATAAACGGCTTTTTCTGATCAAGGATGGAACTGATATGGTCTATGGTAATTTGACATTCCTTGGGATCTCCTGGGCCATTGGAACAAAACACTCCATCTACACTGCCGAGATATCCTGCAGGACTTTCATTCCAGGGAATTCGGACAAGATCATACCCTTCTGAAAGGAGTGCACGAAGGATGCCATGTTTCACTCCGCAATCTATCACCAGAATTCTTTTTCCGTTTGGATTTGTGCTCTTGTGGATAATCACATCTTTGCAACTTACCTGAGAAACAAAATGTTCGGCCACTGGATTTCCGAATGTATGCGTTTTTTCATGCGTGATTACCCCGCGCATGCACCCCTTTTCACGAATTTTTTTGGTGAGTGCTCGAGTGTCTATGTGTGAAATGCCCGGTACTTTATGCTCCAAGAGCCACTGTGAGAGAGAGGTATGCATCTGAAAATGAGAGGGAGTATCTATACAAGAGGAAACAATTACTCCTTTTACCCACACCCGTTCCGACTCAAGATTCGAGAGAAGGTGAGCATCTTGATACGCGGGTTTTGGTATGCCGTAATTTCCGATAAGCGGATAGGTAAATGTCAGAATTTGTCCAGCAAAAGAAGGATCTGTCAAACTCTGAGGATATCCCGTCATGCCGGTAGAAAAGACGACCTCACCCTCCGATGATCCATCGAATCCAAACCCAACTCCTTCAATAACTTCCCCATCTTCTAAATGTAAATATGTGTGAGGCATCCTGAGATTAAATTCTAGGGTTCCATCCAACAGCTGTCAAGGTGAGGAAAATGAAGCTGTACTAGGGGTGAGCGGAAATTACTTTTTCCGCTTCTTTTTGGACACCACTTTTGTAGCAGGTTTAGCTACATTCTTTTTCGCGTGAACAGCATGATGCTTTACCGCAACTTCACGTTTTATCAGCGCGTAAAATATATCTCCTTTAGTGATCATTCCTATTACTTTATTATGATCATCCAACACAGGGAGCTGATTGATACGCCTGACAATCATACGAGAAAGCGCACGCATTATCGGTGTTTCGGCTCTCGTATATACGACTCTTTTACACATAATATCTTTGGTTTTGGTATTTCCAAGAGAGTGTACTTTCCCTTCCATATCCTCAAAATCTTCAACTGCACCTATATCTGCAAAGTATTCCTGATAATCTGGATAAAGAATTTTGAGAAGGTCTTCTTTTGTGACTATGCCTGTGAGATTGTTTTTTTTATCGACCACAGGAATCGCATTCACGTGTTTAGAAAAAAGCTTCTTCCATAACTCTCTAATAGTAGATTCCGTATTGACCGTCAGTACGTGCCCAGACATAATTTCATGTATTTTCATTATGGGTAGTCTACAAAGCAAAGGTACAATTGTCAACTGGGGTAATAAAGAGTATAGAGCTTTGGAAAGCTGAGAGTTTAGGGGTT
>CAYHHA010000031.1:0-15465 GCA_964356315.1 uncultured Gammaproteobacteria bacterium
TTTTTCTTCGGAAGCAAACTTTGGAAAAATTTCTTTTACTACTCTGGTGGATTCTTCCTTTTACTGCATTGGCATTGTTCGGAAAAGTATTATATCCGAGGTTTATATTATTTATGGTAATGCCATTATTCATCCTTACAGCAGTTGGAATAGATGGGCTATTAACGTATGTGAAACATTACTATATGCAAGCACTTGTTTTGGCTGTGTGTGTTTTTCAAACATTATCCATATCGTTTGCTATTATCACAGATATAAACAACGCGAAGATTCCAACATCAGAGATAGGGCAGCTTATCAATGATTGGCCTTCAGGATGGGGAGTGAAGGAAATAGTCGGTGAATTATCTTCACTCTCAAAAACTAATTCGATTGCTGTGTATACGGAGGGAACTTTCGGACTTTTACCATACGCTTTGGAGATTTATCTGCATGATAATAAAAATATTGAAATTCATGGTGTGTGGCCACCGTCAAAAACAATTCCAGACGATATTTATGCAACATTTCTGAAAAAACCGACGTATTATATTACAAATTTAACGCAAGAAAAACCTGACTGGCCAATGGATAAAGTATTAGAAATTCAAAAAGGAAACAACCCGAATTCACACATACGCTTATATCGAATTCTTTCAAAGACAGAAGTTAAATACTATTAGACGGATATTTACACCGTATTGTTAGCAAATCATGAAACGAATATTCTTTTCATATGTGATATGGATACTACTACTAAGTGTGATATCGCTCGTAGTGCTTTCCCCAATTTTTCGGCCTGGCTTTTTAGTCACAGATGATGGAAATTGGATGATAATCAGATTGTCAGCATTTTATCAAAGTTTACGCGATGGACAATTTCCCGTACGTTTTTTAGGTAGATTAAATTTTAGTTATGGATATCCTGTTTCAAACTTTTTATACCCCGGTTTTATGTATATTGGTTCGATTCTTCACCTTGCCGGGCTTTCTTTTCAATCTTCTGTTGAAGTGATCATAATTGGAAGTGTAATTGTTGGAGCGGTTGCTCTATTTCTATGGTTAAAAACATTTTTTTCACCTCTGAGTAGCTTTTTTGGTGCCGTTTCTTTTGTGCTGAATCCATACGTACTCTACGATATTTATACTCGAGGATCGGTTGGAGAGCTCCTTGCTATAGGAACATTTTTTTGCGTGCTGTTGGCTTTAGAACGTGAATGGTATGTTTCATATATTCCAGCCTTGGCATTTTTGCTCATAAGTCATAATACCGCAGCATTATTTTGTTTTTTCGTGATTATTGTAACCATATATGTTCGAAAGAAATATTCGTTTATAAAGCCAACCTTTTTGGCTATTGGGTGTTCACTATTTTTTTGGATACCAGCAATTATAGAAAAAAGATTTGTATTATTTGATACGGTAAGCGTCTCTAATCCTCTGCATTATTTCCCTGTAACTCTTGACTTACTTTTGAAGAGTTTTCCAATTTTGCTTGCAAGCCTATGTTTGCTATGTATAAAAGGCAAAAAATATAGTACAGAGAGATCGTTCTATATTTTGACAATCATAATTTCGACATTTTTTTTGAGTCAATGGAGTAGTGTATTCTGGAGAGGCAATGTGCTTGGACTATTCGTTCAATTCCCGTATAGGATATTACTGTTTTGGGTGTTTGTTGGGTCTTGGATTCTCGCATATACAGCAGACACATATAAAAAGATTGGAACTATTGTCGTTATTTTTTCACTTGTATGGTTTGGATATCAGGCTGTGCCATATTTTCAATCAGAAAGTATTGTGTATCCGGATGGATACTACAGTACGAATGAGGGGACAACTACAGTCGCAAATGAATACATGCCCAGATGGATATCTTTGTTGCCAACCTCAAGAAATGACAAAAGAGTTGAAGTTATTAAAGGTAATGCCACCATTGAACCGATACGCATAGACACCAATACTATACAAGTAACTATTGACGCAAGTGAAAATAGTATTATCCAAATAAATACTATTTTTTACCCAGGGTGGGGTGCAATGGTAGATGAAAATCCCGTCATGATTTCTTATGATAATCCTTCTGGAGTGATGCAGATCCCGGTGACGTCTGGGAAGCATAGTATGTATGTATCATTCAGAGAAACAAAAAGTAGATTTTTCGCTGACATGATAAGTCTGTCATGTATCTTGCTGTATATTGGTGTCTATGTAATTCCATTCATTTTCAAAAGACGTAAGAAAAACTGATTTGACCTATGTATTCTAGAAATTTTTGGTTAGGATTATTGTTATCGAATATATTGTTGATTTGGGCAGTGCTTCCCCTTCTTTCTAATGGATATTTCCCAATGCATGATGATACACAGGTTTCAAGAGTTATTGGGATGGGAAGCGCTCTAATAGAGAAGCAATTTCCTGTTCGAATCATCGATGACCTTGGATACGGATATGGATATTTAATTTTTAATTATTATTCTCCATTGCCATATTATTTTGGAGGGGCATTGTATGCCATCGGTTTGGATGCTGTGACTGCGACAAAAATGATGTTTATGGCTCCATTTTTTCTTGGTGCGAGTTTTTTATATCTGTTTCTCTATCCAATGTATGGAGCTATAGGTGCGGTTATTGGATCACTCTTGTTTTCCTATGCGCCATATCATGCAGTTCAAGTGTATATTCGAGGCTCTGTGGGTGAATATTGGGCGATAGCGTTTGTTCCACTTTTGCTTTTTGGTAGTTTTCTAATCCTCCAAAAATCCAATACATACAAAGGGATTGTATTGGGTAGTGTAGGTCTTGCTGCCACGTTACAATCGCATACAATTTTAGGAATTATAATTTTAACATACTATATATGTGGAATTATTTTATACAGTGTCTATGGAGTATGCAGAAAACAGAATAATTGGAAGATTGTAGGTAAAGCGATATTGGTCGTCTGCTTTGGATTAGGACTGAGTGCATACTTTTGGCTTCCAGCTTTTTTTGAAATGAAATATACAGCAGTGACGACAATGATACACAATGCAAATACTGGTTTTTATGATCATTTTCTTTGTCCTTTTCAGTTATGGAATTCTCCTTGGGGCTTCGGCGGGTCGGCATCCGGTTGTTTTAGCGATGGCATGTCTTTCAAGTTAGGGAAAATCCAGATTCTTCTTGCATCAGTTTCTTTAGGAATTCTTCTTTGGAAAAAATACAAAAAATCGTCATATAGTCACTCATTTCAAATTTTTGTCGGAGTTATGTTGTCGACAGTATCTATTGTTAGTACTCTCTCTATATCTGCGCCATTTTGGAGTATATTTCCATTCACTTCTTTTATTCAATACCCATGGAGACTGCTGTCAATATCAATGCTCGGGCTAGCTATTGTAGGGGGATCACTGGTTACCTTTATTCGTACAAAAAATTTGCGGTATGTTGCGAGCATAGGCATCGTAGCAACTATAATTTTTATTAATGCTAAGATTTTCACTCCTGAATATATGTATATTCCCGATAGATCAAGTCAATTTACAAAAGAAGATACACTCTTCCGAGTTTCAAAAATATCTGACGAGTATCTGCCTAACACTATAACAAAGCCACAATCATTAAATGAAATTCCGAGATCTTTCGTGCGAGACTCTGTTTTTACCCAGTATAAAATTATTTCGCAAACAGCATCGTATCTCAATATGCATACAAAAAGTGTTATCAACGATACAATTACGATAAATAAAGCATATGTCCCTGGTTGGAAATTCTTTTTGGACGCAGCAGAAGTAAAACCTGATATTATACAAGGACTACCTCGTATATCGATATCGAAAGGAACGCATATTTTGGAGGGTACGTTCGTAAATACGCCAATTCGATCTCAGGGTAATATACTAAGCATAATGAGCGTACTATTATTAGGAGGAATATTATTCTATGGACAAAAAACCAAAACTTAACATCGTACTGCCCGTGTATAACGAAGAAGAAGAATTATCTGATCATACAGAAACACTTATTCGATATTTGAAAAGTGATCTAACGGATTTTTCTTGGGTGATAACTATAGCAGACAATGCATCGAGTGATAATACGTTTGCTGTCGCAAAAAAACTCTCTCAAAAATATAAAGAAGTGATTCCGCTTCATCTCGATCAAAAGGGGAGAGGCAGAGCGGTAAAAACAGCCTGGCTTCAAACAAAAGCAGATATTCATTGTTATATGGATATTGATCTTTCAACAGATCTTAAACATCTGCCTGGTTTAGTTAGGTCTCTCATTCGTGGCTATGATATTGCAATCGGAACAAGAAACGCGCAAGGCTCCCGCGTATATGGTCGAAGCCTGTTAAGGACAATCACCTCAAAGGTATACATACTTATGATAAAAAGTTTTTTTTGGGTGCAGTTTTCGGATGCTCAATGCGGGTTTAAAGCGATCAGAGACGATGCGGCAAAAAAAATCTTACCACTCGTGAAAGACGATGCGTGGTTTTTTGATAGTGAACTTTTGATTATCGCAGAAAAGCTCGGGTATAGAATCTATGAAGAGCATGTAACCTGGATAGATAATCCTGGCTCAACAGTCCGAGTCGTTAAGACAGCGCAGGGAGATATAGAAGGGCTTCTGAGACTTTTTTGGCAACGCCCATGGAGAAAGGTAGCGGTATAACGGTATGAAAGAAGCAGATATCGCCTCTATAAAAAAACGATCGTTAACTGGAATAATTGCTTTGACATCTCGCACGTTTGTGTTGCAACTTATTGCATTTGGATCAACGTTTTTGCTGACTATTTTTTTAAGTCCTTCTATTTTCGGAATATTCTATGTCGTATCGGCTATTATTTCGTTTCTTTCATATTTTTCTGATGTTGGGCTTGCAGCCGCACTTATCCAGAAAAAAGAAAAACTGACAGATGAAGATTTGGTTACCACCTTTACGATTCAACAACTGCTCGTCTTTCCTGTCAGTCTGATTGCATTTCTGAGTTCATCGTATGTAGGAGCATTTTATAAACTCGATGCATCTGGAGTTGCGCTTTTCCAATCCTTGATTTTTTCATTTTTTATTTCATCCCTAAAGACAATCCCATCGGTCTTACTGGAGAGAGAATTACAGTTTAACAAACTCGTTATCCCGCAAATTGCGGAAACCATAGGATTTTATGCGGTTGCCGTTATTATGGCATGGAAAGGATTTGGACTCACGAGTTTTACTTGGGCGGTCGTTACCCGCGCCATAGTGGGATTCGTTCTCATGTACATCATCTCTCCATGGAAAATGAGAATTGGCATATCAAAGCCAGTAGCTAAAACACTATTGAAATTCGGCATACCTTTTCAGATGAATTCTTTACTCGCACTCGTGAAGGATGATCTCATGACCGTCTTTTTGGGCAAAGTTCTTACATTTGAGCAGATCGGATATATTGGATGGGCCAAAAAATGGGCGGAAGTGCCACTCAGACTCATTATGGATAGCGTTATTAGAGTAACCTTTCCAGCCTTTTCACGACTTCAGCATTCTAAAGAGCATCTTGGTAAAGCAATTGAAAAAACACTATTTGGATTATCTGTTGCTATGATGCCAATTTCCGTCGGGCTACTCTATTTTGTTGAACCCGCCGTGCGATTGATACCAAAGTATGGAAAATGGGAGCCAGCTCTTTTATCTTTCTATATATTTGTTCTGACAGCGCTTTTGGCAGGATTTTCGACCCCTCTCACCAATGCGTTAAACGCGGTAGGGAAAATTAAAACTACGATGTTTCTCATGATCTTTTGGACAGCTGGGACGTGGGTATTTACACTTCTCTTTATTCCAATTTTTGGGTTTAACGGTTTTGCAGTTACGATGTTTGTATTGTCGTTGGCATTATTTGTTGTCGTAAAGCTTTCCAAATCCATCGCGGATTTCTCATTTATCACTCAGATAAAATGGCCATTGGTAGCCGCACTTGCTCAGCTAGTATGGTATCAGCTAGCCCGTGGATCTCAACCATATTCGACTTCCCTATTAGCTCTGGTGGCTCTATCCGGTGTTATACTATATGGAGGTATTCTCTGGCGCTTTGAACGTAAAAGAATTATGGAAATCGTAACGATTGCTCGAAAATAATCAGTATGAAACAAACACTCTCCGTCGTCGTTTCCGCATATAACGAAGCGCACACCATAGGGCGCTGTCTTACGTCTGTTCCATTTGCAGATGAGATAATTGTTATAGACAATGAATCCTTAGATGACACAGCAAAAATCGCCAGAACATTCACAAAAAATGTCTACAGGCAGAAAAACCAGCTGATGCTCAATACAAATAAAAATATCGGATTTTCCAAAGCAACTTCTGATTGGATATTGAATCTTGATGCTGATGAGGTGATGCCTGAGGAGCTTGCAAAAGAGATTCTCGAAACTATAAACAGTGATCCGAGAGAAAACGGATTTTGGATCGCGCGAAAGAATATCTCATTCGGTAAATGGATTCAAAATGGCCTATGGTGGCCAGACAAGCAACTGCGATTATTTAGGCGCAATACAGGATCGTTTCCTTGTGTACATATACATGAGTATATTTCTGTGGATGGGGAGGTATCTACACTAAAAAATCCATACGATCATTATAATTATGAATCTATTCATCAGTATCTGACGAAGATAGACAGAGCTTCAACTAGTGAGGCATTGTCATTAAAAGAATCTCAATATGTATTGTCTTGGTACGATGCTATCAGATTTCCAGTTTCCGACTTTCTTAAAATTTATTTTGCCCAGCATGGGTATAGGGATGGTCTTCATGGCTTGGTTCTTTCACTATTTCAGGCATTTTATTCGTTTGCCGTATTTGCAAAATACTGGGAAATGAACGGATTTAGCCAAAGGGATATTTCTTCAGATGAAATAGCAACGGAACTGAAGCACAATACAAAGGAGTTTCACTATTGGCAACTTTCTATGGGCATTGATGAATCAAAAAGCGCTGTCGGAAAAATACATAAGAAAATTCTTCGTAAATTTATAAAATAATCCTATGAAACAATCAGTATTCGCAATCATTGTGAACTGGAACGGTATAGCAGATACACTGAACTGTCTTGAGTCACTATCCAACATAAACAATGCCTATGCAAATCTGACAGTTCTGGTTGTAGATAATGGATCAACAAATGATTCGGTCGCTCAGATCCATAAAAAATATCCTGATGTAGCTGTTTTAGAAACCGGGGAAAATCTTGGTTTTACCGGAGGAAACAATGTTGGGTTTGACTATGCGCTATCCCATAACGCGGATTTTATATGGATGCTTAATAACGATACGATGGTGCAAAATGAGGTGTTATCATTTGTGAAGAATTTTGATGATCCGAAGGTCGGTGCATGCGGAAGTAAAATCTATTTTGCAAAAGGGCATGAATATCATTTTGACCGTTATACGGACAGTGAGAGGGGAAGTGTGCTCTGGTATGCCGGTGGCATCATGGATTGGAATAATATTTTTGCGTCGCACCGCGGTGTAGATGAAGTGGATAAAGGCCAATATGATGAGTCTGAGGTAACGCCGTTTATAACTGGATGTTCATTCATAGTTCGCGCTGATGTTGTGCGAAAAGTCGGCAAGCTCGATGATGCGTACTATTTATATCTGGAAGATCTGGACTGGAGTCTGCGGATTCAAAAGGCAGGGTACAAAACACTTTACGTCCCATCGTCTACGCTTTGGCATGTGAATGCCGGGTCGTCGGGAAAGCCTGGTAATCCCACTCATGAATATTACTTCACTCGTAACAGGCTACTGTTGGGGTTCCGATATGCATCAGCTCGGACTAAATTTGCGCTGGTGCGTGAGGCAGTCAGATTTTTCTTTGGTTCTTCAGCCATCCGAAGAAAAGCAGTAACAGATGCGTTGCTTGGGAAATTCGGTAAACAATATGAGCCCAAAAAAATCAGTTGATGCCATCATCATAGCTAAAAATGAATCTGCAAGAATCGCGCTGTGCATAGAGCATCTTTCTTTTTGTTCTCACATTATCGTTATTGATAACTGCTCAACGGATGAAACTGCAAGTATCGCAAGTGAATCTGGAGCAACGGTGTATACTACAACTGAAAAAAGTTTTGCGGAAATCAGGAATATCGGTGCAACATATTCGAATGCCGATTGGTTACTGTACATAGATGCCGATGAGTTTGCAGGTCCGACGCTCGCGTCCGAGATAGAACAAATCATTTCAAGCGATCCAGTTGCAAAAGCGTACCGGATACTTCGCGACAATTATTATCTGGGATATTTATGGCCGACACATGATGGAATGGTACGTCTTATTCACAGAGCATCTCTTAAAAGATGGAGCGGGGATATTCATGAGCATGCAGAAGTTGAAGGCTCAGAGGGGATTTTAACCAATCATCTCACCCATGATACACACAGAACGCTTCACGAGATGACCGAAAAAACAAATGAGTGGTCTGAGATTGAAGCAAAACTTCGGTTTGATGCAGCGCATCCGCAGATTGTCTCATGGCGATTGTTTCGTGTTATGACTACCGGATTTGTAACTTCATATTTCAAAGATGGAGGATGGAAAATGGGAACCGTTGGACTTATTGAAAGTATGTTTCAGGCATTCAGTATGTTTGCGACCTATGCAAAGCTTTGGGAATTACAGGAAAAGGAGAATAGAGCAGTAAGCAGTAAGCAGTAAGCAGTAAGCAGTAAGGAATGGGAAATATATGAAAAAATTTATACAAAAATTCTGGCCGATCATTGCAATAGTGTTTTTGTGGTTTGCATTTTCATCACCATATTTTGTAAAAGGATTGATACCATTTCCATCTTCATATTTAGTTTCCTCCTTTCCTCCTTGGAACGCGGGTGTTGGTGGCCCTGTAAAAAACAATGCGATGCCTGATGTGATCTCCCAGATTTACCCTTGGAAACAGCTGACCGTTGATTCATGGAAAAAAAGATCTGTTCCACTGTGGAATCCATACAGTTTTGCCGGAACAGGTCATGCCGCAAATTACCAGTCCGCGATATTCTCGCCGCTCACACTATTGTTTTTCATCCTGCCATTCATCGATGCATGGAGTCTGATGGTTCTATTGCAACCGCTCGTTGCGGGGCTTGGCATGTACTTCTTTCTACGGGAAAGAAACACGGGTGCTCGTATAGGATCGTTCATAGGGTCTGTTTCATTTATGTTTTGCGGCTTTATGGTGGGTTGGATGGCATATGGAACACTCGGATGGTCAGCTTCCATGTTACCCTGGACTCTTCTTTTTATCTCTGTGTATTTTAGAAAATACTCGTGGTATGCGCCTGTTCTAGCTTCGTTATGTATTGCGTTCTCATTTGTGTCCGGACATTTTCAGATAAGTATATATGTACTGGGCTTTTCGCTGTTGTATGTGTCATTTTTGTCATTCTACCTCGGAAGATTCAAAGATGGCGTATTTCTATGTTTACATATCTTTTTAGGAGTGCTTGTTACAGCCCCTCAATTATTATTGACATACCATGCCTATATTGAGTCTGTGCGAAGCGACAGTTTTATAAAAGGAGAAGTCATTCCTTGGAGTTATATCATCACGCTCTTTGCTCCAGACTTTTACGGAAACCCAGTGACACGAAATGATTGGTTCGGTCATTATGCTGAGTGGGCGTCATATATTGGAATCATCTCTCTGCTTTTAGTGTTTCTATCGTTTGTTGGAAAAAAAACAAAAGAGCAGATTTTCTTCTCATGGGCGTCCCTTTTTACTTTGTTTCTTGCCTATCAATCACCACTCAGTGACTTATTATTTTTTCTGAAACTTCCAGCGATTTCGACAAGTGCCGCATCTCGTATTTTGATCCTTACCAGTTTTTCTTTAGCATACTTAAGTGCGTCTGGATGGAACAAACTGCAACAGTTATGGATCCATCAAAATCGCAAGACGTTTTTGTGGTACGCAGGAGGTGTGCTATTTAGTGTGGGACTGCTATGGGCTCTGGTATTTGTGACTCATCCGTTTGAAGCAGATAAGCTCGCAATCGCAAAACGGAATCTTTATTTGCCAACAGGGATCTCGATTCTTTCACTCGTACTATTTTCTGTAGGGTTTATGCGATCAAAAGTTATACAGGCAATCGGCATTATTGGGATTGTTCTGTTGCTTATGTTTGATATGTATCGGTTTTCTTCCAAATGGATGCCGTTTGATTCAAGAGCAAATATCTATCCATCAGTAGCATCACTTGAATACCTGAAAACTCATGCCAATACCAATAGAGTATTCGGTAATATCGGAGGAGAAGTGGCAACCATATTCGGGATACAGCTGATTGAAGGGTACGATGCTATGTACCAGAGGCGATACGGTGAATTTTTGCAGGCTTCATCAAAAGGTAAACTCGAAACTCCGCCACGTTCGGCAATCCAATTTGATAAACATGGAATCCATAGAGATGCAATTCTGCAACTTCTGGGCGTAAGGTTTATTTATCATAGAAAAAGTGATGCTCAGGCCATCTGGGCGTTTCCATTTTGGGAGTATGAAAAATTGGGAACCATGAAACAAGTCTATGCCGATGAGGATTACTGGATATATGAATATACAGACGCATTTCCTAGAGCTTTTCTGGCTGGAAGTTACGTAGTAAAAAAATCTGATACCGATATTCTTTCCACACTTTTTTCCAAATCTATAAATTTGCGTGATACCGTAATTTTAGAAGAAGAACCGATTTCTCAAAAGCCACAGCAGGGGAGTGGGTCAGCTGAAATACTGTCGTATACACCAAATCGGGTGGAAATAAGAACATCATCTGATGGGCCAAAATTATTATTTCTATCGGATGTACATGACTTGGGATGGACCGCAGTTGTAGACGGGAAACAGTCGTCAAAAATACTGCGGGCTGATTATGACTTCAGGGCTGTAGAACTTCCATCAGGAAAACATACTGTCGTATTTTCTTATAAACCAACAGAATACCTTATAGGAATTTGGATTGCTGTGGGATCATTACTTTCGATTATACTTATATCCGTAACTACAAAAATCTATGAAGATCGGCATCATTAGTCCTTATTTTGATTCACTGGGAGGTGGAGAGCGGTATATGCTTTCTATCGCATCTGTGGCATCAAAATATCATACAGTCCATGTATTTTGGGATGATCCAACGCTCCTTGCAAAGGCTCATGAACGATTTGATCTGGATTTGCCGAGCGTTTCTTTGGTCCCAAATATATTTGCCCATGAATCAACCCTTAGGAAACTTGTACTAACACGCAATTATGACGTGTTGTTTTTTTTGACGGATGGAAGCATTCCAATGACATTCGCAAAGCATAATATTTTGCATATGCAGGTTCCTTTCGCTCACATCGATATGCCGTTTTGGAAAAAAATGATGTATGATCTCGTTTTGTATAATTCTAAGTTTACAAAAGCATCAGTAGATAAAAAATTGTTAACGATGCCAAGTAGGATTATTTACCCACCTGTGAGTCCGATACCGGTGTCAAAAGCATCAAGGTCAAAGATGATTTTATCTGTGGGGAGATTTGGTGGTTTATATAACGCAAAAAAATTTGATATTCTTGTCGATGCGTTCGAAAAACTTATTTCTACTACTCAATTTACGTCATATACTTTATCACTCGCTGGAGGGTTGTTGGACACTGATGTCGACGCATTTGAAGCATTAAAAAAGCGCGTTGGTTCTCTTCCCATAACATTTTATACGAATTGCAGCTACTCTGCTTTGCAATCACTCTATGAAGAAGCAACTCTCTACTGGCATGCAGCAGGGTATGGCGAGAAAATACCGGAACATATGGAGCACTTTGGTATCACTGCAGTTGAGGCCATGAGTGCGGGTGCTATTCCACTGGTATATAACGGTGGAGGTCTTTCTGAGATTGTCACAGATGGAGAAAATGGGTATCTATGGAGCACTGTTGATGAATTGGTGAGTAAATCCGAAGGGATTCTTGGAAATTCAAAGAGATGTAAAGAAATTTCTACTGAACTACCTTCACATGCTGTCCGTTTCTCAAAAGCAGTATTTGATAGCTCGATCGATGCGCTACTGGATGATATTGAAAAAGGTAGACACCTATGAAAAATCGCGACATTGCAGCTATATTAATTTTTATCGGGATTGTTTTTATATTTTTCTATAAAACACTCATTTTTGGTCTTCTCCCTGTTCCGTCGGACGACCTAGTTGGTTTATATCATCCCTATCGAGATTTTAAAGCCTCAGAATATCCAAATGGCATTCCATATAAAAACTTTTTGATTACAGACCCAATACGACAACAGATTCCGTGGAGAAAGCTTGTCATCGATTCGTACAAAAACGGTACACTTCCTAAGTGGGACGCAACGTCATTTTCTGGAACGCCACTTCTTGCGAATATTCAATCAGGAGCATTTTATCCGTTGAATATCTTATTTTTTATTTTCCCTTTCCATATCGCGTGGACTATGTTGATTATTTCACAGACATTACTATCTGGGATATTTTTCTATATCTTTATGCGAGTCCTTTCTCTTGGTCCAATTCCATCGCTCTTTGGTGCCGTTATATTTTCATTTTCTGGCACGTCTATAGCATGGCTTACATGGGGAACGATTTTATCAGCTTGGATGTGGACGCCTCTGATCCTTTCCTCTGTACATAAACTTCTGACACATGATAAGCGAAGAGCATGGGTGTGGGAAATCATAGCCGTATTCTCCATCGTGAGTTCGTTTTTCGCTGGGCATCTCCAAGTCTTTTTCTATAGCTCGGTTCTATCTGTATCCTATGCTGCTTGGCTTACAGTTGGTTACAAAAAAATTCATTGGATAAAACCGATAGTGGGTATAGCACTTGCAGTATTTGCAATAATTTTTTACCAACTCAATGTCGTTTTAAAATGGTTGCCGTCTACAAGTCGTATCACGGGGGGAAGCGCATGGCATTCGGAGGGATTTTTTATTCCTTTACAACATTTGGCACAATTTATAGCTCCTGATTTTTTTGGTAACCCAGCGACGCTAAATTATTGGGGCGTGTGGAATTATGGTGAAATGGTGGGGTATATTGGAATTGCAGGACTAGTGTTTGCACTACTAGGCATCAGTCGACAAACAATGTTCTGGTTAGCTATCGCGACCATCTCTCTGTTATTTGCAATAGAGTCTCCGATTAGTGCTCTGCCATATGTGCTTCATATACCGTTTCTTTCCAGTCTTCAGCCAACACGGCTACTGATTATTGTTGATCTTGCGCTGAGTGTTTTTGCTGCTCATGGTCTATCCAAGTTCCTTACTTCTCATAAACGGAACTATACCCCGATCGTAATTATTGGAGGGTTACTGGCTCTTCTTTGGGGGATATTTGTACTTCATGGAGCTTTTGGTATAACGCTTCAGAACGCTCAAGTGATTAAGCGTAATTTATTTGTACCTACTATTTTATATATAGGTGTATCTGGATTATTTGTCATGTTCCAGTTCCTTAAAGGCCGTGTTGCAAGAGTAACCGTAGTATTTATATTTATTATGTTTGCAATATTTGATCTGATCCGCTTCGGTTGGAAGTTTACGCCGTTTACAGATCAAGAACTATTTTTCCCTCGGACAAAAGTGCTATCGTACTTAGAGAACGCACCGAGGCCATTTAGAATGATGACACTGGACGACCGGATCCTTCCTCCTGATACAAATACCTATTACGGCATAGAGTCTGTAAATGGGTATGACCCGATTCATTCTCTTCGTTATGATCAGTTTATCTCTGCAATGGAACGGGGAGAGCCCAATATTAATCCACCGTACGGATATGAAAGGATAATTGTTCCCAAAAATATTAACTCACCGCTTTTTAACCTCCTCGGCGTGCGGTATATAGTTTCGTTCAATGAATTAATGGACAAACGGTTTAAAAAAGTCCTGACTGAAGGGCAGACAAATGTGTACGAAAACCAATCAATGCTTCCACGGGCTTATCTAGTGTCAAATGCTATCTATAAACAAACGGATCAAGAAATCATAAATACACTCTATAGCAAAACATTTAATTTCCAATTCGATGCAGTCGTGGAAACGTCTATCGATATTCTCAACACAGAACTCCAGGTGGGTGAATCAGCAACCATCACAAGGTACGAACCAGAAAAAATGACAATCAGTGTCAAAACTACCCAGCCACGATTATTGGTGATAGGGAATATGTATAATCCAAATTGGAAAGCGACCATAGATGGAAAATTAGCTACCCTCATTCGAACGAATTACTTATTTATTGGAGTAGTTGTCCCTGTAGGAATTAGAAAAGTTACCGTTACCTACAAATGAACGTATATACTACTGTTCAATTATGAACCACTCAAAAAATAGATTCGAATATATTAGTATTATACTAATAATTGTATTTTGTATTATCGGTACATCTGTCAACTTTTTTGTAAGCAGAAATATAAATTTCGATACCTCGCTAACACTTTTGGCTAACCAGTTTTTGCATGGACACATATCTCTTGAACCAACAACGTCTATGCCATTGGGAGATATATCAAAATACGCGGGTAAATTTTATGTGTATTTCGGCCCGTTTTCGTCTATGGCACTTATTCCGTTCGTTCTATTATTTGGCAGTCAATTTCCACAAGTTTTTATCGGAATTGCAACGTTATGTGCTTCGTTCTTTGTAATTTATTTGTTTTCTTTAAGACTTAATTTTTCTAAAAGTGATTCTATTTGGTTATCGATTTTCTATGTTTTTTCCACAGTGTTGGTCAGCTCAAGTATTATCAATATATCTGCATATCAAGTCGAGGTGCTTGGATCATTTCTAATTTTGCTTTCTTTATATGAATATATTTCCAAAAGAAGGCCACTTGTAATTGGTATCCTTATAGCTTTTGCTTCTTTAACCAGAATCACTCTCATTCTTTCTCTCATCTTTTTTATAGTAGAATTTCTTCAGAAACGCCTTCGCCGTAATGAACTTCTTTTATTGATGAGTCCTGTTGCGCTCGGCTGTATTATTCTTGGAATATACAATTACATACGCTTTGGATCAATACTGGAGACGGGGTATCTATACAATATCACGCTGCATTCATTTCCACTCTCTGAAAATCTAAAATATGGATACATGAGCCTTGTTCATCTTCCAACGAATCTGTATAGTTTACTACTATTATCCCCTCATCCAATTCTTATGGACTCCATGGGTTTCGTTTTGAAATTCCCATATTTTAGAGTTGATCCTTGGGGGCTTTCTATCTGGTGGACATCCCCGTTGTTTCTTGCTTTATTGTATAAATTCAGATATGGAATCTATTCCAAATCTGCGATGACATCTATTTGTTTTCTAGCGATTCCTGTGTTGACGTATTATAGTATTGGTTTTTCTCAGTTTGGTTACCGATATGTGTTGGATTTTTTGCCTTTTATTTTTGTGCTATTGCTTCAATCTCTTCATTCCAAATTAGTAGCAAAAGAAAAGATTTT
>CAYHHA010000032.1:0-14985 GCA_964356315.1 uncultured Gammaproteobacteria bacterium
TTTTTACTACCACCTCGGAGGTGGAACCGCATTTTAACAAATCTTGAAAATCCTAAAATCCACCCCAATTTTAGCCTCGATTTTCACTTCCACCTCGGAGGTGGAGGAATACGTTACCAAAACCAATCCCAGCCTGGTTTTTCGACGGGCTGTATGTTGGATTGTGATAGCCGCCAGAATTCTCCGTCAAAAACGACAATCCACGGGCCTTCGAAATACTTGACCACAATATCCTGACCTTCAAGATCCAGAGTCCGTATGCGTACAATGACACGTTCAGCCATCAGAATGGTAGACGGTTTTTGTTCTGATTCTGGCATTGGCGTGGGCGTTGGCGATGGTTGAATCGGCGCTTTTATTATAGAAATAACAGTGAAGTTTATATTCTTGTCGTATCCTTTCAACCATTCCGAAAGCGGCGATGATTGCACTCTCTCAGGAGTTTGCATGAGATACGCTCGTTTAAAATCTCGCATTTTAAGGAATGTATAGAACGCGCGCACGGCCTCAATGGCAGACTTGTCTGGCTCTAGTGGGTACTCAGGAGGCTTTGGCCATTCGGATTGGTCTCGTTTGATAAATTGTATTGCTTCTTCAATCGACTTCGAAGATATTGCAAATGACATGCCCTCTATTCCAGAGGTGAACATGCCGATAACCCTACCACATGAGGTGATCACTGGCGATCCACTTGCCCCACCTGTACCCAAACCATCTAACTGAACTATCTCCGTTGGAATTCCTTTTTGAGAACGAACTGCTACAAAGGAAAACTTCGAAGTTGTTGCATCGCCACGCATCTCCGTTCCAAGAGGATACCCGTGCACATACACCTCTGTTCGTTTTGGTACTATTTTTGGATCTTCAAATGTCACTGTTGAGTAGTTGTTTCCATCAACCTTAATAAGCGCTATATCTTTATCATCATCACGGAACAGGACTTTTGCCGGTTTAAAAGAATAGTCTGCGAATATGACTTTTGGCGAGGGGTCTTTACCGATAACATGCGCATTGGTGAGGATAATACCATCCTCCCGTATAATCATTCCTGTTCCCTCTACATCCTCCGATGCAATTCTGATGACAGAAGTATTTATAGTCGCAATGGAAGTATCGGCATTACAAAGAGAAAAAACTGATCCTCCGAGACGGGATTCTATAGAAGCGAGACGAAAGAATAAGAAAAGAATACTACCACTTTGCAAAAGCAAAAAAAGAACAATAAAAGGATGAGTGCTGAGCCAGGAAAAACCTCTCCCTATCGATGAAAATATATTTCGAAACACAGCTCTTGGCAACGAAGCCAATGGACCAGGTCGTTTTGAACTCATGTATAAATAAACGGCACAAAGAGAAGTTCCTGTAGCAATAAGACCGAGAAGAACTTGAGTTACAGTTAAATATTTTGAAAGAGCGTTAGTGTCGCTGCTTGTTGCCAAAGAAACATACATCCCAAGTGCAGTTATCAGGCTAATAACAAACACTGGAAACGCATTTGATCGGATAAAATATCGAGCAATATGTGATCCTACTCCAAGTCCATAGATCACTAATAATACATACATCAGCTCATCCGGGGGGAAATGCACTGTCGGAAATGTAAAAGAAAATATACTTTCCTGTCTCACTTCAAAATACCAAAAAATAGTGATGATGCTGAGCGTTATCGGATGCCACAAAATGAAAAATACAGGACGAAGAATTAGATAATACAAAGCACGGAACGGAAACATCAAAATGAGATAGAGGGCGTGAACGATATCAATTTTCTTTCTGAGCATACTAAAATCAGGCAGCCCAAGCATAGTATCACAGCTTTAACGAAAATATATACGCGGTATAAGCATTTTTTAAATCTACCGTCGGTTTTCATTTCCACCTCGGAGGTGGAACCGCCTTTTCAAAAATCGCAAAATCCACTCAAATTTAGCCTCGTTTTTGACTACCACCTCGGAGGTGGAAATAATACGTGAAAATCAGATACTTTGATATCCGGTGGCGTTATCTTTGGTCAATAAATATGTTTTTAGACAATCTACAGCATCGGCTGTGAAAATCGTATCACCCCTCTGAAGAGCATCTTGAATCGTATCGATAGTTTGAACAGAAACCTGATCGATTGGAGCAACAGAATTAGCATTCATCAACAGCACGACATCTTTTGGAATAATCGCGACTGGAACCATATTTATACGAAACGGTGGCAAATCCCCTTGATACGCAGCTTGATTTAATATAGTACGAAGCACAAAATCACTTGATCGAAGTTGTTTTGCAGATTCCTGAACATCAGCAGGTCCCATACGCTCTGCATTCCAATATTTTGTCTCTATACAAAACACGCCTGTTGGCCCGATGACTATGTGGTCTATGAGAGCTGACGATACCCATTCATTCGTCTCTTTATTTTGTAGCGGTTTATAAAACTTTTTAGAATAATTATTGATGACTATATACTCTTGAGGTAATTTTGAGAGTTTTTCTATGACAGACTCTTCGCTTTGCGCCTCAAGTAAAATTGACTCATTATCGTGTATTGCTTTATGCACCCATTGTAACTCTTTCGAATATTGCTGAGTGAGTTTTTCGACCCACGCATCTGTGTTTGTTTTTTTATCATCTAATTCTTTTTGTATGTCCCCGATTGTCAGTTCATCGTTTCGAAAAATTCGTTTTGCTTCGTTTTCGATATTCTGATCTAAATATGTTTTTCTCGTGTTTGCGAAAAAGTATCGCACTTTTTGAATTAGGTTTTTAAAAAAATTCTCCTCTTTTTTTTGGAGCAACGGCAACTCTATTTTCAATTTTTCCAATTCCTGACTCAGTTCAATTTTCTTGTCAGCGATATTTTGGACATACTCTGCTGTTTTTTGGGAAACATCATGACCTAGCTGTGTTATGGAGTTTGCCAGATCTTGTTTTGCTTTTTCTTTCAGTGCATCGTAGTTTTTCTGATAATCTTCTTCAAACCCTGCGATATCTGCCAAAGAATTGAGCACGTAAACCGTCCCCTGTAGCAGAGAAATTAGCCTTGTTGTGCTTCCTGCTTGTCCGTGAATAATCGCCATATATTTGAATCAAAATACTATACTTACTATACATGACTCTTTCCCTATTGCCCATAACCTTAGAAAATTCGCACAAACAATTTCCACCTCGGAGGTGGAACCGCATTGTACAAAATTGCAAACTTATCCCTATTTTAGCCTCGATTTTCACTACCACCTCCGAGGTGGAAAAAATCATGGAAAAACTATTCATCTTCCTCATCTTCTTCAAGAAGCTTGTGGCGAATATCAGAAAGTGTTTTTGCGTATTCGACCTGATCCGAAACAAATTCTACATACCTATCCTTGGGTCCAATGAGACTCAGCACGTCACTCGTATCAACCCAACTCTGCTGGCTTTGAGCATACAGGGGGAACGATGTCCACGGGTAGACACGAAGTGTTTGCATCGAAATCATCCCTGCGGTCACTGGGTTTAAATGAATATATCGAGATACGTGTAAAAATTGTTCATCAGTATCAATTTGAACCGCCTTAAAATTCCCCTGAAAAATCGGTCCGACTCGTTTTCTTTTCGTATTAAAATATTTTGCATGACTGTTTAACGCTTTAAACAAATAGGTGTGAATACCGTTATCAACTTCTTGCCTTAGCAGTATATGAAAATGATTCGGCATCAGGGCATACGCAAACACACTAACAAGTGATCCCTCTAACTCTTGTTTTTGTCGAATTAACTCCATAGCATCTTTGGGTCCAGACCAATATTGTGAAAACTTTACAGGGGTTTTTATGTATCGGTAAAATTCCAATGCAGAGAGAAAATGTCTGTACTCAATTGCCGTTCGAAAAATCGAAAACCTATCAACACCACGATTAAATATGTGGTAGTACGATCCAGTTTCAAAAGGAATTTCTCGTTTTGGCATATGGTTTTCTTCCACCTCCGAGGTGGAAATATTTATTTAAATTTTATCCAAAATTAGCCTCGATTTTGACTTCCACCTCGGAGGTGGAAATGAATTTATATAAATCCTTTTTCTTTAAAGCTCACATATGTCTCTGCAGAAACGATAATATGATCCAAGACATGGATGTCCAGGAGCTCCCCCGCATCAGATAATTTTTTTGTAATAATCATATCTTCATGCGACGGAGTTGCGTCTCCAGATGGATGATTATGTGCCACAATCACGCTTGCCGCACAGTGCCGGATAGCTGGCTCAAACACTTCACGAGGATGCACCAGGCTTGCGTTCAGTGTGCCGATCGATATAGTCTCTCGGGCAATTTCCACATTTTTGGTATCCAGGAAAAACGCAATAAAATATTCTTTTTTCAGCATTCGAATATCTTTGAGCGCATCAAATACCGCTTCTGGATTTACAGCCTTTATTGGCTGTCTCTTGATAACTAGCCGTTTGCCGAGAGCTATAGCGGCAACAATTTCAGCAGATTTAACATTTCCCAGCCCTTTTATTTTTTTCAAATCAGCAATCGTTATATTTTGAAGCGATTCGGTTCCAAATAGTTTTAAAATTTGGCTGGAAAGCTCTATCACATTTTTCCCTTTGATCCCGGTACGAAGTAGAATAGCCAGAAGTTCTGTCGTCGACAATTTCTCACTCCCATATTTGAGGAGTTTTTCGCGGGGACGGTCTACTCGCGGAAGATCTTTTATCTTCATAGATATAGTATACGTCCGTAGATTTATACAATTCAACAGTGGGAGATTTTTACTGAAGTTTTTCTTTAAAAAATGCTACTGTGCGGTCAAACGCGGTAACAAATGCAGCTCCTTGAATATTGTGTCCCCCGTCTGGATACTCAAACAATTCATGAGGAACGGTTGTGCCATCTAGTACTTTCATTAAATTTCTACTATATCCAATATTTACCACATCATCATTTACCGCATGATGTATTTGGATTGAGCCCTGTAACTCTTTAACATAATCAGTGACAGCAACCTGTTTCCAAAATGGGCTATCAGCAGAAAAATCTCCGTAAATCTCTCTCAATCGTTGTCTTCTCTGCTGTAACTGAGTGTTTAGTGGTTGAGGTCGATAACTACCATCTTGAATACTAAATTCGCGCATATCTGCATAGGTATATACTGCCCCAGCCCAAATAACAACCGCGGGAATCGTCGGTCGGACGGCAAAAGCTCGCATACTTATATTGCCAGACATGCTATGCCCCCATAGACCTATACCCTTGGGATTAACGCCCGGAAATTTTGACAATGCATCATATGCGCTTAGTGCATCTATTACATAATCTGAAGAATTATACGCTCCCCTTGCCTCTCCCTCAGATTTGTCGTGCCCTCGGTAATCAGGTTTAAATACGACAAAACCATTTCTTGCGAGATAATCTACATACGCTACATATTGTCCAGTTGTCTTATAGATTGTAGGAGGGATATATCCATGAAGAAAAATGACGCCAGGCCATCCTTTTTCTGGTGCATCACCAATAGGAACAGTTAATAGCCCATAAATAGTAAGCCCTTCAGATAGATAGGAAGCACGGTAGGAAGTATACGTATCCGTTTTTGTATATTGTGCTCCTTTTACCAGAGAGCTGGAATATGTTTTCTTTCGGAGAAAAGGAATCGTCATCTCTTCAAATAGAAATGGGGTAGGCGTAGGAGTAATCTGGGAAATAGTTATCGATTGCCGTGGACTGGATTTTTGTATCACCATGACTGCGATGCCAAATAGCAAAGCGGCGCAAATGACGATCATGCCAATTCTGAATTTCATTTCATCAGTATACTAAAATTTATGGCATGATTCGACGTGACATTTTTATCTGAGAATAAAGAATACAAAGCGTATTAGATACCCGCTCGAAGTATCAAACGAATTTGAGTATTCCACGGATCATGAAATAGTATTCCCTCGGAAGTATTTGCATATTCAATTGCATGTACAGTCAGATTATTTTGGATAGTTTCAAATTCTTTTATTTTTTTCAAATCAGGCATCGATATATCCATAGATATTCTGTCCCAAATAGTTCTAAGATTTTACTGGAAAGCTCTATCACATTTTTCCCTTTGATCCCGGTACAAAGTAGAATAGCCAGAAGTTCTGTCGTCGACAATTTCTCACTTCCATATTTGAGGAGTTTTTCGCTGGGACGGTCTACTCGAGGAAGATCTTTAATCTTCATAGATATGGTATACGTCTCCTTTTCTATGCATTCAATAAACGCTCTATTGTAGTTGGATTCTAATAATCGGTAGGAAACATAACATATACGTATATCTGAAAAATCTTATTCAAGCGATACTACCCCCTTCTTAGGAGCTATCCCACTTTTCGGAAAAGAAAACCAAAATGTCGAGCCTTTCGCTTCCTCACTGACAAAACGAACCGTCCCACTCATCGCGTCTGCGATTAATTTTACAAGATACAACCCTAATCCAGATCCGTCCGGTTGTGATTTTAAGATATTATCCGCTCGAAAAAATCTCTCAAATATTCTGGACTGTTCACTTATTGGTATGCCATATCCAAAATCTTGAATTTCACTTTCGATATGATTTCCTTTTGTATATATCCTCACAAACACATCTTTTCCTGGTGGGGAATATTTTAAGGCGTTCGTTAGTAAATTCATATAAACGTGATGTAATAGTCGTTTATCTACATTCACATATTCGATATCATCAGAAATTGAGACATGGACAGTGTGATCTTTTCCATATTGAGGAGTGAGTTCATGAAGCAGTGATGTTACTAATTGTTCAATATTCACCAACTCCGGATTTATGCTGATCCGGCCGGATTGAATTCTTGAAATATTCAGTAATGTTTTCACTAAATCAATCATTCGAGCAGTTGAGGAAGAAATATTCTTGATCAACTTTCTCTGAGTTTCAGATATATCCTGTTGTCCTTCAAGGAGTTCAGTAAACCAACGAACAGCAGTAAGCGGCGTTCGAAGCTGATGGGAAGCGAGCGATATAAAATCAGACTTCATCAAATCTATTTGCGCTTCTTGTGTTATATCCCAATTTACACCGATCATCGTTTTTGGTTTTTGTGCAGTATCTCGCAAGACGATTGCATGTGCCTGAATATGTTTCAATTCTCCGTTTGGACATACAATACGAAATTGTACATCAAACTTTTTCTTACCCATCAAGGCTTGTTGAAATGCATCTTCGATCGCCGATTTATCTTCACTGTGAATCAATCGTATCCAAGATTGAAACTGGAGGGAAAAAATATCTTTATTGATACCATACAGGAGGAACATTTGCTCATCCCAACTTACAACATTTCCAATAACATCCCATTCCCACACCCCAATATGAGCGGCCTCCGTTGCTACCGCCAACCTATTTTTAGATTTTTCCAATTCATATGTTCTTTCAGCAACTTTTTCTTCCAGTCCTTTATAGACATCCCGGAGTGTTTTTGCCATGGTGTTTAAAGTTGATGCTAAGTACCCAACTTCTCCATCTGCAGAAATTGATACAGATTTTTCAAAATTTCCGGATTGGATGACATGAGCAAATTTTGCAAGTTGCAAAATAGGAAGAGATACACTTCTGGCGAGAATATAGGCAATTAATACGATAATAAGTACGACAACGAGCGTAATAATGGCAAACGTCCTTGTTAACGTTGTTACGACAGATAACGCCTCTGCTCTATCTATCTTTGCGACTACTCCCCACCCAAGAGCATCAACGAACCGTGTCACTGCGATAACTTGTCTACCGTTATAATCAACATCTTCAACATTTTTAAATACTTTTTCAATTCCAGAAGACGCTGCGACTTCTGGTAATTGTGAATTTTCTTTTGGTATTGCTAGGGAGAGCGCAGCGCTTGAATCAAAACGCAAAGGAGTGAGAAACAGTGTATCACCTGCTACATTTTTCTTTACCAAAGATACCTCTCCCGTTTTCCCAAGACCAGTATAATCTTCAGTAATTGCGATAATTGGTCCGCTTGATGCAATAATCTCAAGGACCCCAATCGTTTCTGTGGAATTCCCTGTTATTGGCCCAAACAATCGCACTTGAAGTTGGTTAGATGAGTCTTTGAATATCTCAGAAAGTATGCGCAATTTTTTTCCGGAGATATATGAAGGATTACCAGACACATCACTTCCTATACGACTGCCATCTGTAGATGATATAACTCGACCCTGCATGTCTACTACGCTCACCGCGGATATATTGGGAAACATAGCCGTTTGCTTCATGAGGATTGACAATACGTCTCCACTTGCGGAATAGGGGGTTGATTGTATAAATTTCGGGGCCTGTAAAATTGCACGGGAAAGATCAGTTTGAATCGAAATATACCGAACTTGTTCCAGATATCCATACAGCACTTCATTAATTCTTTTTTCTTGAATATCAGTTAGCGCCTGCATTTCGTTTACGATCCAATCTGTAGTCGCCTTTTCTGATATTTCATGAGAAACATATTCTGAAATCATAAGGGGGATGAGTGAAATCAGAAGAAAATATATGTAGAATTTCTTTCTCAATGACATAGCTTAGTGAATAACTTCTTTCGCTTTAGAAAGAAGGTCTTGAGGAATATTTACCCCTAATTGATCTGCAGTTTTTTGATTAATATACAAATATGGGCGTGCGACCGTACTTGTTTCTAGAGATGACGGACTTGCCCCATCTAGAATCAATGCAGCTTTTTCTCCAGCAAGCTTTCCTATTTGATAAAAATCAGCAACAGTGCCAATTAAATCACCTTTAGCAGGACCGGTATTATTACATGAAAAAGAAGGAAGAACATGAGCCCTGGCATACGAGATAATGGTGTTTTCAGCTTCGCCCTGTACGAGAGTATCGCATGCAGAAAAAATGCTATCGATCCCCTTTGCAGATTGTAACGCTAGGGTTAGTTCAGATAAATTTTTTCCTTGAATTTCAACGATAGAAATATTTAAGGGTTTCCCTATCGCGCGCATTTCCTTTAGTTGAATCGTCGAATTTGCCTCGCCTGTCCTATGAACAAATCCGATACTTTTGACCGCAGGGACTAAGGCCCGAAAATTTGATAATTGTTCTGAAATTGGCACCCAGTTGCGAGTCCCTACGAGATTGTTTTCTGAATGCAATAAAGAATGCACTATACCCGCTTCGACAGGATAGGTAACGATAGAAAATACTATTGGGATGGTAGTAATTTCTTCCTTTAATATTGCAGTACCGGGGGTGGTTTGAGAAAATATCAAATCGAATGAATTATCTTTAAACATTCTCGCTGTATTATGTAGTTTATCAGCAGTTGCATCTGCGACTTCCAGCTGATATATCACATCTTTCTCCTCTATATATCCCGCTTGAGTAAGCGCATCCTTAAATCCTTGAATATTTTCATCGTATTGGTGATTTCCTTTTGGCACCCATCGTGAGATTCCGATTTTTATAGGAACTATTTGATGCTTTGGATACATCATGGAGTTAACATACCATCCCATGACCACGATACCGCCAAACAGGGATATGCTAATCCATGGGATAGTCATTGGCATAAACAGAATTACGATGCCTAGCACACCCAACATGGAGGGTATAATTTTATTGATAAGAAGATATTTGATTTTCAGTTTTTGCGCCATCTGGACGTGTTCTTTTACACTTGATCGTTGAAAGGTGTTGGTAAACTTATTCCAGGGAACCAGCCGTTTATGAGTAGCGAGATCATAGAAATATGCTGTTGATTTATCAGTGTACTTTATAAGCATTCCAGTAACCGGCTCTATCCATAGTTGAACAGATGGCTCAACCTCGACTCCTCTGGTTATTCCTACATTTGGTAAATTTGCCAAATTTTTTGTTTGATCTATAAGGCTATGTTCATAGCTGGATTCATATCGATACACCGGTAATCCAAATAGTGATTCTTCCGCGACAAAATTCATTACGGCTGGACCATGATAGTTCACATGCCAATACGTAAATGATTGGTTTTTCTTTATCTGTGTAGGCGCAAATAAATATCCTGAACGAGGAGTATCAGATAATTCTGGAACATGACGACGAGTAATGCTGTCGATTCCATATAATCTGGACACACTAAAAATAGGGTCTCCAGCAACACTTCTGACATTAAATATATTTTTTATCTGAAGTATTGACCCATTCTGCTTCTGTGTGACGTAGGAAAATTTTGAAACACTTCGTACATCACCAACAAACTCTCCTTTTGTTTCATCAAATATATTATCCAAAGAAATAATATCTGCAAAATATGAAAAATTTGAAGGTATTTTAGTCAACTGAGGGCTTATGCCAAAAATCCATATCGGCAACAACAAGAGAAAACATAGTCCGATCAACGATCGATTTTTTCGACCTTGCAAGACGCCAAAAAGTTTCGAAAACGCAGGTGCCAGCGTTGTTTTGTCGGCACTTTCAGCTACAAGGCCACTATTTGTGTGAATTTCTTCTGGGAGTCGGACAGATTCTCCAGTCATACGTAAAAGTATACCACTATCACATCACAGAAAGGGATGTTGTCTCGTTATAGTTAGTTATACCCGAGGAAGGGGTTCGAGAGACTGATCGAGCATCTAAAACATTCTCTCTATTTTATAAACTGGCAGAATAAAGGAAGAAACTATATAGGACACGAATTTTTCCCTATTGCTGCATAAAATCCACACCAGCTAAATATCGCTTCAAAAAAACAAAACCCTGAGAAAAATAAAAGCATAGGACTCCAAGAGGTCAAAATAGCATAGCTAAACAGAAACACTCCTATCCCTGCTCGAAGCATACGATCACCGCGCCCAATATTGTGCGATCGTGCACGATTTACCCATGGAGTATTTGTTTTTGCTTTATGAACTGCTGCAATCTGCTTGATCACAGATTGGTAGATAAAACCAAATCCAAAAGATAACAAAAATAGAAGTATCACATAGCTTATTCCAACAGGCGTGGTTATAAAACTGATAGGAGGATCAGAAATATATAGAGACTTATCTCCCGCCATCCAAAAAGCTACCAAAGATTCCATAAATACACCTATTGAATATTGCATATACTCCCTATTATACGCGGGTGTACATAAGTTTATCTAATTTCGCGATTGTGAGATACCGCATACCTCTAGTTTTCCTGTTCGCTGTATACTACAATCATGGTTTTACAAAAGCTTGGCAAATGGAAATTAGCTGTCAGAGTCATACCGATGGTCACTATCATACTTATTTTTAAGTATATGATTCATTCAAGTGGATTTGAATTTCTTTCCCTAAATTCTTTATTTGGCGCCATCATATCTGCGACAGTATTTCTAGTAGGGTTTCTCATATCTGGAGTACTTGCGGATTATAAAGAAAGTGAAAAATTACCAGGAGATCTCGCGTGTTGTTTAGAGTCAATAACCGATGAATGTTATATTCTTGTCAAAAATAAGAAAACCATAATCGCCACCAAATTATTGTCACATGTTCATACGCTCACCGAAAGTATACTCAATTGGTTTCATAAAAGAGAAAAAACTTCAGAGATCCAACGCCAGATTACAGAGCTAAATATCTATTTCCTCGCGCTGGAGAAAATCACACAAGCAAATTTTATCGTTAGGCTAAAAAATGAACAACACGCTATACGCAAACTAATCACACGAATCCATTCAGTACGCGAAACATCCTTTAATCCAGCGGGTTATGCAATTACAGAAATTTCAACGAGCGTGCTATGTCTCGGTTTGATTTTTACAAAGTTAGACCCTTTTTATGAAAGCATGTTTTTTGTCACCTTTGTATCTTTTATACTTATCTATATGGTGTTGCTTATAAAAGAATTGGATAATCCATTTGGCTACTACGAGAAACGAAATTACGCAGACGAGATATCACTGCACCCTCTATATAATCTAGAAAAACGCCTATCTGAACCCCAAATGTAGTTACCTGTGATGAACTGTTTGAAACAGTACTGCTCGCTATTCTAAATCAGAAAAGTCCCTGAGCTCTTTCCATTGTGTTCGAAGCTCTTCTGGACCAGGATTCTTTTCATCCATAAATTTTTCGTACTGAGAATGCTGCGCCTCTACCCGACGATAGTATTTAATCGGACACCAGTATCGTTCTGTTCTTCCTCCTATCTCTGAGGAGTATCGCAGTAAATTATTCACATAACTGCAATATATACAATTAATTTTTTCCATAGGACTAAGCAAAGATAATAACTGCCGGTCTGTAATAAAATAGTCCCGATAATTCACAAGCGGTATTCCGTATAGTCGAAAACACACCTGCTGATAAAGCTCAATTGCTACATGGAAAATAACAGAGGGAATAAACATGCCGTAAATAAATGGCATACTGACAAAATATCGCCAATTTATTGGAACTTGAATTTGTTTACTGCGATGCTTCCACAATTTTATATATTTTTTGGGAACTACCATTCTCTTGAGATACCCGTTATGTTTCATGAAAAGTACTATTCGCTTGTTCAATGAGCGCTTCATCTCTTCTTTCATTTCCAATAACTCTTCAAGAGTTTCTTTTGTCTCAGAATATAGATCGTTCTGCATTTGAGTGATTCGCTTGTTGAAATTTTTTCCCATATGTTTTTTTGAATCTGTATATTATATAGCTATTATACAGATAATTGCCAAGAGCTTCTGATCAAATCTCGGATTTCTACTCGAACATTCACTTTAGAAATTTGAGAATCAAATTATACTGATTAAATATTTCCAATTCATTAAAATGCTGAATTGAATACTCCAGATCATCCGAATGTTCCAACTTGGTTGTTAAAAAAGAGGCGTAAAGCATTATATATACATTAATTATGTTAACTGAAAATTAGGAAAATATTTTGATATTAATTCGAAGGTTTTTTTATATTGCTTTTCAGGGCAAAAAAATCCAACGGGAAAAAGTGTCATTTTGCCTTTTGAAAAATACATATATTTTGAGTTCGAATTTACCTTCACAATTTTCATCTCTTTCCAAGTAATAGCTCGATTGTCGCCAGCATCCGCAAGTAGTCCCGCTCCAACCGTTCCCGATGATCTACTCAAAATTCCGAGGATAATTGCCGACCTATTAATCTTTTTACTTGAGGACAATGCAATCTGGGAAATGCCTTTTTTGGAAATTTGAATTATAGAGATAAATCCGTTAGGAAACATGATCATCATCACAACATACGTTAAAACAAATATCATACTAATAAAGCCTAAGGCAAAATATATGTCTGGAGTTAGATCTGAAAATTTTCCCCCGTTAATCATTGATGATGTAGCTATCAATCCAATTATTGTAAATGGTATTAAAATGACCATTCCCATAACCCTGGCTATAAACCATGAATACACAGGAATAGATGTTTCAAAAACCAATGTATTTTTTTCTTCAATTTCACTCATATTTTTGGACGACGAACTACTTTGGAATTAAATAATCTAACCATTTGGACATTTGTATTACCGTATGCATGCCACTGATGACAACTAAATTCGTACTTATTATACACGAATTTGGTATCAATCGGATTATGCCACTCGTTAACAGGAAAGGCCAGGCCTTTCATTTCTATAGCCTTATCGCCAAGTAGTGATTACTTCTTGTCTTTTTTTAATTCCTCTATTTCTTTCTTAAGCTCGATCATTTTAAGCTATCTACCTATCATCAAATCATTCATTTTGTTTAATTCGTTTAATTTCTTTTGAATAATCTCTTCTGCTTCTAATCTTTTGGTTATGTCTTGTATCTGTAACAAATACCCAGTTATCAAAGCATTCTCTAGTACCGGCGTGATGTTGATCTCTAATAATATCTGTCCAAATTTCGAAGTCTCATAAAGGTGCAATTCAGTAACTTTACCAAAATCAAAAGGAGCTTCGTAATGGATGCATTTTCCTTGCTTTAATTCATTCTTCCGATCTTCGGATACATTTGGATCATCAAACAGAGAAAACTTACGAACTTCTTCTATATCCTTTATCCCAAATAAGTCTAAACATGCTTGGTTTACACGTACCAGTAAACCATTCGAATCGTATAATTCGATAGCTATCGGAGATTGTTCAAATATGATTTTGTTCTGCGCCCCAATTCTCCCCAACAACTCCTCAGAAAGTTTTCTCTGAGATATATCTGAATGGGTACCAAACATCATTAACGGTTTACCATCAGATGTATGACTCATTACCCTGCCACGATCTATCACCCAAACCCAGCTACCATCTTTATGCTTCATTCGGCTTTCAAATTCATAGTAAGGTCTATTGCCCAAAAAATGTTCTTCCAATAATTTGTTTGATTGCTTTAAATCATCAGGGTGAGCATGTGCCTCCCATGTTTTAATACTCACGGTAGCTAATTCATCAAGTGTATAGCCAATTATCTCCGCCCACCGTTCGTTGAAAATTGTTTCACCTGTTTGAATATTCCATTCCCATGTACCAACACGCGTACTTAAAACTATATTCTGTAGCCGATCGGACTCACTAAAAAGCTTATCAGCTACTATCTTTTTATCCGTAGCATCGTGAACAATGGAAAATAATACAGTTTGTCCTTCCAGTTGAATAGGACTGCTATAGACATCTACATTTCGACGAGAGTCATCAGCACGCCTATGAATAAATGAGAAAAATTTGCGCTCCTCGACAACAGCCCTATTCATCTCTTCCTTAATTTTATCGTGAGATAATATGTTTATGTCTCCGATATTTTTCAGAACCATCTCATCATGAGTCCATCCGTAAAAAAGACAGGCAGCAGGGTTTGCGTCTAGTACCTGCCCATCATCAGGCCGTATCAGAAGCATAACTGATAAATTTTTTGAAAATATATCACTATATTGATCATCTCCGACCGACATTCCTCGCGTATCCATCATGGATATCTCAGTTCACTATGCAGTATGCGCCTTTCATTTTATATAAGTACGATTTCTAAGTTCTAATTACCATTGCACCACCCTGTAAACGATAATGCAGGGTATGAA
>CAYHHA010000033.1:0-14666 GCA_964356315.1 uncultured Gammaproteobacteria bacterium
GCCGTCTAAGCCACTCTCTTCCTAAGCTACGAAGCTACTATTTGCCCAACCTCGGTTTTTCCACAGTTACTTCCAGATTCTGTAGTTCTAACTCTCCACCTGTTTGTTCGAGTCCTGGGATTTCTAGGGAGAAATACAATTTGTCTCCGTTTATCTCTATACTTTCTGCATCGAAAAATGCGGATGCTTCGTAAGCATCTCCAACTTTTTTGGCTTTGGTGTAGTTGGCGATTACATAGTCCACAGAGTCCAGAGATTTCAACGTTGCGACGTCAACGGTCTTTATCGGCGTTGGGTCAAAGAGTTGATCCGCAGAAAATGCAAAGTATCCTTTGCCACGAAGCATGAGATCATTTTTCGGCATGGTAATTGTGTGAACTTCTTTCGCATTAGAAATCTTTGAATTCGGATTTTTTGGATCAGGAGGTAGGTTGAGTTCAAATTTTGCAGCATCGGTGATCTTTATAATAGGCAAATCAATCTGTCCATCCAACGAGACGTTTTGTAAAGACTGGGTATGATTGGTTTGTAGTGAAAGTTCTTTAACAGTCGTATATAGAGTTGCTGGCTTTGTATCTACAATAAACATTGAATCAGCAAACACCACTTTCTCCTGATTGGAATGGATTTCCGTTATCTGCACATCTGATCCTTTGGAATTATCCTTAATCAGTATTTTATACACTCCCTTTTCCAGTTTTGGGATATCGAATCCACCTTTTTGTGGCACCATAGAAAGTTTGCTGGTGTCTACTACTCCGTCATCGCCGATGTCTGTGGTTGCGATAAGGCGATCTTGTTTGTATAACTCGAGGGTTAGGACGTCCTCCCCTTCGTACATATTGGCGTCTTTTTTGGCTACTGCAAAAGTAAACGGTTGCGTATCTACACGGACATATAGCGTATGACTTCCGCGAAGTTGAGTAGTTACCGCATAGGCTTTTTTACCTGGTGACTTAATGTCGTTAGGAAGAGCTAGGGCGCTAGGGTCAAAGTAATACGTTGCTACAGATTTGTCTTTCGGCAGAGCAGTCGCGAACTGTTCAAAAGACTGATAGGTATTAGTTTTTTGCCAAAATAGCAGTCCACTGTCAGCTCTGGTCTCAGGAAGCTGATCAAGCAGAATATTGTACAGAGGTTTATAGGCATATTTCTTGTTTGTATCGCCACGCACACCGAGCTTTACTTCTTTGGGATTGCCCGTAAATTTCATTCGTACCCAGATGCCGTCTATTTTTTTGGACAACAGGGCTAAATTGAAAGTGACAATGTTTTTCCGTATAAGCTGTTTTGGGATAGAAACACCCTTATCAGAGGTGTTGAGCGTTTGTCCAGATTCCACGCCATTTAACGCAGAGAGCTTGCCTTTATCAGAGAGGGCTGTAAACTGATAAGTGACTATGGCGCCAAACGGAGCAACATATCGGAAGATCAGATAGCCTATAAGAAACAAACCAAACAACGAGGCTAAAACAGTCGTTCGATGCTGTGGATTGGTTACATAGTTCAAAACTCTTTGCATAGATAGTACTACTATAGCAGAATAGGCCTATAATTGCAAGCCTGACTGTGCTATACTACAGCCTATAATCATATGAAGCGTGCATTACATCGTTTGTTGTTTACTAATACCAGCACGAAGCAGATCCTGATCAAAAATACTTTTTGGCTGATGCTTTCAGAGGTTGTGGCAAAGGGGTTACTGTTTATTATCACCATTTCGGTCGTACGATACCTTGGAGCCACAGAATATGGCAAATACTCCACAGCCATCGCGTTTACCTCACTGTTTAGTGTTATTGTGGATTTTGGCCTTGGGACTATGCTAGTTACGGAGCTTGCGAGCTCTGGGAAAGAGAAATCAGCCTCATTGTTTGGTTCCATTTTGAGCCTAAAGCTCGTTTTGTCCGTCATTTCTGCTTTGTCTATCCTGGTAGCGTCATATTTCGTCCATTTTCCTCCGGATGTTCTGCGGTTGGTGTATTTGAGTGGCTTGTACATGTTGTTGCAGTCATTTGTGCTTATTTTCCCAGCACTCTTTCAAGCATATGAGAGCATGCAATTCAGCTTCATTGTGCGAACAGGAACCAATATTATTTTATGTGGATTGGTACTTTTGGCAATTTCGATGAAATTATCCGCCATTGGCATTCTCTCCGCCTATATCGTTACTGCCACGATTATGCTCTTGATCTGTCTGTATTTGGTCAAGCGATACCTTTTTTCCATAGAATTTGGCATACAAAAAGACATGATTGTAGACCTTCTACGTCGGTCTTGGCCATTGTTTTTGGGTAATGTCTGTGCAACCATCTATTTGTCTGCGGACACCACTATGCTCGGGTTTATGCGAGGCTATACAGAAGTCGGCATCTATCAAGCTGCGTACAAAATCCTTTACGTGTTCCAGACCTTGAATCTTGTCCATGTCGCTTTACTTCCTCGCATGGCCGAGTTGTACCGAACTAATCGCCCAGCCCTCAAAAAACTATTAAAGTTAAGCATTGGAATTTCTTTGCTAATACTTGTCCCTGTGCTGTCAATTATTGGAATATATCGAAACAAAATTGTTTATCTCGTATATGGTGCGCGGTTTGTGGGAGCAGGGGATGTGTTAATTATTCTCATTATAGGTGGCGCTATAAGTTTTATTTCTAGTTATATTTCGAGTATGTTCCTATTTCAAAAAAAATATCATAAATGGTTAGCAGCACAGTTTTTTGCCCTAGTAGTGAATATTTTTGTTAATATTGCATTAATTTCGATTGCAGGTCCTGTTGGGGCCGCGTTTGGTTATCTTATAGGGTGTATTGTAATGTTAATTTTCTATATAATATCTATTTGATTTTATGAAATCGATTCTAAATATCTCGATTCATCCTCCGATATATACCCATGGGGGTGGCGCCTTGTTTCTAGAGCGCGCTAGAGCGCTACATGATGTATATGATATTTCTGTTATCACCAAAATGAGTGATGATGAAATTAGAATTTTTTCGGTTAATAGATACTTGTTTAAAAATGTTTGGATAGTAAAAAAGCGAACTCATTTCCTGGGAAAAATTCTTGAACATTTAGAGTACTGCTACGTATGTAATAAAGTGGTATTTTTAAATAATTTCGATTATATCAATATTGAATATTTTAAAACAATATTTTACTGCTCTTTGATTATAGCTTTTTTCAGAAATTCAATAACGTTCACAGTTATCGATGTGTATTTCCACTCCTTACAAGAACGTATCCTCTTTTCTCGTTTTCGAATAATGGATAAATTACATCTATTATTAATAAAAAATTTAGAATTAGGAATATATAAACTATTTTTCAAAAAAATACTCGTATGGGGAATTGATGACAGAAAACTACTAGTCACAAATGGTGTACTTCAAAGCATGATACGTGTTGTTCCACCAATTTACTTAAACCATAAGTCAGACAAAGCACGTGAACTAAATACATATTTATTTATTGGATCTTCATCACATAGTCCGAATATAGATGCTCTCGATATGAGTATAAGAATAATTAACGATCTCAGGGAATCACAGAAATCTTCAAAGCTAATTGTAGTTGGAGATTGGAAGGATCGAAAATCAACCGATTTTGTTCAATATTTAGGCAGAGTGGATGATATCAGTGAGTACTACAACATTGCAAGTATGGTGCTTTGCCCTATAGTTTGGGGAGCTGGAATTAAAGTAAAGGTTGTTGAGGCAATGTCTTACGGATTGACAATTATTACTAGCGCAAAGGGGATAAGAAATATCAAATTAAATAGTTATTTGAATACTAACACCGATACTATTTTATTTGAAATCTTAACAAAGTATAATCTTATTCTTCTAAGAAATGGCAATGAATACAAAATGACACAGTTTTCCCCCGAAATTATCCGTCCACTTTACATGGATATATACAAATAATCTACTTGAGAGAGATCTTGTATGCACTATTATCGCGAATAGGTTCGATTATTACTGAATTATTTAAGTATGAATCAAGAATTTTTTGCCGAATATCGATATATGATGATTTATGGGATGAATCTTCAAAGATATATACCTCATGACCATTCTTTAATACAGTATCAATAATATATAGCGTTTTTTCGATTTTATTATCAGAAATATTTGAATAATCTAATACTGGTCTCGATATAATATATTTATTATTCAGATTTGAAACTATTATTGAATTGGTATTTGTGTTTTCGTCGATAATTTTATTTAAAGTAAATGCGATCTTTTTATCCGATAGTAGAACGTTCAAACCATCTATTTTATTAAAAAGAAACAAAATATTCGCCAAAGCGGTGACAATAATTAATATTAATCTAATCTCACGCGATATTTTAATTTTGTATATATAATATACATATAGTGATACTAATAAAATATATGTTAACGGGATATATCTTACGTAAACTCCACTAATTGAAGTGAATCCTTCTCCCCAGTGATATCCACCAAATGTATCATATGTCCAGAATATTGATGGCAGAATTAGCCCTACAAGAAATAGGCGCATACGGGTCAGATTTTTAATTAAAATTATAAAACCCAAAATAGAAAAGATATATGGAAAAAAAACTTTACTTATATGAGATTTAAAGTTATTACCTAGTCTATTAATATCTGGGTTAAGATCTTGCAAAAAAAATCGGTTAATAATTTTACTAACACCTTGAGATATATTTCCAATTACATTGTTACTATTAGAAATAATGGTTTCACTTGATGCAGTAGATTTAGCTGTATAGGAAAACGTCATTGGTGAGCCATAAAAATGGGTATTTAAATTAGCAATTAAAAATATTCCTACTATTATAGGGCTTATGAGTAATCCCAGGTTTTGTAACAGCTTTCGAATATTATTTTTCGATAAATATGCATATACGATAAGAAGAGGTGGCACAAAAATAATATACTCATATCGAGTAAAGATCCCAAGTGCTAAGAATACGCCTGAAAAAATTGGGTAGACATTATCATTAAACTCCTCTGTTGACAGCATTATAAAGTAGAGTCCTATCAAATATAATGTTGCTCCAGCTATATTTCCAAATAGTGAATTAGACCAGTATATTAAAGGGGGAGACGTGCCCCATATAAGCGAAACTAATAGCGCGTTACGTCTGTTAAATATTTTCTTTATAATCAAGTAGACTATTACGATATTTAGTATTGCGAAAAGAGGGGGAATAAAAAAAGGACCGGATAAGCCTCCGATGAATCCTATAGCAATTAGAAAATATATTCCATACGCCATTCCAGGGACTGCGCCATTGCCATTATAGAACAACCCAGCAGGTGTAAAAGATTCTACTTTAAATGTTTGATTAAAAGAAACTGGTTTAATTAAAGAGTGGTTATAATATAATTCTTTTCCAAGCAAATAGAACCCAGTTTCATCTGGATGTTTGAACCAATTATTTCCGAATATGTTGATATAATTACTAAGTACAAAAGCAATACACAAGATGCTAATTAATAATATATTTTTTTTCATTATAATAATCCATTCTTTAAGCCTAAAATGTATCGTTTAAAAGACTCAAAACATGAAAAATGTAACGCGGCAAATAATAGGTGGAATGTAAATTGATTTATTGTAAAGTATATTTTTGCGATACCGATTAAATTCTTATTTGCAAATATTAATGCATTTCTCGAAATATAATATGCTTGGACAGGGGAAATTTTGTCAGAACCGATAATACCAGCGCTAGCTGATTTTTTATGATATATCACGCTTTGGGGAAACGTTATAATTTTGTAGCCAGCTTTTCGTATCCGGTAACTCCAGTCAACATCTTCATAATATGCAAAATAGATAGGATCTAACATGCCAATCTCTTTAACTACCTTTGCGCTTACTAGAAACGCACAACCAGTTAGAAAATCGGGCTGAATAGTATTCATATACATATTTGATTCTTTTCGTTTTCCGATCATGATGCTAATTCCTGTGGGAATTGATATCGTGCCACCCATTGACCAAATTTTCGATGATTTATAGTATAGAATTTTAGGAGACGATGCTCCTATTGTTGCATCCTGTTCCATCTGATTAACTAATGGTTCAATGAATTCAGGATCCACAACGGTGTCATTATTTAAAAGCATGACATATTCAGCGCCGTGTTGTATTCCATACTCGATTCCTTGATTGTTTGCGACCACGAACCCGGTATTAATTGCATTTTTAATTATATGAATTTTCGGAAATTTTGACTTAATTGAAGCCGCTTGATTGTCTTTAGAACCGTTATCAACTACAACTACCTCGTAATTTGAGTACGTTACGTGTGCAAGAGACTCGAGACATTCAATTGTGTCTGCCAAGCCGTTCCAGTTTACGATTATTATCCAGACCGATGGGTTAATTTTTATTTTTGACATACTATAAATATGCTTACTCCCATCTCATTTGGAAGTAAATTTATAAATTTATTTATAAATATTTTGAAAAATTTATTAGATATTTTATCTAGTGGTGCTTTTATGTACGAATGGGTTACTATTTGAAATCCCTCATTCTTGAGAATAGTAGATATGTGCTTATATGAATATATTCTTGCGTTACCATATTTGTTATAAAACCAAGAAGGTAGTAAATTTAAAAATGGTATTCGGTTATAAGGAATTATAGAGTTGAATGGAAGATTAAATCCATGTGTCTCCATAAGATAATACCTGTTCGGGACTGTCAAGATGAACTTTCCATTCTTTTTCAGCACGCGGAATATTTCTCTTATAGCATCTGCATCATTATTCGTATGTTCAATTACTTCGTAGGAAATAACCGTATCAAAATAATTATCGCTATACGGGATAACTTTTCCATCATATTTGGAGTATGTAACATTCTCTAGCTTCTTGCTGTTCGCAAAATTCCTTGCCTCTTCAATCCGCACGTCTTCAATATCTATTCCTACAATATTTTTGAAATCCGCCTCATAAAATACGGTATTTGCCCCATTTCCACACCCAAAATCAAGAAGATTCAAGTTGCCTTCTATATTGCTATATGAAAGTTCATATCGAATCTTCGGTAGGGAGAATCCGTATTCAGTTGGTGCGCCTTTTTGTATTTTCATGTAATTATATTCAAATAGCTTTTTGTATATCTATTCCAAATGGTAGGTTTTCTGTAAGTAATATTTATTGTATTGGATAGTAGCGGTTTAAGTTTTGATAATGGGAAACAATTTGGGAGTTGCCTTAGGCCATCTATATCAGATGTAACAATAGGTTTTCCATACGCTGCAGCGATGTTGCCAACCCCGCTTTGAGCGTCAAAGTGGGTATAAGGGAGGGCTACAACGTCTGCGGCGGTGAAATAGAATGGTATATCGTCCGAGGGAATGTACTGAATGTAAGAAAGTACTTTTGAAGATAAATTGAGTATCTGTATTTGTCTTTCAAATGGCTTCCAATCAATCCAATTCTTCCCGGCGATAATGAGTCTTGTATGCGGGTCCTTTTTGGATATGAGTGAGAAAGCATTGATGAGGATATCCAACCCTTTATATTTTCGGATAGTTCCAAAAAATAGAACGACACGGTTTTTGGAGGTTAGTCCGAAATGAGCTTTGGCTTTCGCCTGGGACATGCTCTTTGTTTTTAGAAAATTAAGCGGTCCGTAGGGAAGTATGTGTATTTTAGATTCAGGTATATGAAAAGAATTCAGAAGCGAATTTTTGTTCGCTTCAGTGTGCACCAACAGGGTATCTGCGAATCTATACATAATAGATGAACACGTACGATCAAGCATATTTGATTCATGAGCGATGACGTTATGAAGGGTCAAAATGACCTTTTTCCCTCGAAGTTTAGATAGTACGGCAATAGTAAAAAATATTGGGAAGAGGATATAGATCCACCAATTTATGTGTGTGACTGTCCCTTTTGATGTGAGGCCCACGTAGATCCATGAAAGCGGATTGTACCAAGATAGTATTCGTTTTATGTGTAGCGTTTTGGTTTCTTTAATGCTAAACATTTTCGAATATTCTTTTGTCCCGCCTGGATAGAGAAATTCAGGGTAAATAGAGGAAAAGCTATGGAATTCGACATTCAACTTAGTTGACAGAGCTTTGGACTGCTCTATACAGTATTCGCTTATCCCTTTGATGGGTGGTAGTGTTCCAAATAGAGAAATATCCGTTTTGGTATTCATAGATTTGAACGTAAACTACGATTAATTCGCCAAAGAAGCTGGTCTCGGTATAGAGATAAAAGGCTTGATGCGACGGCCGTAGACGGGGCGTTTGGTGGCGCGCTTGGCATATAATTTTCTCTTTTGGTTGTAGAGTACTTGTTCGACGATCTTTCGGTTGGCAGCGATGAGGTCCGATACGAGCCCGAGGACGAGTACTTGGAACCCAGCCAGAAACATAACGGCGCCAAATACGATGGACTGGATGTGTCCGGCTCCCGTGCCAGTGACGGCAAAATACGCAAATCGTACGAAAAACAAAAGTCCGATAGACAACAAGCCTCCGCCTAGGTATGAAAACGTTTTGAGTGGTTCATACATCGCAAATACCCGAACCATGGTCGATCCGCTCATGCGGATATGCTGAAACATGTTACGAAATAAGCGGGATTCTCGGGTCTTTTTGTTGGTGGTGATAGGGATGGACACGATATTCATCCGTTTTTTTCCGGCTTGGATGATCGTTTCGGTACAGTACGAAAAATCGGTGACGATGGTCAGATCCATGGCCGCCGCTCGTGAATAGGCGCGAAATCCCGATACAGCATCAGGAATATTTACCCCAGCGAGTGTTGCGACGGCAGAAGATCCGAGTCGTTGCATCAGCTTTTTCAGTGGAGAAAATTCCGCAATTTTTTCCGTTTGGCGATCAGCAACGACGATGTCCGCTTTTCCGTCCAAAATCGGCTGGATTAGCTCTGGGATGTGGGATTGTGGGTATTGGTTATCTCCGTCGGTGTTGACGATAATGTCTGCGCCGTGGGTGAGTGCTGCTTCCAGACCATCTGCAAATGACCGTGCGAGTCCTTTGTTTCCCATATGTCGTACGATGTAGTGCACGCCTAGGGTTTTGGCAACTTCCAGCGTTTTATCTGTGGACCCATCATCTACTATTAATATCTCTATAGACGCGATTCCTGGGATCGAGCGGGGGATACTTTGAATGACACTTGGGAGCGTCTGTTCTTCGTTCAAGCAGGGGATGATAATTATAAGTTTATAATTCATAATGAATTGTTCGGATAGTATACTACTATAAGATAGTTAAAGCAAGAGGGGGATATGGTAAATATAGGGATATATTACAATTCATATGCGTGTGTTGACATACCCTGTAATAGTAGTTATAATGCGCAATATGAAAACAAATAGCACCGCTTCCAACAAACTTGCGATTCTCAGTATCGTGTCAGTAGCGCTCGCATTCGTCCCATCCGCATTTGCAGGCTACGGAAGCTCTGCAAAAGCACCTGTGTGTGATAATTCCCGACCAGGGACACCTACGTTTTCTTACGTTCGACCATTTGGTACAGATCAAATTGAACTTGGATGGGGACAAACAGAACGCGCAACCTCTTGGACCATCGCCTACGGCAACCAATCAGGACGATACATCTATGGAATGAGTGACTTCGGTGACTACAATAGTCGATCAGTCCACATCGGACTGCTTCCAGTAGGCACCTATTATGTCGTTATCCGAAGTAACAATGGGTGTATGCCTGGAGGATTTTCTCCAGAGCGTATGATCACCGTTACCGCAGGAGGCAATGTGTATGGTACATCCACAGCAAATCCAGCATATGTTCCAGTAGTAGACTGGAATATGGGTACAACACCAACCGCATCTCCAACTGCTTCACCTGAGGTGAGCCCAACAGAGATGGTAACACCAACTCCTACACCAGTAGAGGTCGTGGTAGAAGAGCCAAAACGATCTTGGCTGAGCCAATTCTTCCACAATCTCGTCAACGCGATCTTTGGGAAGTAAAACGGCACCCACTGCTCATTGTCTAGCTATAATTAGGGAGCTATTCCTCGATTCAACGTGTTTCGTGTTTCGTGTCCCCAGCATCCAGGATTTAGTACCCACTATCCAGTAGTAAGGAGTAAGTAGTACGGGGTAAGGGGATTATTGTTGTATCCTTTTCTACATACTACTTTCTACATACTACTTTCTACATACCCCTAACTTCTAAACTCCAAAGCTACTAAACTCACTTGTCTTCATTCTCATGTCCCCAGTATCGTGTATTCCGTATACCGTATACCGTATACCGTATACCGTATTACGTATTCAGTAGTAAGAAGTAAGTAGTACGGGGTAAGGGGATTATTGTTGTATCCTTTTCTACATACTACGTACTATTTGCATCTACGAATTTTCAAATTCCAAATTCCAATATCCAAACAAATTCCAATTCCTAAATCTTAAATCTTAAATCTTAAATCTTAAATCTTAAATCTTAAATCTTAAATCCATCTAAGCTACTCTCCTCCAAAGCTACTAAGCTACTAAGTATGTGCGGAGGACGAATCATATTTTGAACCGCTCCTATCTCTCTCTTCCGAATACCTCGTTCATTTTACTAGGCTTATGGAAGCGTATCAAGCTGGGGAGGAAGAAACTAGACGAAAATTAGACGATTAGTAGTCGATTATTAAGGAAAAAGCGCTTCGCTTTTTAGTTTGTCGGCTTCCTGCTTCCAAAAATCACGCCATTCTTTAGGTGCAAGTGGCACAATCATTCGTGGAAAGTCTTCAAGATGATCAGCCTCTAAAAGTTGCTGAGCCATTTGAAGCGGATCGATATGGGTTTCAAACTTCATTCTTGCTTTCTTTCGTAAATCTGAAAAACTCCAGATCTGTTCCTTCATTATAAAGTACAAATCGATAAAATCGCGACTCCTGGGTTTTTGATAAATCGTAAATGTTTTATTGACCGCAATATCGATAAGACTATCAATGTACATGCCATCAATTTCTTTGGGAGACTCTAGTTGTGTGAAAGGATAATAGGTAAATTCAGTTTTGATGACCTCATCTTCAAAATGAAGAAAAACAAGATTACGATTAAAGCTTTGTTGAAAATCGGTCTTTTTGACGCCCGCTTTGTCAGCAATATCCTTAATGAAGACCTGGATAGACATTGGATCTATTTCCTTTTCGGTAAAAAAGTCTAAGTCCTCCGAAAAGCGGTGGTTGAGATAATACTCTGCAAGTGCTGTACCGCCAGATAGATAAAAGTGTTTTTTGATGTTTGTTTCAGAAGAAAAGAGATGAAGCAGTAGTTGTTGACGGACAGTTAATATGCTGTTTTTATAGGCCATATATTTATCTCATCCAGAAGGATAATACGTTTCTACGTTTTGGGTCTAAGGTAAGTTTATACCAATATTTCTTGAGGTCTAAAACATTGAGTTTTTCATCACCCAAGCCAAAATTAATGAGCTGCTCAAGTCTCCAAATTTGGTACTTCTCAGGATTCTTTTTAAGAGTGGTTGTATCAGTGCTCCAGTTGTACATAACTAGTTCTATTATACCTTTTTTGTAATGGTTTGTCCTATGTTTTGCTTTATAAACTTTGGATGTTTTGGAAAATGGGGAGAGAAGACTTGAACCGGTTCCCAGGCTAAATATGAGCAATGGAGACGAAAAACAGATGGGAAAGATTATGCAAAATAGCTAGATTTTCAATAAGCCCGTTATATCAATCGATTTGCACCTTTGATAACGGTGCTATCTCTTCTTGTGCCCAGAAGAGGACTCCCTGCCCGCAAGAGCTGAAGCTCTAGCTTCGGCAGGCGGGCCTGCCCGCCATGCTGATACTATTTGATTGCAGGCGGGGAACCTCCAACCCTTTTTTGTGCCCAGAAGAGGACTCGAACCTCCAAAGGATTACTCCCATACGCACCTGAAGCGTACGCGTCTACCAATTTCGCCATCCGGGCATTCTATATTCTATTGTTAAGATACTTTCTTCCAAAACCTGTTTTAAGTTGTTTTTCTCTTTTTATCGCTTTGTCTTTACTCAAACACGCTTCATAATAGACTAATTCAAGCGGTCTTCGAAAACTTGTCGCTTCCACCAATCCCTTTTGATGAAGGTTATATCGATTGACTAAATCAATCGTCCATCCTACGTAAAGATTATCATCTAATTTGCTTTTCAGAACATAAGTATAGAAAAACTTCATACTTATTTCGCCCGCCTGCAGAAGCTAGAGCTTCAGCTCTTGCGGGCAGGCCATCCGGGCAACGTCTTCAATTATACCATGTTTTCAGTGGGTATTTTGAGGCTAAATACGAGGGTTTACTCTTGTCTGACTTGCCTGAAAATGATATACTTAGAGCGTATCAGCAGTCTATCATCTCTCTATGGGCAGAACACACGTGACCACAATTATGCAAAAAACTGATGCCTCCTGCGGACCGGCATCTATTAAACATGCCCTTCATATCTTTGGTGTCAGAAAATCTGAGTCTATGCTTAGTCACCTGTGCAAAACGACAACATATGGCACGTCCACACGTCATATGATCGCCGCTCTTACATCGCTCAATTTTGCTGTATTGGAAGTCGAAAATGCGTCATTAAATCATCTTATCAGTGCACTTCGTCATTCATCCACTTCCCCTCGTGCTGTCATCGTAGACTATCTCTATGCCAAAAAGGGAGAAGAAGAGGACTGGGAAGAGTCAGGACACTGGGCAACCGTGTCTTCATTTAGTGCAAGCAGTGGGAAAATTATATTATTTGACAGCTATACTGGGAAAAAGAAATCCTATGTTTGGAAAGAATTTCTAAAACAGTGGAAAGATTTTGAATTGAAACGGCGAAGAATTTCCAAAGCGTCTGCAAAATTTACCATGGTGAAAAAATGGCAGAAAAGACTCATGTTAGTTGTGACCAGAGCACCCGAGGATTTACCGGAATTTCGATTATCCCGGGCGCGTTTTTACGTCTAGTTTACGTGTTTTCCCTCAATCGTCAGAGAATTGTGGACAATCTGAAGAATAAAGTCCTCTAGCGTCATCCCCTGGGCAAATATAGATACGGTCATCGCATCTCGTGGGTTTGGGTCAAATCCTGCGTTCGCATTCCCTTCCAAAAAATACCATTTTTGTGAATCCGGATTGTATCGCAAATCAAACCTGCCATAATCGCGCATATTCAGCGCATAAAACGCGCGTATCGCATCTCTTTTGATCAATCGGTCTATTTTTGGAGATATGCTTCTGGGAGGCGATACAAAATTGCAACTCTTATAGATCGGGAGGTGTTTACTCCATTTTTCATCATAGCCGTAGATATTCCATTTGTTTTTTGCTTTGCCTTTAAACGTAATTTCTGCAATCGGTAACGCCATCGTTTGCTTTGGGGTTTCCAAGATGGTTACCTGAAGCTCCTTGCCTTCAATAAATTCTTCTGCAAGAAGCGATTGTTTGTGCTCTGTACGTAGCCGTTTGACGATAAGGACAAATTGGCGGTACGTCCGGGCTATGGATTTGTTCGTAATGCCAATACTGCAGTGTTCATAGGCGGGTTTTACAATGATCGGGAATTTCCCTGGGATCATGGCTCGGGAGATTCGATCAGAAGGCTTTATCACCATAAATCCTGGAGTGGGAAGGTCATTTTTTATAAAAATTCGCTTGGATGTGACTTTGTTGTTGGAAATCCGAAGACCATTTTCTTTAGTGCCTGAATAGGGGATATGCAGGCGGTCCAAGATTTTCGCTATTTGCATTTCCATAGCCTTGCTATCTACGAGGTTAAAAACAAAATCAGCTTTCAGGGACTTTAATTCGGACAAATCCTCTGGGGTAACTTTAATAATCTGGACCTTATAGTGTTGCTTTTTAAATAGGTTGCTCATAAACGTGACGATTTCATCTGTCTGGTTGTCGACATAGGACTGTTCATGAGTTTCCCCTTCTTCAATTTCAACAAAGTGGTACAGTAGCGCGATGGTAGGATATTTTTTGCGTTTTTTTTGCACCATATTTTCCCAGGATGAACGAGTATTCTTCAGAGTCTGAATATAAGATCCACAACGCTCGTACAATGAGGCAGAAAGTACAGATTTATGATTATTATCTGATAGTATATAATACTATAATTGCTTCTATGTAAAGAGGTGATATCGGCAGAGAGCTTAGTAGCTTTGGAGGAGAGTGGGTTAGATGGATTTAGGATTTAAGATTTAGGAATTGGAATTTGTTTGGATATTGGAATTTGAAAATTCGTAGATGCAAATAGTACGTAGTATGTAGAAAGGGATACAGCAATGATCTCCCTCACACCTTACTACTCACTCCTTGCTACTATATAGTGGACACAAATATGCCGGGGTGGCCTGCCCGCAAGAGCTGAAGCTCTAGCTTCTGCAGGCGGGCGAAATGTTCAAGCGATCAGTTGATAGTTCGTTTCCTAAACGAAGTAGCTTACTGTCGCTTAACCCCGCTTATGGCGGGGGTATATGCGAATCTGGTGATAGAATAGATTGACAAAATGATGCCGGGGTGGCGAAATGGTATACGCGCAAGACTTAAAATCTTGTGAGGCTAAAACCTCGTGCGGGTTCGAGTCCCGCCCTCGGCACATAATAGTAGCTTAGAGCTTAGAGCTTAGAGCTTAGAGCTTAGAGCTTAGAGCTTAG
>CAYHHA010000034.1:0-14409 GCA_964356315.1 uncultured Gammaproteobacteria bacterium
CGACAGAATAAGCAATTTTTCTTAGTAGTTTTAAAACAATTTCGTTCCGATTATCAAACTCCCATCTTGACAAGTTTTCAAAATTTAACGGTTGTGAAAACTGCACTAATCTCAAAACGAAAAAACAGTGAAAATATAAGAAAGTAGCTTGTAAAAAATGAAGCGATTCTCTATGTGTTACTGACCGCAATACAGGCTAAAACTCGATAATTATCACTAGGCACAAATGGAAAGAATATAGAGCATGCAAAATATCTTATAATACAGCTTGAGGCTAAATATGCAGTTTTTGCTGTTAATACTGCCTAAGTCGAAAAGATAAATACGAGTACGTGTCCCGAAACAAGACAACCCCGCTCAAAATATATTACAACAAAACAACAAGCCCCTAGGATGCCCGTAAACGGTTTTATTTTCGCTAAGGGCGGTAAACACATGTCGAAGATTTATTTACAACATATCGTCTATTTTTTCGGTTGTTCGACAGAATAAAACGACAGAAAAAAATGGAGTAATTACAAACATATCCAATAACAACAAAAATCCTCGAATTATTAACCTATATTCGAAGTTATTAGACCTATTATCGTATTTATAATGTACATACCCAAAGCAACAATCAATTTAGCAGAGATAAAACCATAAAGCGAAATGTGTATATATAGGAAATATTATAACGGTCTACTTATGCATTATTAACTTTATATAGTAATATATTATTGAATATCAAATATATAAGCAGTATCCATTTCCGCTTATAAAATCAGTACAAAAAATGGCGTTAGAAAATTACGGTCTAATAGTAAATATATTCCAAATAGTTATTATGAAATATAATCATAAAAACTTAAGGATTTAGTTCCTAGCGCGTCATAACGTTTTTATTGAGCAATTGATATTCATATATTCTGATGTTTTAGAACATAACAATGTTTTACAAACATAATTGTCTCACACCATACCCACTAATCACATATATAAAACATACTCGTGAATGCAACCGGTAGTACCCATCAACACGTATAATATGAGATATAGTTATCTCCTTAGTCGTAAGCCTATAGGGTCGTCGTCAATGTCTATTGAAATCGTTAATTTATTCCTAGCGCTTACATACAATGTAGTACTATGTTTCACGAAATTTTTAGTAGTCATCGGAATTTTACGTAGAAAACTGAGAAACTATCGCTGGACTGGCAGTTGCCCTATAGCGGGTAGCGAATGATCTCTAAATGATTAGTCAATTTTCTTCTACAGGGCGTGCTTCCCTATAGTAATTAATCTTCGAAGCTGACAATAGACTATTGATACTACGCACAGTATTTATTGTGTGTATTCCAGGGCATTTACGGGCATCAAAGAAGCTATTCTCGACGAAGCATTAGATATGCGTATATATTTTTACTGAGTTTGAATGCACGTAGATTACAGAGCGTTCGAACGAGAATTCCTTTATCTCAGCCCCTGTATTGACCCTAATCGGGTGATTTTCCACGATGCTTATGAAGTTAGCGTGAAACGGCAATATGTCGAAAGGACCCTGTGTATTCAGGGAAGACACCCATACCGCCTCGCCTTCCCATATTAGTGCCTCTGGTGAATTCACCCGGACTTTAAGTACGTCTACCATACTGTACTACTATAACACTATTTCCAGGCAATTTTAACTAAAAACTGTCGAATTGACATTTGGCCTTTACAGACGCCCTGATGGTAAATATTGCAAGTACGATAGACTTCCTATAGGGTAATTATGATAAATACCACACGGGACTATAAGATAGACCGCCAATTATAGGCCCCACCACTACAGGATACAAACGATTCTTTGAGCCGTAATATCGCGCTATTATCTATGTATAGTGTCTCTATATCGAAGAATTACCGGATATGTGAGAGTTTGTAGAGCTCGTACCTTCTTACCTCAATGCATGGCGGTATTTGCATGCTCGTATTCGTGGGCACCAGTAACGTTGTCAGGAACTATACCATTCGCCTGCATACGCGATTTCAGACCCTCACAGGGACAATCTCTGAACGGTGCGAATACCGAAAAAGGCCTCTGCAGGCACTCTTTCTGTTTCTCTCGTGCGACAATCTGGAATTCATTCCTGCATATAGGACCACTGCTCACCAGCACATCTGTGAAGCTGGGAGTCATTAGGTGCGATTCCAACGCAAATACAGCGAGAGAGCTGAGACGCGTAGGCAACACGTATACGACACGCCCAGTTTTTTGACATTTTTCAGAGGTATATAACTTTCATACATCATATATCAAAAGTCTAATTGAGGCCATATTCAACAAATATATTGAGCTATAACGACTTTGTCTATGTCTTATATTACTTACTATATATAGCGAATTTTCCCAGCAGAAATCATCTTTTTAGGCATAAATTATGGCACTCATCCAGCGAACTATTCCCATGCCACAGGAGTACTCTCGCTGTATGACTCATGAAGCTTCTCCTCTGTCGTAAACCGTTCCGTTCATATCGCTTTTTGAATCCATGAATAATGACCCCCACGAGCATCATAGACGTATCCAAAATCCTAACCACTAGAGGCCTAAATAGTACATCAGGTACCAATGCTAGCACCTATTACAATCTAGGCGCCAATCACACGATATTTGACCATAATGGCTATTTATTGAGGCCAATAAACTATCACTACAATATAGCCGTTTGCTAGCACCATAGATTTAGATATTTGCGACCAGCCTCTAGAGTTATTATAATTATACGGATACTTTTTTGCCCTTACGTATCATCAAAATCATCTATGCAATACTGTCCACTACAGACGTGTTGCCCCTATTTTTTTTGGAATACTATATCTTCCTCTACCCACTACTCTTCGGCCTTTTTGATTACCGACAACGGTACGACACTCCTCAATATCAGAGAAAACGTACCTGCTGGAAAAGGAGTAACTACTATAGGGGAATAGGTACACGCATTACTTTTTTGAGTCTTTTGCTGGAGCGACCCCTGAACCAGATAGTTTTCCACCGTCTTTTCTAGCCTCAGTAGCCACTGTACTATCCACAGAAGCGGTTTTTGATGAACCATCTGATGTTGCACTCGTTTTCCCATCAGCGATTGCAGAAGCAGACGTTGAAGTACCAGATCCAACAGGTTTTACAGCAGGTGCAGGACTCGCGGTGGCCACTTTCCCATCACCAACTTTCCCATCACCCGCTTTCCCCTCAACAGGAGTTCCCGTGGTGACACTCGCAATGGGTCCCAACAGCTTCGCAGCATTAATACTTCCAATATACATAAACTTTTCTGGAGGCACGCCGTCACACTTTCCGCTCATGATCCCCGCTACATCATGCACCGTATCCATACGCTCTACTTGCTCCCCCTTCTTTCCTGTTTGCTTTTCTGTGGTAAAAAACGGCTGTGTCATGTAGTTAATCAGTTTTTTCGCTCGCTGATAGACCAATTGATCATACGGGGACAACTCAGCTTCTCCGACGATAGCAACGATGCGGGATAACCTTTGATGATTGTTCAAAAGCTCCAACGCCCGCGTCGCGATATCATAATGCTCATCCCCCACCACACGCTTATTGAGCGTATTGGAGGTAGAAACCAGCGCGTCGATCGGAGGATAAAATCCACGCGATGCACGGTCTCGGGATAAAATCACCTGCGCATCCAAATGCGATAAAATTGCAGACACACCCACGTCTGAGAGCTCATCTGCAGGCACGTAGACCGTCTGGACAGACGTAATACTTGCAGAGGTTGTAGATACTAAACGATTTTCAAAATTCGAAATTTCCGTTTCAAGCGTAGCTTGGTACCCCAACTCAGAAGGAATCGACCCAAGTACAGCAGACACCTCGGCGCCGGCCTGTATAAATCGGTACACATTATCTGCGAAAAACAGTACATCCTTTTTCATCGTATCCCGGTAAAATTCCGCCAAGGAAGACGCCGCCCACGCAATACGAAAGCGGATAATTGCATTTTCATTCATCTGACCAAAGATCAGCGCAACACGATCGATAACACCACTGGCCTCCAACTCCTTCATCAGCTCATGTCCTTCGCGGATACGCTCGCCGATACCAGCAAAGATGGACAATCCTTCATGTTTATACGTAATGTTGTGCAGGAGTTCCGTCATCAGAACCGTTTTGCCCACACCGGCCCCGCCGACAAAGCCGATACGACCACCTTTGACGAAGGGAGTTAAAAAGTCTATTTGTTTAATCCCTGATTCCAAAATTTCCTGCGAAGTAATAACTTCAATCGGGACAGAACTATCATGATAAATCGATTTATAATCCGGGTTTACGATCTCCCCTTTATTATCCACAGGATCGCCAAAAAGGTTGTACACACGCCCCAACACCGCTTTTCCCGCCTTTACCTGAAGTGGCGCGCCCGTTGAGATAATCGGCATATTGCGGTAGAGTTCTGATCGCTTGGTCAGAGAGAGACAAAACAATGAATTATCGTCACTGTAGGCGTACACTTCCAACCGAAGCTTCATATTTTCCGGACTTGTTAAAATGTCGTAAAACCTCGGCAACCCCTCTGTTTCATCATAGGCAACTTCGACGATCTGTCCGCGAACAGATCGCACTCTTCCCTTAAACGTTGGTGTCGCGATCGGTGCATGCTTAGGAGGAGATACCGCAGGAGATGCGCTCACTGATCCTGTCGGCACTCTTTTTTCTTTTACTTTTATTGTGGGAATTGGTCCCACAGACGCCATAGGAGGAACTAAAGAAGAAGTCGAATTTACCACTGTTCCTATTGTAGATTGCGCTTCTTTGTCAGTTTGCGGACTATTTTGACGCTCTGATACTGTGATGCTTTGACGCTCTAATTCCTTGACGCTCTGATTCTCCGACGCCTTGACGCTTTGAAGCTCCGACGCTTTGACGCCCCCTGACGCTCCGACGCCCTGTGTACCAGACGCATCCGTCGGACTAAACACAGGCCTCAGTTTTTTGACCCGAGCAGGCACTGCGATAGCTTGACGCGTTGACGCCTTGATGCCCTGACGCTTTGACGCTTTCTTCACGGGAACGACTTTACTACTAAACACTGCTCGTTGCTTCTTCTCTACCATACTCACTAGAGTACTATATTTTGAGGATTTTTTCCTAAGGTCTTATGAATCAGTTTTCAAAGAAACCAAGCGTATGCCTTGTGGCATTCTCGAGAGTGTTATAAATAGTTTTTTACACTATTTTAGAATTTCCATCCATAGCCTGAGTACGTATGGTTTATAAGAGCGCTCTGTACAAAGCTTGAGGCAATCAATATTGTGCGAAAATCATTCTCCCTCAGCTACTCTCTTTCCACAAACGACCAACCACGGTCGTCAGAACCCCCTCCGAGATCGTGATATTTCTTTCTGGAAAATCCTTTGCGTATATGATAAATCGCCATCGGTAAACCCTCTACATGCACTATTCTCCCCCATGGAGTCTCTTCCTCAGAAGTGATACGCTCCGCATCAAACAACGGGAATGCAAATGATGTACGGTCGAGAACAGCGATTGCCGAACGTATGCGAGGATCTATCATTCCTTCTTCCTCCCCTTTCAACACATAATTCAGAAGGTGTTGAGCGGTTTCGTTTTCAAATCGATCCATAATCGGCCAGATACTGCCATATACACTGACACCCTCTATATGCATCGCGGCTTCGAGAGCATCCTTAGGTTCCGCCCGAGATTCTACGAGCTGCATCCAGTTATCTCCCACTGTCAACAAATCAGAAGGAAGATCTGGGTAGGATTCTTTCAATTCTATCAAGATACTGAGAGACATCTGACCGTACTCTTGCTGGAGTTGATCTCTGTTATCGCTATCAGTCAAAATATTTTTTGGCAAATCGATGGATCGCTCAGGTTGTGGCATAAAAACTCCGTTTTCTACTATAGAGATATAGACCGTTGATACGCTATTTAATTACAAACCGATTCTATCGTAATTCGCCCTATTTGAAAAGTACGAGCGAATTTCTCATGTAAAAATCTGAAGGCTCATTCCCTATCCCCGTTATTTTACCCATTTTAATACATCAAAGTGTATATAAATGATATAATTATCGGAATCTCAGCCATATCCAGCCATGAATTATCAAGAACAAAACCAATCATTCGAACAAAGTGCTATTTCGCCTGAACTAGATCATTACATCGGTAATATACTTGCAGTTCGCGATGCAATTTTCAGAGAAAATTCCCTTATAGCACCCGAGGTTCTGGATCGCAGGCTAGAAACAGTACTTATGCTCCGGATCTATTCGAGCTCAATAAAGGACCAATTTATTGCTAGGATATTCAGATATCGTGTTACATAGAACGCTACTAGATAAATTTACGCGCGATAGCATGGATCGCTATTATGACAGAATCCAAAAACTCGCATCGAGTCTCATTGATCCAAATCATCAAAGCTCCCAAGAAGTATTAGAGGCATTCTCATCAATTGACACTGATGGATCTGGGCGCTACATGCTCAAATATTTAATCATAAATACCCCCATATACTTTGATAATTCTACAGTTCTAGAGGAAGATATCTTTCCTTCTGGAAATCCCTGCTACGCATTCCATATCGATGGCAGATCACCAGAACCGCTAGGCCGTATTCGCCAAATTCAGATTGAAGCGCACAAGGCAAGAGCTGGGGAAATAGAACGTAAATATACCACAGCTCGTCATCATACCCCGGTCCGCATAATCAGCTGGCTTATTTCAACACCTTCAAAAGTTTCGTTACTGTCAGATATGACCGTTGATGAGATAGAGCTACAAGGGGGAATATATTTTGGCAATATAGATGCTTCCAAAATCATCAGCGGATATGACCCCTCTGGAGTAACAGAGTTTATCGATTCATCAGAATTATTCCGAATTGCGGCAGATACCATCGCATTCTCACCATCATTTTTGAAAAAATTCCTCTCGAAAGGCACATTGCCTCTTATGGGTATGGCAGTCATACCGGGAAACGTATTTTTCAAAAAATAATCATCTCACTATTCCAACACTTCAATTTTTTTCCCACCAAGTGCCCGCGAAAGCATCGTGGCCATAACAGCTCTCCCATGATCATGCCACCCATTCCCTGTGCAATCACTATACGACACCCACGCATCATGTGGACGCACAAATACTTTAAGATTCTCACGGGAATATGTCACCCAATATTCAGGGTACCAGGCAGGATCTTCGTTGAGTTCACAAGCAGTATAGACATCACTGTAGCAAACGGCATCCTCCCACCTTGTAAACTGAGGCAAATGCGAAAATTCCTCAGAATCCGGTGAATACTCCATATCCGTTTCCCCAGATTTAATATCGGTTACATATGATTGCAAAATCCGGTCTGGAATAACTTAAGTTCGCAAACGAAGTGCAACACTCTCAGGGTATAATCTGAAGCCTGAGGGAGGTGATCTGTTGTGTATCATCATGTCAATTTAGAAGAACGGGAAAAGTTGTTTGGACTGAAAGAGCGAGGATTTTCTCTTCGGCAAATTGCGAAGCGACTACGACGAAACGTGGGCACAATCTCACGGGAACTCAAACGCCATATGCGCTATGGAAGACCATATCTTCCGTGTCGCGCGCATAGGCGTGCTTGTCGATGGGCTGAGCGTCAACGGTACTGCGCACCACTCAAAGAACCACTCGTATTTCTGTATGTCCGAGAACACTTACGGAAGCCATACTCCTGGAGTCCTGAAACAATCGCAGGACGACTGCCCATCGATCACCCGGGATATTCCATTGATGATGAAACCATCTACCGATATATCTATGGAAGAAAACAAAACCGTATGAAACTCTTTGTGCATCTCGTCCATCACAGAAAGAAGCGCATGAAGAAATATGGGAGAAAAGTAACCAATCGTGGCGAGGTGGTCCATGCCATTTCGATCTCAAAACGACCGAAATCCATCATGAGACGTACGAGCATTGGCCATTGGGAAACAGACAATATGGAGGGAGTAAAATCTGACAGCGCCGGTATATCCGTAACAGTTGAGAGAGCGTCACGTGTCGTACGCCTACGGAAGCTTGCCGACCATACCGCAAAAACAAAAACAGAGGTACTCTTGGAACAATTCTCTCATGAGCCAAAACGATACAAAAAGACCATAACACTCGACAATGGGCCGGAAAACAAAGATGGTGGACGATTTCAACAAACAACAGCAATGACGGTATACAAAACAGAGCCGTACCATAGCTGGGAGAAAGGAACGGTGGAAAATACCGTGGGAAGAGTTAGACGGATCATCCCGAAGAAAACAAGTGTTGACACAATAAAACAAAAACACCTCGATACCATTGAGGAGAGTATGAACAATACGCCAAGAAAAATACTAGGATATTTGACGCCAAACGAGGTGTATGAGAATATGCACACTGCTTCACGTATCCCTTAAGTGTTGCACTTCCACTGCGAATTCAGGCGATTCGACATGTTCTTTGTTCTGAGCCCATAACAAATAATATTATGCTTAGGTATAGTCTTTATATTACCACTATTTGGTAAAACTATCTAGCCAATGTATATTTTCAGCCGAAATTATATACACATATTCAAATTGTGTACCCCTTTGGCATCAGGTGCATTCAATTGGGATAATTCTCAATACGTGTTCGTGAAACTTAACTCACAGTAACTTACTGCACCTATATAGGTAAATATATTCATGCGATCTAAATTCAATTTATTGAAGTCATGCGAAAAGTGATAAGATCACCAGTTCGAATCAATCCAATGTCAAACTGATAAAGGGGTAATAGTCATGCAATAGTCAAAAACCACCTTTACATCGCAGTTTTATACAACGTGTTTAGATTTTTTCAACGGGAGAATAGAGGCAATTATTGGCTACGTCTTTAGGCATATGCATAGCTCGAAAATATGAATCAGCAACGAGGTACGCTGCTTCCGCAGCCTTTTGAGTTAATCCCTTTTCAATCAGGGATTGTACCACCTCAGCATACATCCTTTTTGCAAATTCGAGCGATTCACAACTACAGGCACGAGTTGGGTCGATTGCACAGGGAGGAGGATTTTCAGTATTCATTTGACGTATTATACATGTTCATAAGTTTTGACAATAATAGAGTTCGGTCCATTACGGTAACGTCTAGCGGAAAAATATTTTTGTGATGCGTCTAATATATTTGCCGTATGGTTTTGGCAGAATATAGACATAAAAAATCATAATATGCCATCCTGTCTGAGAACATGAAAATCATCGCGATCGCCCCTAAAATTTTCTGAATATCAATTCGTTGCTATAGAATACCTGGACCGAGAGCCAATTATTTGTGAGCTTGTCGTCTTACCTCTTTTAGGCCGATTATTAATCGCTATACCGACAGATGTGATTTTACGCATTAAAGTAACAATCGCATCCAGGCCAATTCCTGTCCCTTCGATCTGCCCAGGCCAAACGGTATGTCCGCTACTAAATCCTTCTGCTAAGACCGATGGATGATATCCGCACCCGTTGTCAGTAAATGCGAGATGTATTGGGGTATTTCGGTCTGTACAGGTTTTATAGATGGATATATTCACTTCGGGAATGCTCTTTACAGTAGGATCTGCTGTATCTTTAGCAGAATGGGCCTTTATAGCGTTGTCAAAGATATTCATAAGAAAAAAAGTAAGTAGATCGTGATCGAAAAAACGTATCGAATCCTCGTCAGACAAATTCCTTATTCCTAATGATATTTTAATAGACTGATGATCAATAAGTGTTGAATACTTCAATACATCATGTATCGCAGTACCGAGTTCTTTTGACGTATATGTCCGAGGATTTGACAAAAGTATCCTCCTGCCTGTTTCCATAATTTCTCTGATCATTTTGTGACTTTGCATCATCTTCGGAAAAACTTCATTAACTGGTTCACTAGGTTCCATATCGAAAAAGAGGCAAAATGCTCCGAATGGATTTCTGAGTTGATGATCAATAAGATGTATTTTTTCACGAAGTAGCTCATAATCACGTGAGGATTGGATAGAAATAGTGCTCTCGCCAGATAGTAGACTAAATTGTGTTATCCCAGCACTTAAACTCTTAATAACTGTTTCGTTCACGTCAGCTACAAAACTATCTATGGAATACTGCAACGGAGGGCCAATTTTCTCTTCCGTAGAGAGCTGGATTTCGTCCATGGTTATCTTGCTTATCCTTGCAGTGTCAGAAAGCTTACTGTACGCGTTGAAAACTCGTTTAAGTGCGAAAAAGTTGTTAATACTCTGATCCAACTCGGTTAAGCCGAGCGCATAATTGAGCACTGTTTCGATATCTTTAGCAAGTGTATCGAGTGACCGAATAGCTCGTATATCACCTGATACAGCCTCCCTGTTCATTTCAAGGTTTTCAACCTGTGAATCGCTTTCAGGCAACAATCCTTCATAATACGCTAATTTTATATCTGAAACCAACGCATATGTCTGTAGTAATTCATGTACAGCTGGAGAAAATTCATGTGAGGCTTCGATTCTTGTGGGTACAAAACACACATCCCGCTCACTAGAAGCGGATACATTGGATTCGATAATTCTGCCCGTTTGCAGACCAATCTCGGACATTGCCATACGAGTAATCTATTAAATATGCACTGTATTGACTAGAACCTATAACATTGAATTCTACCACAGATTACCTTCGTGATGTAATGTATCGTACACTTGTATACAAGTCTTTTTTTGGGCTATTTACATCGAGAAAATGCGTTATGAGACAACCCCTAAAGGAACTATTTCAGCGAATGATCTATATATCGCTATATATTTCATCAAGATAGCCATATATTGATACGAAATTGGTAAGCAGGTTAAGTTAACAATAACGCATTGTGACTTCCTGTGTGATAAAATTTGGCCATGAAAGAAGGCCTAGGCGTTACCTCAGGAGAGTACTTGCATCAACGCAAAGAACAAGAACCATATTTCGTTTTTGGCGTTGCGAAATTCAATCAAGAAAATTTCGATGGCGAAGAGGTTGGAATTGCGCTTTGGGTAGATGGATTTGAGAAATCTGGCAGTGTTAGTGGCGAACAGATTCGTATCAAAAAGGCATCAACAGGCGACTTAGTATTTGAGCTAATCGATCCATTTACTGCGCCAAGTGCGATCGTATTCTATCGTCAAGATTATAACGGTATGTATGAAGCTGGCCAGCTCTGGGCAAGGTCTGTGACTGATTTTGTAGAAAATTTTGAATTCAAAGATGCTCAGTAAAATTGAACTTGATGAATTAACGGCTTAGCCCTTGGGTCCCCTATGTGATCAGCTATACACCTGGTACGCACAAAATGCGAATGAGGTTGAGGCATTGAGAGTTGCATATATGTTCTTTTTCGTTGCCGCATAGGGTTCGGAACACTGTGTGGGTTTTCGTTTACTAGTGTTATGGAGTGACAGGAAGACGAAGGTGTTTCTCAACTTTTGCTACCCGTTCTTCAAGTTCTTCGTGTTCACCCTGGTGAAGAGCTTGCTCTTCACGCTTCCCTTGGATATCACCAACAAACTTATCAAGTTTTGTATTTATCGTATCGAGTTTTTTCTCGATTCTTTGCTGCACAGCATCAGCAAGCGCAGGGACCAGTTCAGATTTAAGCCAATCAATATCTGCTTTCGTTATCATACTGTTACTTTACTGCGTGAAAATACGGTAGTCAATGATCTTTTAATCTTTGGGTGACCGACGGGATGGTTCGACTGGCTCACCATTTTACCCCGTCGCATATTCAACACACTCTGGGTTTACTCAGTTGTTTAAGTAATTCGATGTTTCCATCAACTAAAGCTTTCTTCTTTGCGTGTGTCCAACGTTTGATCTGACTCTCACGATTCTCTGCAGATTTCCTGTCAGGCTGTTTTTCAGAATAGACTAATTCGATATGAGAAAACTCTTTAGTACCGAAATTATATCTAGATTTATGGGATCGAAGTCTTTCTGAGAGGTTAGAAGTTAGTCCAACGTAGTACGTTTTCTCATCGCAAAGAAGAATATATACAAACCATTCCATATATATCTTGGGTCGTAAACCCTGAGCGTGTTAAATGGGTGACCGACGGGATTCGAACCCGCAACGCCCAGCTCCACAAGCTGGTGCACTACCATTGTGCTACGGTCACCATTATGTAATCATCTTCCAAATAAATTCTCTACCATTGTGCTACCCCGCCTGCAATCAAATTTTATTTGCATGGCGGGCAGGGGTCACATTTTGTAATCATCTTCCAAATAAATTCTCTTCCCTTGTGCTACCCCGCCTGCAATCAAATTATATCTGCATGGCGGGCAGGCCCTCCTGCAATCAAATTATATCTGCATGGCGGGCAGGGGTCACCATTATGTAATCATCTTCCAAATAAATTCTCTTCCCCATTGAACATCGTATTATATCGCAAATCGTGTATGTTTGGATATAATTGTTTCTTATCTTCAAATAAACAGAGGTAGGATAGATATAGGTTTCATAAACAACACATCAAATACATCAGCGAGTGTCAATGCGCCATCCTTATTTACGTCAAAGGGATAAAGTCTCTTCAAGCGAAGGATCGTTTCTTTCGACCCAATTTTCGCAATCGTTTGTCTAGGGAGATACGAAGGAACAATCAAAACGACTCTATAGAGTGCACCAGGCACGATTCCTACAACGTTTGTCACTGTTACCGTGCCGTTTTTTACGTCTAACCCCTCAAATTTATGAATTAATTCATTTTTTTGATCATAGATAAGAACTTTTGCATCTGAGGCTTGTGGGTTTTGGCGCCATCCGAGTGGCGCTTGTAAGGAGACCGATGGTGGGGGAAGAACGCGGAGCGCGACTGACTGCAGTGGGATATCCCTGCCATTATGCTTTAACACGAGCGAGATTGCATACGCTCCGACAGTAGACGGTGTACGGATGTGGACAGATAATTCTCCCTCTGAAAATGGCTCAACAATTGGCAACGGATCAAATAGAAATCCTAATGCAAATCCCACCTGATTGATCTGAAGACTGTATCCATCTGATTGGTCGAGTATGCCCTGACCAAGGTTTTTTACCCGAGCGGTCAGGTGATACGATGAATTTGCGATCAACATATCAGGAATCAGTGGTGACACCATTTCATAGGATTCTCTCTGATGTGGAGTCCCGAGTGTTTTTGGGATACGCTCATACGCTTGGGCAAACGAATATAATCCCGTGTTCCCCAATGTTTTCCATGAAAATCCATCAAATGGCACGTCCTGATAGTTAAAGACAAAGGGGGTAATTGCCGCGATCCGTGGATCTTTCCATGCGTATTCTGACGCGGTAGTAATATGATTGGCAATGGCATCAGAGGAGTATGCGCCTAAATTTGTGCGGACCCCCTCTGCATGAATCCATCCGGTCTCTGTAATAAACACAGGGAGTTTTTTGGAAAATCCGAGAGACTCCAAAAGCGATAATTCCCATTGAAAGCTTCGAAGCGACCCTCTCCCGGTAGCCATAGGCGATCCGGAAAAAGCTGGGTTGGGATACGAATGCGATGTCCAACCATCTATGGTCTGAAGGAATTCTGGTTCTGCCGTCACCATACGACGTATATATTGTTCTGCATTCAGTGATTTGGTATCTGAACCTGCCGAAACATCTAGCCCAGCCGGGAGTATAAAAAAGTCATTTGACGCTTCTTTGAGTTTTTTGCCAAGAGTGACCGCTATCTTCGCGTATCCTTCAGGGTCTATGGCCCCTCCCCATTCGTTTGCATGATTGGGTTCGTTGTATAAAACCACGTACCGGTTTTCCACAGGCCAGTTCAACTTCATGAGAAAATCTACGATCGAATTAAAGGACTCCTCTGTTGGTTTTATCCAAACAGGCCCTTCCGGTTTTGTGGCGAGTCGAACGATTGGAATGAGGTGATTTCTCCTCATTTGATCAAATATTCGTTGAATCTTTGCCCTATCTAAATCTCTTTCCGACAGTACAAAGGTGACATATCCCCAATCCCCTCCATTGGTGTTAACAACACCAGGGAGCTCTGGTACATCGTTGTACTCGACAATATGCATACCATAGGGGTTATTCGGGACGCTCAACGGATCGTATTTAGCCTCAACAGGCGAAATGTTGAGAAACAAAGAAATTATGCAAAGAAGTAGTACTATCATGGAATAGGACAGATATTCACCATTATACGTGCTATTTCGTCAAAAGACCTTTGTGCTCCCAGCAGGAATCGAACCTGCATCGCATCCTTAGAAGGGAAGTGTTCTATCCGTTGAACTATAGGAGCATCTCTCTATTATACAATGAAATCATATATTTATGGAGTTCTGAGTGCCCTACTTAGGTTCTAAAACGAAGTGCACCACTTTCAGATAGAATGGTAGTTCGTGAAA
>CAYHHA010000035.1:0-14382 GCA_964356315.1 uncultured Gammaproteobacteria bacterium
AATACTAAATACCAAATACTAAATACCAAATACTAAATACCAAATACTAAATACTAAGTTCACTTTCCATTCACCCTTCAGCTGGGTTTTGCGCACATATATTCTTTTCATGGTATAATGAGCGCTCATTACTACAAAATCCAAGATCAATTTGATTTTGAGTATAGCTCCATCTAATCAGTTTTTTCTCCCGCTAAACGGGATGTAAAACTGAGTAAGATGGGAATTATATGGCAGAGAAACAATCCACAAAAGGAAAACCACATACAGCAGGTAATTCTACGAAACCAAATGGCTCAGGTAAGAAGGCTGGAAAGATGTTTGAGTTTCGAATGGAATTTAATCTCAAAAACATTATCCTTGGGATATTTGTCCTATTTCTCGTATTTTCCCTGTTTGGAAGCCTTAGTGACCCAACGGCACTTCTTGCGAAAAAACCGCTTTCTACCATCATCAATGATGTTAAAGACGGGAAAGTAGAGAAAATAGAAGTGGAAGAATCTAAACTCGTTGTGCAATACAAGGGGGGAGAGAAGGTTGTTTCCCACAAGGAACCTCAGGATTCGCTTGTAAAGCTACTGGAATCTTCAGGGGTAGATCCAAAAAAAACGGAAATCACCGTCAAAGACCTGAGTGTCGGACAGATGTGGGTGGGTATTATCTCGAATATTTTGCCACTTATCCTCACCGTCTTATTTTTCCTATTTATATTCCGCCAGGCGCGGGGAGCACAGGATAATTTGTTTAGCTTCGGACAAAGCAAAGCACGCATATTTAACAAGGATTTACCAAAAGTAACATTTGCAGATGTCGCAGGTGTTGATGAGGCAAAAAAAGAGCTTGAAGAGGTTGTAGATTTCCTTCGAAATCCTGCAAAATACAAAGCACTTGGAGCAAGAACGCCAAAGGGAGTGATTCTCGTAGGACCAAGTGGCACAGGGAAAACGCTCCTTGCCAAAGCTATGGCTGGGGAAGCGAAAACAGCGTTTTATAGCATAGCCGGAAGTGAATTTATGGAAATGTTAGTCGGCGTCGGGGCGGCCCGCGTGCGTGATTTGTTTGCAAATGCAAAGAAGAATGCTCCAGCAATTATTTTTATCGATGAAGTTGATGCTATTGGTCGCATGAGAAGTATGGGGTCGATGGGTGGGCATGATGAGAGAGAGCAGACCCTGAACCAAATACTCGTTGAAATGGATGGATTTGAACCAAATACCGCAGTCCTTATCGTGGCTGCAACCAATCGGGGAGATTTACTTGATCCTGCTCTTCTTCGACCTGGACGATTTGACCGAAGAGTTGTACTTGATCTTCCAGATATGGAAGGACGAAAAAATATTCTTGCAATTCATGCCAAAGGAAAACCGTTTGTTTCCGAGATGGATTGGGATCGAGTGGCAAAGAGAACCGTTGGGTTTAGTGGAGCAGATCTTGAAAACATGCTTAATGAAGCGGCAATAGGTGCGGCTCGTGGAGAGAAAAAAGAGATCGATATGAAGGATGTGGAAGAGGCAGCGACAAAGGTGAAACTCGGACCAGAAAAGAAGCGACTCCAAAGCGAACTTGATCGAAAAATCACTGCGTACCATGAGGGTGGACATGCAGTTGTATCGTACTTCAGTCCAAACTTGGATATCGTGCACCGGATCAGTATCGTCTCTCGTGGTATGGCACTTGGTTACACACTTTCTCCTCCAGAAAAGGATCGATTGCACGAAACAAAATCACGACTGATCGAAGAAATAGCGATGACTATGGGCGGAAGAGCAGCGGAAGAATTGATTTTTGATGAGAAAACGAGTGGCGCATCAAACGACATAGATCAGGCTACACGAATTGCGAAATATATGGTTATGGAATTTGGAATGAGTAATCTGGGTCCGATCAATTATGGTCCTGACCGTGATGTAACCGAGTGGGGGAGAAGCCTGTCTGAACAGCAATATATTTCCAATGATGTGCTTGCAGAGATCGATAAAGAGATACGACGATTTGTGGAAGAAGGATACAAAAAAGCACTTGAGATTTTGAAGAAAAATCGCAAAAAACTCGATATTATCGCCGAGGCGCTCATGAAAAAAGAGACCATCGAGAGTGATGAATTTCAAGAGCTCATGGGTGGGGAGAAGAAGAGAACGATAGCGAATAAGCTTTAATTAAGTAGCTTAGTAGCTTAGTAGCTTAGTAGCTTAGTAGCTTAGTAGCTTAGTAGCTTAGAGATTGGATTTAAGATTTAAGATTTAAGAATCCTGACAGCTGATAGCTGAGGAGTTTGGAAGACTGACTGCTTTCTACTATACTAACTTCATGAATAGACTTCTGATTATTGATGGAAATGCGATGATGCACCGGGCGTACCACGCCATACCGCCTCTGACTGCTCCCGATGGAAGTGTCGTAAACGTCGTGTATGGATTTGCCACGATGATGTTGAGGCTTCATCAAAACCTCGCTCCTTCTCATATGGCGGTGACGTTTGATCGGCCAGCGCCTACATTTCGAAAAACACTATTTCCCGGATACCAGTCGAAGCGACCCAAAATGGAAGACTCTCTGTCAGAGCAAATTCCAAAAGTTCACGGGCTCGTTGAAGCCTTTGGCATACCTATATTTGAAAAAGACGGATTTGAAGCTGATGATGTGATTGGAACACTTGCAAAGCGAGTGACAAGTGGCAGGGGACAGGAAGCAGGCAACAGGAGACAAGAAACAAGAAACGAGGGACAAGGGAGAGAAGGCGTGTCTCGTGTTTCGTGTGACATGTTACCAATAATTGACCAAGTGGTGATTGTGACGGGGGATAGAGACATATTACAGCTTGTCGATGGGGATCGGATCATGGTCTATATGCCGACCAAGGGAATAACGGAGGGGAAGATTTACCATGAAAAAGAAGTCATCGAGCGGCTTGGTGTAGCGCCTCATGCTATCCCTGACTATAAAGGGCTCGCGGGGGACAGCTCTGATAATTATCCAGGGGTCGAAGGGATAGGGCCAAAAACAGCGATTGAATTGTTATCAAAATTCAACACAGTCGAAGGGGTGTATGCGTTTATAGACTCTCTTTCCGAGAAATCAGGAATTATGAATACTGAAGAATGGAAAAAACACGGGTTGTCACAAGGGGCACTCGACAAACTGCTTCGAGGAAAAGAGATGGCATTTCTATCGAAAGATTTGGCAACTATTCGGACAAACGTGAGCATAGATATTTCACTTCCACAAGTGCCAACGCTCAATACAAAGAGCTCTCGAGAGGCACTTTCTGAGTATCATTTTCATTCACTTCTTAAGAGAATGGGCGTTACCTCGGTGAATAACGAATCAGGAATAAGGAATGATGCAGGAGACAGGGGACACGAGACAGGAAGCATGGGACAGGGGACAAGAGGCAAGGGACAAGGGGCAGGAGACAGGGGGCAGGAAGCAGGAGAACAACAGGAGTTATTTTAACCTCGATACATTGACATCAAAACATCAAAATGCTATGATGTAGATATGAATTACGTACGCACCACCATCTCATTACCCAGCGACACGCACGAATATTTGATGACCCAATCGTTTAAGACTAAAAAAACATTAGGGGAGTTGATTGATGGGCTGGTTAAAAAAAAGAACATTGTGGTAAGTGAAAAAGAAATTGAAAAAAATATAGCAAAATTTAGGGCATTCGGTGTAAAGATGAACAAGAAATACGGAAAGATTGATTGGACGAATCTAATTCGCGAAGAAAGAGATAGGGATGAATGAAATCTATTGTTGTAGATGCGAGTAGTATAGTACGAGTTTTTGAGACTGGCAAAGAACATGAGTCAGCAAGACGGTTGTTGAAAAAAATTCAGGATGGCTCAATCGATGCTCACGCTCCGACATTTCTTCTGGTTGAAGTTATCAATATACTCTTGAAAAAAAAGAAGTTTTCGAAAGTAGACGCAACTGAGTTCGTGCATATGCTCGAACAAAGTGGGATTATTTTTACTGATTTTGCATCAGACAGGATCTATGATTTATTAGAATGTTCGTATACATACAAGATAACGCCATATGATGCACAATATGTTTTGCTTTCATCTGACTTATCTTGTGTTCTCTTGACGCAAGATAAGGAATTACTTGCGATAAAGGGAATTGGCGTCTCACTCGATGAATATAGCGTTGGTTCATGATCAGTTAAATGAGTTTGGTCTCCGAATAATTCTTCGAATTTTCGGAGTAAAGGAGCGGAGTATATGAAGGTGGCTATCGTGCACGATCAACTGAATGAGTTTGGTGGAGCAGAGCGGGTGCTTTTAGCACTCTCCGAGATGTACCCAGATGCCCCGATTTATACAGCGTATTGTGTTAAAGGGTCGCCTGCTTGGAAGCGATTTAAAGGAAAAGACATCCGCGTGTCTTGGATGCAGTATGTCTACAAATTATCCAGTCCTCTGAGATTCCTCGCGCCTCTGATTTGGAATACGTTCGATTTCACCAACTATGATCTCATTATTGGCTCCTCGAGTTGGTATGTGACGAAGGGGTTTGGGAGGAAGAGACTAGAAACTGGGGACAAGAGACTAGAGACTAGGGACAGGGGACAAGAGACAGGGGACAAAGAACAAGTGGCAGGAAACAAGAAACAGGGGACACGAAGTAGGGGGAATGGGGAGACGGTAGAGATTTGTTATTGTCATACGCCTCCGAGGTGGTTGTATGGATATCCGACGAGCGTGAATTGGCAGAAGTACCCGATTGTCAGATTGTACGCAACGGTTGTTGGATTTTTTATGCGACAGTATGATTTTAACGCATCCCAACGGGTGGATTATTTCATCGCAAACTCGAAAGAAACACAAAGAAGAATTGAAAAGTTTTATCGGAGAGAGTCGGTAGTGATATACCCACCCACAACAATAAATTCCAAATTCCAAATTCCAACATTCAAGATTCAAGATCCAAGATCCAAGATCCAAAATCTTACATCGAATCTCAAAACTCTAAACTCTAAGCTCGAACAAGCGCCATACTACTTATTTGTCTCACGGCCGGTGGGGAGTAAGGGGCTTGAGATTGCAATCGGAGCGGCGAAGAAACTTGGCTTTCCCCTTAAAATTGTTGGACGGACAGGGAAGAGGGATGGATCGATAGAATTTTTAGGACTTGTATCGGACGATGAATTAGAACTTCTCTATAGAGATGCGAAGGCGTTTTTTGCTTTGGCAACGGATGAGGATTTCGGGATGACACCCGTGGAATCTATGGCCCTTGGGACTCCTGTAATCGCCTACAATGGCGGTGGATATCCTGAGTCGGTTATTGATAAGAAAACGGGGATATTATTTAACGACGCTTCTGTCGATGGTCTTGTAACGGCTATCAAAACGTTTGAATCTATAAAGAAAGATTGGACAAAGGATTGTCTGGCACAGGCTCAAAAATTTAGCACAGAACGGTTCGTGCATCAAATTAACGATTTTATCGATAAAACACGTTAATATGGCAAGAAATAGATAGTATATTAACGGTAAATTGACAAAAAAGCGTTAATATGGTATACTCTAGGTATGAATAGTCGTTTGAAGCGAATTTCAAGTCTATTTACGCGGTACCAAGAGAAGAAAAAAGGAAAAGAATCACTTCTGGTGATGCTTGATGACGCTGAGATTGCGGAGCGTGTATACAACTCGAACGCAATAGAAAATTCAACACTCACACTCCCTGAAACAGAAAAAATCCTTCTTGAAATTGAAAATAGCAGAAACATATCTCTCAGAGAAATTTTTGAGGCAAAAAACTTAGCATCGGTTTATACCTACGTGAAAACTATTGCTCCTCAAAAACCACTCTCGGTCGATGTGATTTTACTGTTGCATAAAATGTTGCTAACTACTATTAAAGACGATGTCGCAGGTAGATTTCGAGCAAAAGGTGAAATGGTGAGAGTGGGGAATCATATCGGATTACCACCGGAATTTATCGCACAGCGACTAGACGAGGCTTTGATTTTGTATTCATCGGATGTTTCAACCCCTTTTATTCACAGAATTGCCAGACTGCATGCTCAATTTGAGAGTATTCATCCGTTTATAGATGGAAACGGAAGGATTGGACGCGTGATTAACAATTATTTATTTATGAGGGAGGGATTTCCGCCAATCATAGTCCGCAACAAAGAGAAACAACACTACTACGATGCGCTTCGTGCGTTTGATGCTACTCACTCATACGAATCTATGATGGGGATTGTTGAGCTTGCGGTTTGTGAGTCGTTGCATAAAAGACTTGCGTATGTTGAAGGATGCGAGATCATGCTTTTATCTGAACATGCGAAACACAATCAGCAATCATTCCATACACTTTTGAATGCAGCAAAACGGCAAACAATTCCTGCTTTTCGAGAAAAAGGGGTATGGAAGATCGGAAAAGGTCAGTTCGTAACGGTTTGAAAATGAAATAGGGAAAATTGTAAATAGCGCGTCAAAGTAATATAATCAGATCCGTTTTACTTAGAAATACAACTATGAGTATTCCAGAGAGATTCACAATTCCAGAAAAAGGGATGATTAATTTAGTGAATGCTGAAGATGACGAGCCTTTCATAGCGGATAAGCCCCTTGAAGCTATCCCTGTCGGACCAAAGGAGGATGGTGGGATTCCAGTTGTAATTCCCGAGATAGATCCAGACAGAGTTTTTTATTATCATCAGCCTGAGTCGGTTGGGAAAGAGTGAACTGAGATTGCTTCGTCGCTACTCTCCTCGCAATGACACGGAGTGAAGCGCTATAATGCTATATATGGTAAAGTCGATTCTTGAAGTTTCCGGACTGGTAAAAACATATGGAACGTTTACGGCAGTCAACAATATCTCATTTGCCATTCACCCTGGGGAGATTATTGGCCTACTTGGTCCAAATGGAGCGGGGAAGTCTACGACGATTCAAATGCTTCTTGGACTCACTGAGCCTACTTCCGGATCTATTTCCTTTTTTGGAAAAAATCTATCCACTGATCGTGAATATATATTTAATCAGATCAATTTTGTTTCCGCGTTTTCTGGTATGCAAACCCGGGTAACGGTATGCGAGAATCTAGAGACATTCGCAGGTCTCTTTGGTGTTTTAGACTGGAAGAAAAAAATTCACGATCTTTCAGAATTACTTGGTATTTCCGACAAACTCAACACGCTCTATTGGCATTTATCTTCTGGAGAGCGGACCCGGGTAAATCTGGTAAAAGCATTTATCAACAATCCTAAGCTGATTTTGATGGACGAACCAACTGCGAGTCTTGACCCAGAAGTGGTAGATGTTGTGTTAAAGCTTATCGAAGACATGCGGAAAAAAGACCATGTAGCGGTCCTCTATACCAGTCACAACATGAGCGAGGTATCTCGGATTTGCGATCAGGTGATCTTTTTGCATCATGGATCCATTATTGCCACGGATACTCCACTAGGGCTGACGAAACGTGTGGGGACCGCTGTGTTGCGGCTCATTTTTGAGGGAAATAAGACTCCTGTGGAGACGTATTTGAAAAACGAATCGTATGTGTATACCTTTCAAAAAGAGTCTAGTGTTGAAGTGAATATCGATGAAAAAATGATCCCCAAGGTGTTGTTTGGCTTGGCAAAAGAGAAGATTTTTATCACAGATATTGAAATTGAAAAACCGAATTTGGAAGATGTATTTTTGGCGGTTGCCAAAGGGGGAAAAGATGCACTTGCGTAGAATACTAACGGTCATGAAGCACGCATGGCACCATATGCTCCACAGTCGGGAGACGTGGGTAGATGTGGGATGGTTTCCTGTGATAAACACGTTGGTTTTCGGCGGGTTTGCAACGTACATCGCGTCACAATCCGGGTATGTCTCAGCGCAGCTTACTATCATCAATATCGTCCTTTGGTATGCAATAGATGTGGGATCGTATTCCATTGCCGTGGGTGCGCTGTGGGAAGTGTGGGCGAGAAGCTTTAGTAGTCTATTCATCTCTCCTCTTACCCTTCCTGAATTTGTGGCAGGACACATTTTGTTTAGTAGTGTAAAACAAGTGCTGATCCTCGCGATCCTTACGACTTTATGTTTCGTCATTTTTCATGTGTCTCCGCTTCAACTCGGACTCATGCTTCCAATCTATATAGTTCTTTTGGGATTATATGGAAATGCCTTTGGCATGTTGATCTTTGGACTGATTCTCCGGTTTGGGACGGGTCTGCAATCTATGGCGTGGGGGCTTATCATGATTCTTCAGCCACTCATAGGAATGTATTATCCTGTGGAAATATTACCCTATCCAATACAGATTTTTTCAAAACTTCTCGCACCATCATATATATTCGCGTCTATCCGAGAGCAGGTGGCAACAGGCTCTCCGAATTGGGGATTCGTTGGTATAGCTGGAACACTTGATATACTTTCTCTCGTATTCGGATATCTGTTTATGAAACACATGTGGGAGCGCGCCCGCCGTGCAGGAACACTCGCGCGGATGGAGGAGTAACATCATGAATGAAAAGAGTAGATCATACGGAGGTCGCACTGTTGGTCGAGAGGCGAGTGTTACTCTCTTTGGAAACAGTGTTGAAAGGAAACCGAGGGCGCTTATTGAATCATTTGAAGGAGATTGCATTATCCAGAGCTTCTCGAATTTTCCTCATATTCCTGGCCTACGTGAAGCTGCTGTGATTGATGTAGCAAGGCGGTACCCAGAGTTTATTACTCGAATTCAACACATACCAAATCAAACAGAGCAAGAGTATGAAAAACGATACAGTGAGCTTATTGAAAGAGCTAAGGATATTGAGATTTCAGAACGAATCGTAAATGGCGTAAAAGTGGGTTTTATCCAAAGATTGGAACAAACGGGAGAGAAAATCTTGGAAATATCGGAAGATCCGAAACACCCTGATCATGGATGGCCACACGTGAGGCGAGTAAAAATTGAAGCGCATAGACAATGGCCCACATATCCAGATCTTCATCATGATGGATTTCGGGAATCGCTTATGATAGCACTATTTGCTGAATACCATGATAAAGGACAGCTTCCTGCTTTGTTGTGGAATAAAGAAAACCCAAATACACCTATCAAAATTAAAGCAGGTCACGCTGAAGAAGGGGGAATTTTCGTTGAATTATTGCAAAATGAAATTCAAAAAGCCGGGGCAATGACGGAATCAATGGCCAAGGAAATATCGGCACTTACATCAATTCTCATATTTCTTCACGATATACCAGAAAGAATGATTGAAAAGGTACATGGAACGGTGAAAGCAAATTGGATGGATAGTAATGAATTAAAATCGTTATCAGAAGTAGAGCTTTTCGATCATTATGATATTGGGGATTTAAATATGTTTACAACGTCACCCTCACAGCGGTTGCTGATATTACAGCATGTAAAACGAGAAAAGAAAGTGTTGAACGTAGGAGAAAGAAATTGGGGAATACATCCTGAAGTGGAGTCTGCGTACAAAAAAGAACTCCTCGCCATGAGCATGGATACTACACCAACGTTCCTTGATGTCTCTCAAGATGTGATGGCAGGGGTGATAGATGCAGCGACAATTTGTCTTCACGCAGATATGAAAGATATGATGGCATCTGTGAAGGCTCAAGTTAGAAAATTCAATGTAAATGCTTCAATGGATCGGGGAATATATAAAGCAGATGAGGGAGTCCTAGTCCGTATACTGGGAAATGTTGGTGACGATATGCAAAGTGATTATGAACGCGCGATGTGGGAAATACTGGAATATATTCGGTTAAATAAAGTTTCGAGAGTGTGGGGTGATACAGACTCGAGGAATGAGGTTATACGTGTTGCAATAAACTCACTAAGTTCAACACATAAATTTTTTTTGGAACTAATGAAAGGGGAAGATGGCTTGTATGTCATTGACGAATCTTTGACAGATCGACTATTTGAAATTGGAATAAAGGCAATTGGAAAAACAAAAATACCGAAAGAACATCTAAAAAACATTGAAACCGATATGGGAGATTTACGTGATCCATCTGAAATAGACTCAGTGATACGGTCTAAATTATCACAATTAAAATTGCCCTCAGCGCCAAAATATTTAAGGAGATACAAGAGCAGGTCCGAAGCGATTGTAGTTGAGTCTGAAACAGCAAAAATTCGTATTCGTGAAAAACATGACAATGATAACGGACAGGCCCATGCGTATAGCAAGAGAGAAATGGAGCATGCTTCGACTGTATACGAACAGCTTGTTGAACATTTTGCTGATTTAGTTGAGATGTCCATGGAAGAGCTGAATAGTCGGCTTAATGAAACAAGAAGTATTTTTTCGAATGACAGCTTTGATTCTGTTGGGGGAATCGCCGATATCAAGACATTAATCCCTCTGACTTTAGCGCAAGAAAAGTTAATAAAAAGAATAGAAAATGAAGGTAAACAGGGCAATAATGGTTCATCATCAGCACACAGCTGATGTGGAAAGAGAAAATCTGTGTGCAAGTTTCGTTACAATAATTACCCAAAGAATTTCTACTATGTTATAAGGAATAGGTGTTTTATTGAATCTCTTTATGTTGTATAACTATTGACAACACGTGTATACTGTATATGCTTTCAATTTACTGTCCTACTACCATGATAGAACTATTCGTCATCAACAGGTATCAGGAGGGTGCTCAGGAAATGAGCAGGGGTAGATTTGATAGTGGTCTAAGAAAAAATAAGACCTTATATCTGGAGTCAGAATCCCCAGAGCTTTTGTATTCGTTTGAACAGCTATTTTCAAATGAAGAACTTCGCAAAGATGCCCTTATAGATCTGGATTTCCGGTATAAAGAGGTATGGAATATTGTTGTCGAGTCTCTGCATGATCCAGAATTGGAATCCGTGTACAGGGAAAAAATGATCAGAATTCTGATTCTCACGAATTTTGGATCGCGACTGGGAAATGAATCACTGAAACTTGCGACACACCCTAATGAAGTAAATGACTTTGGACAGAGGTACAGAGAGGCACGAAAAAATCCAAAAAACTTTGATCATGGTGATCTGCATGAGCGCAGTGTCGATGCGGCGCAGTTACTTGATCTTATATTGTTTGGTTCTGCACATCTTGAGATCGGTGACTGTATCCATGCGGTTGCGGCCCCCATGACGTCTATTTACCACGATTCGATGCAACTATGGATGGAGGATCGTATTGATCGGGAGTACGAAGATGGTGAAGAGCAAAAAATGCTCAAGGGAGTCAATCCAAAAGATTACCACACAGAAGCAGGTGCCGTGTTTGTACAACTGCTCGAGCCAATTATCCAGCGTTCAGGGCACCTATCTGATGGTTTAGCACGTCGTTTGGTTGGCGCTCTCTCTGAAAATATCAGTGTGCATGATGCTCCTGATCGACTTGTGTCGATTCTCTTGACTGGTGAAAAAAAATTGGCTAGCTCTTATGGATCTCCTGCTGAGTTATATACCGCGTACGAGTCAGGTGAGCTTGCTCGAAGTAGTCTTTCCCGCGCAGAGTGGCTCACGATCCTAAAAATGAGATTGACCACATTTTATGAAGCACAGGAAAAAAATAAGAGCGGTGTTGCCGAGCTTACTAACGATCAAACCGCGAACATTCAAAAATTCATCTCTATTGTTTATGGTGATTATGGATTTGGAGGAGAAATCGAACGATATTTCACCAATGAGTTGGAGCAAATGAACCGTGACGCAGAGCATCCGCAAATTGATTTATCGCTCGAGAAAAGGTATCAAACATACTTATGGAAATTGCTGTTTAATATCGCCGATACGAATGAGATGATCCGTCCTGGGTTTGCTGCGGTTATTCGTAAACTTCGCGTACACTGGTCAAGATCGCGCAGGCTGTTTATCGCTATAAAAGATGCTATGTTTGCCGATGATGCAACAGAAGCGCTGAAAGAGAAGCCAAATGTTCGTGGTCATAATCAGTCAGATTGGTGTAGGCAGGCGAGGGAGTGGATTGTTATGGCAAAATTGTTTGCTGAGTCTCCATTCTTTCAAGATCCGTTTGTCGCAGAATACATTCGTACCACCTACTTAGAAAATATGCTTCAAGCTCAGTCATTATATGAGGTATTAGCCGGTGGGGATGACAGTATCCAGGCTCTTGAAAACCAAGAGAGAGAACGTGTCATCGCTATTGCGGAAAAGGGGCTTCGCAAGGGTGATGTGCCCGATGAAGAGAGCGCACAGATGATGAAAAATATTTCAGACAGTCATGCTGATAGGTGGACAATCAAATTATTGCTTCAAAATCGCTTGTTGGGGAATAAGTATTTCGATCGATTTTCCATGCATTTCACTAGAATAAACATTCAAATACACGCAGTTATAGATAATTTACGACAAAAACCTGGGCCTCAAATGAAAAAAGGAGGCAATGGTGTTTATGAATATTCACCTGAAGAAATAACCCAGCTACAAAAGAACTTTATCAAGATATGGAATGAGGTATGTGGTATATTCAACGCGCCGAAGAGTATATATAAATCTGAATCCGCAGATGCTCAAGATGATGAAAAGGATTTTGCCGTCAATGCTTTGAAATTCAAGATTCCTAATGCATCGCTAGATTCACTAGGGGCGCTTTCCGATGCAAGGACAATAAACCCATTGTCAGAGAATGTTGAGTATGCTCTCAATATAACGGATCCGTAAGTCTATCGACTACTGATTAAACTCCACAGGATTGTAGGAGAATGGGATCGTGAGATCGGCGTACTGCATCATGGGTTCGATATATTTCTGATGATTTTTTTCCACAGTAATGGACCAAGCGAGCGTGTCTATATCATTTCTTCCTTTTTGCACATCTCGAATCATGCGACGAGCGACTCTAATTTCCCTTGGGGTATCGACGAAAATTTTGAGTGTCGCGAGTTCCCGAAGAGGAGAGTGGAATGCGAATATCCCTGGTATGACAATAAATTTATCGGTCGGCTTCATCTGAATGGTCTGGGTTCCTGTTCTGTCGCTCGTGACCATATCATAGACGGGGATGGTAACGGGTTTTCCTGTTTTTAGTTCTACGACGGTGCGGGCGACATCTGCGATATCTACGGATTCTGGAGCGTCGAAATCATAGGTGCCATCTGCTTGTGGAATCATTTTTTCTTTGCCAACATAAAAATGATCCATTTCCAAAATGAATGCATTGGTGAACATTTTGGCAAATACAGATTTGCCTGAACATGAACCGCCACAGATGAGAATAGTTGAAATAGTTTCCATATATGAGGAGTATACTTCGGAAATGGTGCATTTGAAAAGACCGCTCGGAATCAAATTTGATTGAATCGCTGCTCACGGCGACATTCAGATGATCTCTATCACCTGCTAAGTTCGAAAGCGATGTCAACAAAATTTGATCCCTTCACATTCTTTATTCACTTTTTTTCGTAACTTTATAACTTATGAACTTTATACACTTTACGAACTTGTATCGTCTGACATTGAACCGATTTTTGTTTGACAAAATGATAACTTTTTAGTAGTATACGCAGAAGTGGCGTTGTGACGGGAAATGTTGTAAAATATTTAACATCATATGACTCTTAAAGGCGATGTAGTAGTACTTTCTCTCGGTGGATCGCTCGTTGTCCCCAATGGTGGAATTGATATTGAATTTTTAACCCAATTTAATACATTTATACGAAATCAGATCTCCTCAAAAAAGAGGAGATTTTTTATAACTGTCGGTGGTGGTGGGACAACACGACATTATCAACAAGCAGCACAATCTGTTAGGTCCGAGCATGTTGACGATGTGGATTTGGATTGGTTGGGACTTCACGCAACAAGACTTAATGCACAATTGGTGCGCACGATATTTCGAGATATTGCGGATGTTCGCGTCATAAAACACTATGAAGTTATTTTGAAAATTGATGCGCCGATTGCAATCGCGGCGGGATGGAAGCCTGGATGGAGTACAGATTATTGCGCCGTGACTCTTTGCCAAGATTATGGCATCCATCAGGCGATTAATTTAACAAATATCGATCACGTCTATAGCGCAGACCCTCGAACGAATCCATCTGCAAAACCTCTTTCTGATCTTTCTTGGGAAGCGTACCGAAAAATGATAGGGGACAAATGGATCCCAGGGATGAATGCTCCGTTTGATCCGATTGCTTCGAAGCTTGCACAAGACCTCAACGTAACCGTAAAAATCCTCAATGGGAAAAATTTGGACAACCTCGCCAAAGCCCTCGATGAGAAAGAATTTGAAGGAACGACGATACATAACTAATGAGTAGCTTCGTAGCTTAGCGCGCCTGGAAGTAGCTTCGACATTGTAGTGAGGGGTAGGTAGTATGTAGTAAGGGAAAAGTGGCTTAGTGGCTTAGTGGCTTAGTGGCTTAGTGGCTTAGTGGCTTAGTGGCT
>CAYHHA010000036.1:0-6299 GCA_964356315.1 uncultured Gammaproteobacteria bacterium
CCCCATATTCTAGTATCGTACCCTCAATTATGACACGCGTTGGCATCATTGGCTTTGGATACTGGGGACCAAATATTCTGCGAAATTTTTCTCAACAAAAAGATGCAGAGGTCGTGTGGGTATGTGATATAAATCCAAAAACAACAATACTTCTTTCAAAGCAATATCCGGGCGTCAAAACTACCGCAAATGCAAAAGATATATTTGATGACCCCTCTATAGATGCTGTCGTCATTGTCACGCCTATTTCCACTCACTTTGATCTTGCAAAACGCGCACTTTTATCTGGCAAACATGTGCTGGTTGAAAAGCCAATGACACAGAAAGCGTCCGAATCCGAAGAGCTCATTACCCTATCCGCTTCGCAGAAAAAAATGCTCATGGTGGACCACACATTTCTGTACACTCCTGCTATTTCCGAACTCAAAAAAATTATCATGTCAAAAAAGCTCGGAGAAATTCTTCATATCGACTGTGTTCGCACAAATCTCGGGCTCTTGCAAAAGGATAGTAACGTCATCCATGACCTCGCTACCCATGATTTTTCGATCATCGATTATATATTTGGATCTAAACCAACAAGTATTTCTGCTACGGGTGTAACTCTGAAAGGCTCTCCACAAGAAACGGTTGCGTACATCAATGCAAATTACCCTCATAACCTTCATGTACACGTGCATGTCAGCTGGATTTCTCCCGTAAAAATCAGGCGGATCACGATTGTCGGAACGAAAAAAATGCTGGTCTATGATGACATGGAGCCGACGGAGAAAATAAAAATCTATGATAAATCTGTCTCGTTTATTGCAGATTCTCATGCCCAGCAACAACTTCGTATAGGCTATCGCATTGGCGGGTCGATTGCTCCCCATATTGACGTTGCAGAAGGGCTTTCTGGGATGGTGGGCGCGTTTATCCGGTCGATACAATCCAAAAATCCACCCCCATCAGATGGTACCCAGGGAAAACGAATTGTAGAGATATTAGAAGCTGCAACCACATCGATTCGAAACGATGGAAAAACGATAGCGCTATAAATTTTAAACTCTACTCTAAAATCACATACTGCGATATAGTACTCATTGTGAACAAGCACATGAAAACCAATACCATATGAATCTTACAAACAAAACTATTCTTGTAACCGGTGGCGCAGGATTTATCGGATCGCATTTTGTAGAAAAAATTGCGAAAAATAACACGGTGATTGTCTATGACAATTTCACATCAAATGTGGTTTCTCTAAGTCACTTAAGAAACTTAAGCAACGTACAAGTTGTTAAAGGAGATATTCTTGACGAGAAAAAACTCACGAGTGCTATGAAGGGTGTAGACATTGTCTTTCATTTCGCGGTCGCCTGCGTACGACTTTCCCTATCCAATGAAAAATATGTACACGAAGTAAATGCAACAGGAACGCTCAGCACTCTGCTTTCCGCAAAAAAAGCGGGAGTTTCCCAATTTGTCTATATTTCTTCCTCCGAAGTATATGGCACAACCCATGGAGAGACGATCGATGAGACGCACAGCATAGAACCTCAGACGGTGTATGGCATGAGTAAATACATGGGAGAACTCTACGCCAGACACTTTAACGATATAGAGCATATTCCCACTCTGGTTATTCGCCCGTTTAATGCGTATGGTCCACGGGAGCATTTTGATGGTATTTATGGAGAGGTTATCCCCCGTTTTGCCATCCAAGCGTTAAATGGAAAACAGCCCACAGTCTTTGGGGATGGATCTCAAACACGTGATTTTACGTATGTCACAGATACAGCAGATGGCATATACAAAGCGGCAGAGTGTGAAAAACTCTATGGTGATGTGGTCAATATTGCCTATGGGAAAGAGATTTCAATTAGTGCCATCGCCCAAGCGATAACCGCATATGCCGGAATCCCCTATCACCCAGACTCCTTTCCAGCAAGACCAAATGATGTGGATCGACTTGCAGCAAACACAAATAAAGCGCGAACAACTTTTACCTATTCACCAAAAATCTCGATAGATGAAGGAATTCCTCTGTATATGTCATGGCTCAAAAAAACGTATCCCAACTCAGAAAAACTTCTTTCTCAAATACCAACCACAAATTGGTAAGTGAGGGGTAATCATGTTACTAAAACAACGGGCACTATTAGTGTTTGTACTTATTCTCCTTTCAGGGTTATTTCTCCATGTATATATCCAAAATTGGCCAGAAACGCACACACCAAAAGGGAGAGCTGTAATTGTCCACAAGGATGATTCCTACTATATCAATGTCCTCAGGCAGTCAATGGACGGAGCCTGGAAATTCACAGAACCTCACACTACAAGATCAACTCCAGGGGTAACCGTCTATGCGCTATACACCATCGGAGGGAAATTCGCCTCCCTTTTCCATGTAGATCCGATTCTTATGTATTCGGTGTTGAGAATCATGGGCGGTGTCGTTGCCGCTATCGCAACATACATGCTCATCATCACCATTCTTCCAAAATCGCTCCATGTGCTTGGTGTGCTTTTTGCGTTTTTGGTGGAAACGGGACCAACCCTCTCAGACATAGCCACAAAACCTTTTACGCAGTGGACCGCATCCGCGTCAAGCAGAGTGATCGTCTCGCATTTGTTTGAAGCTGCACACCACCGTTTTGGTGAAGCTATGGGAATACTGCTGTTTCTCTTGTTTATTCGTCAAAAAAACAGCAGATCCCTTCTCTATTTGGCGATAGTTATCGCTTTGACGTGTTTTGGCACTATCGCAAGCCCCTCGGCAATGGGCATGTTTGTGCTTTCAATCTATATTCCATACACAATGTGGACACTTTGGGAGACGAGAGACGTTCGCCGGATACTTCCTATGATCCTTTCGATCTGTTGTATCGTTGGCATGGGTATTTGGATGAAATACGAATTTGCCAAAGGCCCTCCTTGGAATGTATTTAATGATGTTGAAGGTAAATGGTTTTCTACAAAAACAATATTGATGCAATTTGGCTCTTCGATAGTGTTATACGTTCCATGGATTGTTTTGTTTTTTATCACGCTAAAACGTACACCAAAATCAGTGCCGAAGTATGTTCCCTGGCTTATGACGAGTTGGATACTGATTCCGGCACTACTGATCTGTGCCAAGTCATACCTCCCATGGATACCATTTGCAAATTGGAGGGTTGCCTGGGGCACTCCCACACTTCCTTTTGCCATTCTCGCAACGCTGGGAGCGGGAAACCTAGCACGACTGCTGTCTCGATATTCATGGATAAAAAATGGCGCGATCGTACTATTTTTCGTATTCTCCGGAGCACTGTCGTTTCAGTTTGCAAATCATCTCTTGGAATTAAAGAAGTTCGACACTAGTCCATTCCTGTTTCCAAATGCAGATGTGTTAAAAAGTTTCCAATTTGCTCACACACTTCCTATAGGCACGGGTCTCTTTACGGGACCAACGTATGGAGAAATCATTCCTGCGTATGCAAACGTCAAAACATTCATAGGACCACCCCTAAGTTATCGCGATTGGGACGAGCGCAATTGGCAATCGTACGATTTTTTCGCACGCAAAATACCGCCTAATATGGTCAGAGATTTTCTGAAAACAAACAACATATCCTATGTCTATTACGGACCAGAGGAGCAGATCTATGGAAATCACGCCTTTCCTCTGTATCCAGAGTTGTTAACTGAGATTTTCTCATCAAAGACTGTCGCTATTTATAGAGTAAATTCAGCGGAGTGATACCCATGAGCAATCAATACCCTGACCTAACCCTTGTCATCCCTTGTTGCGCCAGAGGAGTAGCGTTCTATTTTGATCGCTTTGCTCGGGGGTGGGAAAGACGCGAGAATACTATTTGTACGACTCCATAGACTGCAATCAAGAGAAATGGCCGAGCGATCGACATGTGCCGTCCAAAGTCATCGTAAATCATCACAGTACTCATTGCGACATGATACATACTTATAAAAAGTACCATCAATCTTCCATACGCCTCTGGAGTATTTTTTGTTACAAAATAAATGATCATAAATGGAAATGCAAAAAGCGGAATATAGGCGAGATACATCACCCATTCGTACACTGTTTTTAAAACAGCAAATTGCGCATCAAAGACACCCGTTGTCGCGGTAATATCGATAAGATCGGTTTTTGAGGTTACAACATTTGGTATGGATACGAGCGAATCCCAAATATATGCTCCCCTATTTTGACCCAACACTCCTATCACAAACGCATGAAAGCGCTCTGCGTATTCCTTTTTGTACATCTCCGGAAATTGGCGGAAAATCTCATAGGGGTGTTTTGGATTGACCACTCGCGCAGATCTCGCTTTTTGGGCAATATCCGATTGACCAAGAGTGCTATCTTGTACATCCAAGTGAAGCAATTTACCCCAGATATTCACATCAGATACACGACTTATTCCACTCACGCCATGGTGTTGCAGATTTATAGTGGAATATCCGAAGAGGAATGAAGCATAGATACATAATGAAAGAAGTGCATATCGCGCCACGTTCCACGTTCTATATCGTAGTATCAAAAGGCTTATACAGAGTATTGGTATCGCAATAAAACTCGGACGTAAAAAAACACCAACGATCCAGCTTGCCAAGAGAATACCTACTGAAACGATACTAAATTTTCTCAGTAGCTGTATTTGAATGTACACCACGAAAACGAGCCAACAAAACGCAAACGCCTCCGTCAAGATCGCATGCTCCAACAGAAGAAGCACATAATCGCAGGTGCCAAGGAGTACGAGTAGCGCTGCAACGGATTTTTTGATTCCTATTTGGGTGCAAATCAGATACAGAAAAACGGAAGCGATAACCACTGCGAGGGATTGAACAATGCGCACGCTATATAGTCCAAATGTATAGATGCCGGAAATTTCATCGGGCAGTGTTGCATGTGTTATCACGTAAGGAATTGATAGTATCATCGGATAAATCGGTGTTCTCCACGGATCCACGAATTGCTTCTTTTCCACTATCTGTTTTGCGGTCAAAAAATAGCTAACCGAATCACCCGTAGTTATATATGTTGGTGAATGCAAAGCGTACAACATCCGAACAGCGCTAGCCACAACTATCACCAAAAATATCCAGACCATGTGTTGTTTCATAGGGAAAAATAGACGCGCACCATATCCACAACCGCCTCTGCGACATGACGAAGTGTTATACCTCGTTTTTTCTTAACTTTTTTGAAGTGCGCTATGGGAACATACCCAATTGAATATCCTTTTTTTACGGCTCGAATCAAGCGCTCCGCTTCATCAAACACGCCAACGGAAATAATCGGAAGCGCAAGCACCTTTTTGTTGAACGCTTTAATGCTTCCCGCATCTCGTGTGGACACGGAAAAAAGCACCTGCATAAGAACGTTATAGGTATAGGAAACAAATGCTCTCCACGGCGTATATTGCTTCTGGGTCCTACAGCCGATGACGATATCTTCATTCGCATTCAAAAGTGTATCTACGTCATGAGGATTCCATTCACCATCAAGACTAAAAAGCACAACCCTACTCCCTCTCGCTTTGGCATAGAGCTCTCTATAGGTTTTTGCTATCCCTTGGTTTGTCGCGTGCTCGTACAACCTCATTGCAGGAATTTTTTTAGCGCACGCCCTGGTTACCTTCAAACTATCATCGTTGCTTTTGTCATCTATACACACAATCTCATAAGAAACACGGCGCTTTTTGAGTAGCGCGTCAAGGGAAAACAACACGTCAGCCATGGTCAATACATCGTTATATATAGGAGTTACGATAGAAATCGAAATTGATTTTTTCATATAGGAAGACAGTCAAATCGTATGCTATGATGAATCACATGAAGAGTATACCTTTCTTACTGCATTTTGCAACGCTTCTTCAAAACTTATCGGTGTACATGCAAAATCAGTTTAGAAAGAGATATACCCGTACCCCATCTCATGGTGAAGGGTATACATTGCCCTCTTTTCTCGTTATTATCCTTTTGATTCCTTTGCTATTCTCTGTATTTAAAAGTGGGTATGGGTATCAATTTGACACCGACGAACTTCATCATGCAAATCTTGTCTATCTTATCGTAAATGGAGCCGTCCCCTACCGTGATATCTACAATTCTTTCTACACCCCACTATTTGAATGGACACTTGCCCCGGTATTTCTTGCATTTGGATTCTCATTTAAAACCATTATTTTCTCTCGTTTTGTCATGATCCTATTTTATTGCATACGGCTTTTGTCGCTGTATACGCTTATCAAAGCGCTCTGGAGCCCAAGGGCCGCGCTCTTTTTTATCCCTTTACTTGTCTTTGA
>CAYHHA010000036.1:6399-8366 GCA_964356315.1 uncultured Gammaproteobacteria bacterium
TCAGAGATGATTACACAGCTTATTACAGAAGCCTCCGCCGCGTATTCCGTTTTCCGGGCGCCCCTTCCATTTGGTGCGGTCTTTTATCCAAATAATATATGGATATACGGCACGATGGGAAAACCAGTGACCTGGATGTATATCTGGGTATTACCACTTCTGGGAGCGGGAGGTCTTGTGTCACAGGTTACGGATATCGCACAGAAAAAATCCCTCGATCGCAAAGATGCATTCAAGCTACTTCTTGCCCTTACCTTGGTCGTGAACTTTCTGTCTTTATTTGCACTCCCTGTTGTATTTCTTCAACACTATTTGCTGATAAATTGGCTCTACGCCCTCTTTGCCGCCGTCACACTTGATGAATTTCTGACCAGCATTTCAGGAAAAAAATTGATCGCTATCCCGATCGGCATCGTTCTGTTTTTCTTGTATGCATATATGGTAAACATGAGCTTTACGTACAATATCGCCCGAGGAACCATACGCGGACAGGAGCTTATCGATGGATACGAAAAACGTCTTGCGCAAATTGCTCCCTCCGAATCAGTATTCCCGAACTTTCTCTTTCGCCCTTCGGTCTACCCTGTGCCGTTTGGGTACTACATTGGGAACGTGCCTGAATCAATCATGAACCGGCTTCCAGATATACCTGCCATGCTGGAGACAAAAAAGATTCAAAAATTACTCTTCGATGAGTATACGTTTTCTCTCATGCCAGAGCGTATTCGAACATATATGACCGAAAATTACACCCGCGTCCCTGGTGATCCAGAGCTCATGTTGCGAAAATAATGCTATCTCTTCCGAAGATTCTGAAGTTGTTTTTTATATAGTTGATCGAGTTTAGAATCCCCTGTTAATAATTTTATAGGGTTCTTCTGTAGTCCAAATGCAATAATATATGCATCTGAAAAACTTATCGAAGATGTTGAAGCATATAGATCTAGTGCTACAACCAAGCCTTCTTTATTCTCTGTCATAACCATGTCGATCCCCAGAAGCGTTTGAAGCAACTGAATGATATATGTCTTCTCTTTTTTATAAAATGAAGATAGCACCCAAGCAGTTTCGAAGAATACCACTTGCGGTATCCAGAGCGCACACTTCGATTGTTGAGCCTGTTGGAGAATCTCTTGAATATCAGAAGCAACTTCTCGCTTCAAAAACGCATCAAGAAGCACATTTGTGTCTACAACATACGTATCCATAGGTTATTTAGGTTTATACTTTTCGCGGAACATCTCGTCTAAGATACTGCTCCCTCTTGGGGGAACATATTTTTTATCAGGCAATGAACCAAAAAATGATGTGATGGATTTTTTTGACTTCTCGCTTTTTTGAGAATGAATCTGTTGAATCAATCCTAAACGCACAAGGGCAGATACATTCGTCTTATCTTGTACCGCCTTCATTTTTACCAGTTGGAATAAATCCTGCGGAAGCGTAATAGTAGTTTTAATTAGATTTTGCATACATCCATACTACCATACATCCATACATTTGTCAATTGATCATGGAGTTTTATAAATCCTCACCAGAGTGTTCTGGTAGACCTGAGAGAGCGCAGGATAGAGTGTCTTTAGATCTTCAACTCCCCCAGAGATTTCATATTCTTCAGGTCCGTAGAACACATACGAAGCACCGGTCCCCTTCAAAAATGTCATCTCCTCTTCCACAGGTAAGCGCTGTACATAAAAATTTCCAATTTCCGCCTGTTTTATCTCCAATTTCACGGTGTTGGCGTGTCCTATATAGGCGGTATTACCGCTATAGACCGGCATATAATTCCCGGTCGTCATCCCGGTTAATACAATCGCGCTTCTGGGCGTATTTACCTGAAGCCAGATAAGTCCTTCAACAATGTCTTTCATTGGGTACATAACGTCTGCATTATGTGGAACCAAGGGTATTGTAGCCCTCATTTTATGATCCACAAAGTCTCGAAGCCACATATACGACGACGCCAT
>CAYHHA010000036.1:8466-12404 GCA_964356315.1 uncultured Gammaproteobacteria bacterium
ACTTGGGGAACCATCTGGGTAAACCGCGTCGGTGATTGCTGGGGAATCTTATCAAAGATAAACAAAAATACGAGCCACGCGACGATCCAATAGGCAAAATACCGCAGTCTCCCTAGGAGCTCTTTCTTATAAAACAAGAGAAATAGCATTCCCAAAAGACCTAACGGGAGAAGCGGTCCAACCGCCATAAAATATTCGACAAATGAAAATTTTGTTGGGTGAAGCACGTCAAATTCAACTAATCTCTTCCATGGATACTCAGACAACAACAGGAGGTAATACACCAGCGTGGGGCCACTTATCACCCCAAAAATAAATCGGTCAAAGACAACAGAGGCAAACCAAGTCTGAACGTGTTTGAGTGTCAGTTGTTTTCCCGTTGTATTTTTCTTCCACCAGAGCGAGACGAATTCTCCAACTGTTACAAATGCCAGAACGCCGTATACGAACGTCAGGCCAGGAGGGAAAATAATACCGAGAATAGTCCCTACAACACCGAGAAATACCGCATTTCCGGGATGTTTTTTGGAGATAAATCCACCTGTGCCCGTCAGAAAACTGGAAAACACCCAAAAGATAAAAATCATGAGTGTCTGGGCGAGGGCGACATGAGGCATAAACGTCGTCCGCTGGAGACTGTCTGCCTGCGTATACCAGGGCATCCATCCTCCCAGTCTCGGCACACCCAACACAGTTTCAAATTTTGGCCAGGTAGATTGCAGCGCAATCAACAGGAAGGTCATATATTGAAATCCCCAACTCGACTCCGCCATTACCCATTCGCTTACTTTCCAAAGCATCCATAACAACATGCCCGCAAAAAATATCCTCGCTGCATGATATGCAAACCATACATACGGAGTTTGGATATGCGCATAGTCCGCAAACCTACCGATAATCACATATAAAATCTGTGAGAGTGAGCCAGTATGTGGCTCCGACGTATATTTTTCACGCGCCAGCCATGACCCCTCTTTCCCCTGTCTGATTTTAGAAAGGTAGAGATTATAATCGGTTGGGAAATTATGAACGAGCTCAAAAAAACGATCATCGTGGATTCGACCCCGTGCGTTCCATTCATACATCGTTGGGGCGAAGGAAAACAGAATCAAAAATAAGATCGTTCCGATAAGTATCCGCGGTCTCATTGTATTAGTCTACTATGTGATATAGTTGAAATACAATGGAACATAACCCGTTTCCCATGCGCGCCCTCGTTATCTCCCTCGTTGTATCTCTTTTTGGGATAATCGTCTCCTGTTCACTCATCCAAACTGCCTTCACCAGAAGTGCATTTGGGGGTTAAATCTCGCACCCAGCTGGTGCCACATCAACTACTTTATACAACTGCGTATCACCATACGAATTCCACGGCTGTAAAAACGGATAGAACTTGACCGCATCCCCCGCGTTTTTTTCATCAAAACTATAAAGCACTGATCCGATATTATTTTTCTTTATAAGTTTATACGCTTCACACGGAGACATAGACCCTTTATAAAAAGACCAGGCAAGGCTAAGTTTTTTATCGATATCTGGCGTATACACAAGTTGCCCCACATACACCGTTCTGTTTATATACGTCGGAATCGTCATGCCTGCCAAAGAGAGCGACATGATCGACTGATTCAGTTGCGTTATATCCGCAAGTGCGCGAACGCCTTGCAAATACCCCAACTGGGGGTATTGGTATTCTGCGGAAAAATACATATGAGAGAGTTGTTCTTCGATGGTAATGGGATACCCAACAAAGGTCAGAAAGCTGAGAATACCAATCAAAAGCAGTCGCAGTACGAGTGACGACTTTTTCCAGAGAAACCAAAATCCATACGCCCCAAATATCGACAATGGAATCCATACCGCCATCTGCAAAAATCGAATGTTGGAAATCGGATTTGCACGGATGACAGCAATAGAGCTAAACGGCATTTGGAGAGACAAAGGGATCATAATGACGGAAGTGAAGATCCAGAGAAATAGAATAATGAAAGGAGTATATTGTATTTTGTATTGAGTATTAGGAAACAGAATTATTCTTTTTGTTTTCCCCACAATACTAGATACAACATACACGATACCTCCTGAAAACACTGATACAACACCTATACCTGCAAATATAATAACAGGCCCGAGCGCGAGCAAATACTCACCCACAGACAGAGCAAAAGACCATCCTTCAAATATCCGTGGCAAATTCCATGGAAATAGAGATGAAATGCTATGTATTATCAAAAGTCCAATTCCAGCACCACAAAGAGAAGCGATGCCAATTACGAGTATTTTTTGTGTGCGGATCAATAGGATAAGAATTGGCATCACCAGCAGTATCTGAATCGCACTCGGCGGATGCACAAAGCCTGCGATAAACGATGCGACAACAGCCCTCACAATCCACCGATTCCCGTTTCTAGATTCTGTATGCCACCACGTGGAAAACCCTTGATACACTTTGATCTGTTGATTCTCCCCCTTCGTCCCGGTGCCCACCGGGGCTTCGCGAGACAGGCCGGATTCTTTGGAAAATTGGATATATTTAATGACGCAGATGAAGGTTGTGACCAACATGATGTGTCCCATGGTGAAATGAGGCACAAACGCTACGCGAATGACCGGGTCCAGCTCACTCCACCACGTCATGTACCAACTAACCGCCGGAACTCCGTTAACCCAGGTAAATCGTGGAAAACTCGCACTAAAGAGGGTAAAACCCAGTGCGATAATTCTGACCCACTTTTCTTTTATGCTCACCTTAATGAGTGAATATATCGTGAGACACCAGAGAAGCCCGAGAATGTATCGAGCCAGATGGTATACCGTATGGGCGCTTGAAAATCCAAGCCACGATCCTACCCACCCAATCATCAGATAAAATATATGTATGGCGCTCCCCTCATGCTGTTCGACGGCGAAACGATCAAAGACGGAAATCTGCCCACTCATCCCCTGCCTGATTACCGAGGTATAAAATGCGTAATCGCTCAGCGAATTATGAGTCGGGATAAAATCATGACCCTGGGGAGTTTTTGATACTTTACCCACCCAAACAAACACATTTAAAAGCAAAGCAATGGCGACAAGTAAGCTTACAATAATCCTCTCTTGAGAGTGCACACCCTTCATAAACTGATGATATCATGATGGACAATAAAATATGCTACAATGGCGCTCATATGGACCAGATCGATCAAATACCTGAACTCCCAAATGTCAAAAATATCGGACTTATTGCGGGTGGCATTAGTCTTTTACTTATTCTTTTGATCATTCTCCAACACAATCTCTCATTTCAAAAAACATCACAAACCATTATCCCTGCTGGAAATACGTACCTAGGCCCTCCAAAAACAGAAATACCCGCTCCTACGACTGCTCCAGTTGTTGCAGTTGTGAGCACTCCAGACACCACTCCCCTTCCTACAGAAAAATCTGTTCCAATAAAGGGATCAGCGGTCACCATGAATTCAGCGGGAAAACTAACCGTTGGCAAAGATGCAACATGGTCAACCCAGAAAGGGAAAAAATATCCGTATTCCTTTAAAGCTCCATCAACACTAAAACTCACTACATTCCCAAATGATTCCTACGACATTTATGCCATCGCCTGGGAAAATCGTCCTCCTGACCAAAATGTGCTTATTGGAGTTGACGATCTTTCCCGTACAGATGCGCTAAAGCAATATATCACCTTATCGAAACGATCCTATGTGGAAACATGGTGGAAACAGTTTGGAGGACTCAAAGGCGTTGCTTCTATTGTTGAATTTACCAATAACATGGGTCTAAAAGGATATCGAGCGAAATTCTTGAGTAGCAACAATCAAACCCTAAATGAAGACGTATTTTTCGAAACTCTGGACACGAAATATGTGATTCATATGGCAAGCGGAATCCTAGACACTGCTTTTTTTAACGAAGTTATCGATTCCGTCGCGTGGGGA
>CAYHHA010000036.1:12504-14172 GCA_964356315.1 uncultured Gammaproteobacteria bacterium
CTACTGTTAGAATATCCCCATGAAGCGTACGGTTGCGGTTATTATTCTTCTGTTTACCCTCCTGAATATCAGTAGTTTTTTTATTATGAAGTCTCACGCGCCTCCGTATACCGTGTTTACCGGATCGGTCCACTACCCTCCTGATTATCTGTACTATCTTTCGTATATTTCCCAAGGAAAAGATAACTGGCTCCTGGCCACAAATCTAAAATCAGGAGAGACACAACGCCCCGAACCACTGAATTGGTTTTATGTACTTGGTGGTCATATTGGGGCTATCTTTCATATAGATCCGGTCGCCACGTATCAACTCCTCGTCGTGTTTGCGAGTGTTGTCTATATGGTGTCGGCATATTATCTGTTTTCGCTGTGTTTTCCTAAACAACCCACAGCCAGACTGGTAGCGTTTCTCCTGTTTTTGTTATCCAATGCATTTCCAAAAATCACCCACACGGCACTTGGTTGGGATTTCAACGTGTATTATCCATTCAATAATCTCGGGCATCCGTTTGTCCGACTTTCCAATGTCCCCCACCACACACTTATTCAGGCATTTATCATGGCGTCGTTTGCCTTCGCTCTTTCATATTGGCGCCAGCAATCCAAAAAAATTCCTATCATATTGTTTTTTGCAGGCATAGTATTTGCCAGCATGCAACCGCTCCAATGGGCGTTTGTAACGGGAGTTATTGGTCTGTATGGAATCACGAAAGCATGGATACAGTATAAATCTGATCATGTAAAAACAGGGAGCGTGCTCATCATGCCACTTGTTCCTGCTATAGCCCTTGGCATCGGAGGACTCCCGATGGCCATCTACATCAAACACCTCTACAGCGGACCATTGTATGAATATATGATGGCCTGGGAAAATAATCAGCAGATCCTTATCTCATTTGCTCATTTCATTCGACTTCACGGCCCAGTTGTCTTATTGGGCATGATTGCTTTGCCGTTTTTCCTCAAACTCACGAGTGACACGATCACCCCACTCCTCGCCTATTCCGCTATCTCTATCGCACTCTTTTTTTCTCCAATTCCGCGCTCACTTGGACTGCTCAATCTCCGATTTGTTTCGGTGATTCCCATTTTTTTTGCTTCGTACTTGTGTTCCAGAGCCATTTGGGAACTATCGAAACACATTCCAGGGCGATTTCGATATCTTGGCATTTGGATTGGAACGGTTCTAATTCTTGCCATCACAATTCCTGTGACGTATGTGCATCTGTTTCAAAATCGTCCACACACGCTTCCTGACGATATCAATTCATATCTCCCCCTTGGGGCCTACCAACTCTACCAGATGGCTCCCACACGCATAAAACCAAACGAAACCACTCTTGTCCCACCGCTTCTTGCACAAAGCTTCCCGGCATTCACTGGACGGCATGTGTTTGTGGCAGATGCATTTGGCACCATAGCATATGATCGCAAAATAAAAGAATCAGGAGATTTTTATGCCGGATCAGGAAGCCCAATTGGACGAATACAATGGCTCAAAGCAAATGCAATTTCTTACGTGATGACCTACGCATGGACGCCGATTAACGATATTCCCGAGCTTGAAATTGTCAAAAGTAACGACTACGCGATTTTGTATAGGGTGAGGTAACAAGAGGCTTAGGAGCTTAGGAGCTTAGGAGCTTAGGAGCTTAGGAGCTTAGGAGC
>CAYHHA010000037.1:0-12611 GCA_964356315.1 uncultured Gammaproteobacteria bacterium
ACCCTACGCCACGAAGCTCTTCGTATTCAGTATTTTGTATACTGTATACGATATACCATATACTAAATACTATTCTCTAAGCCCCACTCTTCCGAAGCTACTTCTTTCCCTTACTACATACTACATACCCCTTACTACTACTCTCTAAGCTCTAAGCTCTAAGCTCTTACTCTTCTACCACCAACTTCCCCACTTGCCCCTGTACTCTGTGCTTCATAACACCACAGTAATACTCAAACGTTCCTGTTTTATCAGCAACGAAAATTAATGAATCTGTTTCCCCATTTTTTATCACTTTTGTTCGCGCGTTAAACTCATCTACCGCAAAATCATGGGAATATTTTCCCGAATTTTTTAGCGTAATCTTGACCGTATCACCCTTTTTTACGGTTATATTTTTTACATCAAAAGCAAATTCACTCGCAGTAACGGTAAATTCCTTGACCGCACCAGGCGCCGTGTTTTCTGGAGCACTTGGTACCCCGGTAGATTTTTCATTCATTGATTCTGTTTTTGATTCTGTTTTTTCCTCCGTGGTCGTCGCGGGATTTTTACTCATAACCATATACCCTCCGACCCCGAGAACTGCAACTAGTACAATGCCTATTACTACATTTTTCATACAATACCCTCCTTAAGGTATATGTACACTAACAGAGATAATATATAATGTAAAGTAAGTTACAAATTATTTGTATAATAGTTACTATTATGACTCCTCTGCAAACAAAAGCCTATGCTCTGCTCAGACAAGTACCCAGAGGTCAAGTCACCACATACAAAGCACTTGCCGAAGCACTCCATTCTCGCGCATACCGAGCGATAGGACAGTACATGAAACATAACCCCTACCCATACGAAACGTGCTTTGACCCAGATAAACGGATCCCCTGTCATAGGGCTATCTCTACAAGCGGTGCGGTTGGAGGATTCAAGGGAAAATCTCGAGGGAAGGAAATTACCCAAAAAATCACAGTACTGCGATCTGAGGGTATTCCCATTGCAAATCGGCGCTTAGTAGATATCTCGAGCTACCTATATATAGTATCGTAATCACAAAAGGTCCTACACGATATCTTCTACTACATCCGTCTCTTTGGAAAGCGCGTCTAAATCAGGGATCACAATAATGCGTTTTTTATAGGAGATAAGCTTCTTTTTTTTCAGCGTTTCTATTTGTAAACTAGCCGTTTCCCTCGTTGTCCCTATCCATGCCGCAATTTCCTTATGCGTCAATGGAATCATAAGCTTCCCTTTTTGGACATCTTCACTGAAATGTTTTGCGTAATACAAAAGAAGCAACACGGTTTTCTTGTATGCGCTATCAAATACCATAAATTCCATCCGCTTCATAAGCCCGCTTAACCCGTTCATCATCCTGATCATCATATGGTGCTCAATCTCAGGCTTGTCTTGAAATAGCTTCAATACATCCTCACGGGGCGCACGCCATATTTCCGAAGGGGTCAATGCTTCAAAATAATATCTGTTTGGTGTATCGTTTATAATCCAGGTCATCGGCAATACAGATCCAGAACGAAACACATGAAGGACAAGCATTTCACCTGTATCAGTAGAAAAACTCATTCGGACAAACCCAGATTTCAAGTATAAAACGCCAGATGGAGAATCCCCTGCGCGCAGTATGATTTCATTTTTTTTATATTGCAATTTTGTATACTTTGAGAAAAAGTCGCTAATAAGTAGTTCACAATCCATAATATAGTCCTCTCTCGAATAGCCGTATTATACTATTTTTTCACTATTATTATGTAACCTACATTACATAACGTATGTTAGCTAGGATACATACTCATGTTGTCCAACATGTCATAAATAAGATATGGAAAAGAATAATGAGCCTAAAAGACCTAATGATTCGACCCCTACTCGATCAGAAGTCGAAAGTGTAACTCAAGTGGCTCAATCACAAAATAAAGTAGTATACGGCATACTTATTGTATTGCTTATAGTAGCGAGCTATCTCGGGTATAAATATTCTTTATCGTCAAGAAAACTGACACAAAACACAAAAAAGATAACGCAACCAATAACCTCTCCGACACCCACAAATTCACCAACCCCAACCCCTACTCCTATAGCGCTTAAACCAGGAAAAGGCGGATACAATATCTCTCATGCGAAAAGTGACGGGCCATTGATTACGAAAGTACTATTTGACCCGTTAGATGTAAAAATCAACATGCCTTTGTCTCTTTCAGTAGAAGTTGTCAGTGCAAGCCCTGTTACAGTGGTAGTCGGCACATTACAATCAGATTCAAAAACGACGAATTTAGTGTTCACCAAAGCAAAAACGAAAGGTGAGACAGAAACCTGGATCACAGAAGTAACTCCTTCAGACACACTCTGGTACACATATATTGTGTCGGTAACAGCGGAAAATGCAACAGGAAAAACAACCATAAGAGTTTCACCGAGATCATAACACTATGTCTTTATACAGAAAACTACTGACCAAAATAGTACCCATAAGCTTGGGTATTATGTATTTGTTCGCACTAGCCCCACAAAATGTGTACGCAGTGCCCTGTACTGGGCTTCCATCGATAAACGATCTTATCATTTCAGGTTGCGATTTGACGATCTCTGGAGTTACAGGTGTCGATAAAGCAAACAATATCGAAACATCCACAACGAACACAGGAAAACTTACCATCAACGCGAACGCAAATTTAACGCTCAATAGTGGCGCCACGCTCGCTATCGGAAGCATAGTTATGGGTGGCGGGACTCTCGCTACCTCCATAGATAATTTATCTACGATAAAATTAAATACCCCAGTCTATGTCCCAGACGCAGATGCAGACGGCTGGGCCTCAACTAGTCTTGCGACAGCCACGCTCACCACAGCAACAGCCAGTGGGAAACGCCGACTCAGTCTCATGAGAGGTACCACAGTAGATTGTACAGATACCATCGGCTCTCAAACCAATAATTGCGGAGTCGGTGCCACATGCGCACGGGATGCAGATTGTACGAGCACCTTTTGCGGTACCAATGCGGATGCAGATAGTTATTTTAGTTTGGCCATAGGTCATGCAGGCACGTGCCAAGCAAGTGCGCTTCCCTATACAGATTGTAATGATGCCAATGCAAACCTTGCCACCACACAGTCGTGCTATATCGATGCAGATAGTGACACCTACACAGAGGGCAGTGCGAATATCTGTGCAGGAGTGGCGTGTACCAATGTCGCTGGATATCGGAACACGACATCAGGAACAGATTGTAATGCAGCAAACGCGAGCCTTGTCTTGCAACAAACCTGCTATATCGATGTGGACGGTGACACGTACACCAATGGCAGTGCCAGTATTTGTGCAGGAGCGGCGTGTACCAGTGTCGCCGGGTACCGAAACACCACTGCGGGAACTGATTGTTATGACTCAAATGCAAATGCCTACCCAACTTCAACCTATTGTAGTGCAACCAATCGCGGAGATGGAAGCTACGACTATAACTGTTCAACGACCGCCACGCTCTGCGGCACCATTCAAGACTACGCCTGCTCTTCAACAGCGCTGACCAATGACTACTGCTCAGGAACAGCATGTGCGCAAAACACCGTCACAGGGTACTTAACCAGCTCAGTCGGTTGTGGAGTCACAGGGTGCACGTGTTCGACAACATTAACCCGTGGGACGCTCTGTACTGCAGTCGGTGGACTGTATCCAAGTTGCACGATAGACACCACAGCATCCTACTGTAGCGCTGTAGCATCCGGCGCCCAGACGTGTCAATAATCTCCACGATCTGACCAATCATGAACAAACCAAATACATATAGAAATAATCGTCTCATTTTCATCCTCTCCCTCATCGGCATAGCCATTGCCATCTATGTGACACAAAGTTTTATCAGAAAAACGGGTATTTATTGTGTAAATTCTGGAGGATGCGAAGCAGTGCGAAAGTCTGCCTCAAGCTATCTCTTTGGATTTTTCCCAGTGCCAGCTGTCGGCCTCATCGGCTACACGGTTCTCGCCATCTGCGCATTTTTGCAAACTACTAAGCTCGAAACTCTAAGCTCTAAGCTCCTAGTGAACATTTCTCTCGGCATGTCCACCTTTGGCGTTCTCTTTGTCGGTTGGTTTACCTATACAGAAATATTTATTATCAAAGGCATCTGCACCTGGTGCGCCATTTCCGCAGTCAACATGTGCATCATCTTCGGACTAACTGTTTCCAGCTATATGCATCAACAGAAATCGGAACACATACCATAGATCTATACACAATACACAATACTCGATACAATATACCAACTATGAAACTCACCAGTGAATCCAAAATATTTCTAGGTATTATAGCAATTTCCGTGGTCATCATTGGCATTGCCTCCTTGGTACTTACCAAGCCAGCGCCAACATTTACAAACAATGACCTGATTCCAAAGGGTGCATACACCAAAGGGAATCCAAACGCAAAAACAGTACTCGTGGAATTCTCAGACTTCCAGTGTCCGGCATGTCTCGCCGCAAAGCCAACGCTCGATTCTATACTCGGAAAGCACAAAGAAAATCTCTTGTTCTCCTACCGCAATTTTCCACTCGATCAACACCCGTTTTCCCATAAGGCAGCGCTCACTGCTGAATCAGCAGGGCTTCAAGGAAAATATTGGGAAATGTACGACCTGTTATTTGCCAATCAAGCCAAATTTTCAGATGCCCTATTCCCGGAGCTTGCCAAACAGCTCTCACTGGATATGACAAAATTCGAACAGGATACTAATTCAACAACACTGAAAGATAAAATTACTGCAGACCTTCAAGATGGCACAAAATTTGGTGTCAACTCTACCCCATCATTCTTTCTCAACGGGAAAAAGCTTGAACTCTCAAGTTTTGACGACCTGGCAAAAGCAGTCGATGAAGCGATTAGTAATTCAAAATAGTTCATAGTTATTTGTTCATAGCTCATCGCCTTGAACCATGAACCATGAACCATGAACCAATAACAATAATGCCCAACAAAAAACTCCGAGTCGGTTGGTTCACCTTCACCTGTTGCGAGGATTCTACGATCGTCTTCACAGAGCTTATGAACACCCGCTGGGAACTCTGGAAAAAACACATCGATTTCGTACATGCAAAAGTACTGCAAAACACAAACAAATGGGAGCCCATGGATGTTGCATTTGTTGAAGGCGCCATTATGTCCGCGGAGCACGAAGAGAAGCTTAAAAAAATCAGAGGACTTGCGACAAAACTCGTCGCCATCGGATCCTGTGCCTGTAGCGCGCTTCCCAGCGGACAGAGAAACAAATTCGATGGCCCCACAAAAGAAGCAATTGCGGGACTCCTTGCGAGGTTTAAACAGGCGGAGCGGGTAAAATTCCTACGGCAAGTTGTTACAGTGGATGCGGAAGTAAATGGCTGTCCCATGAACGAAAAACCGTTTTTGGATCTGTTGGACACCTATCTTGTCGAATTCGGAATAGTAAAAAGAGAGGGAGTGAGCGAGTAAGAAGCATAGGTATAAGGGATAGGTAGTATGGGATAAGGGATATTTCATTCCCCCACTGCATTACCCTAACTACTTACTACTTTCCCCTTTCTACTTATTTACATGCACACACAAAACCTAGACCTATCTATAGAAGAAATTACGAAAATAGAAGGAACTGCCTCCGTAGATATCAAAATTAGAGATGGAGTGCTTACAGAATGCCATTTTGGCATCGTAGAAATGCAGAGGTTTTTTCAAGAAGCGGTCCGTGGGAAAACCATCACAAGTCTCCCCCATCTTCTTGCGCGCATTTGTGGCACGTGTAGCAATGCCCATCTGTTAGCAAGTATCGCATCGGTGGAAAACGGACAACAAATTAGTGTATCTCCCCAAACCAAGCTCCTTCGAAAATTACTAAACTATGGCCTCATGATTAGAGACCATGGACTTCATCTCTATGTGTTCGTGCTTCCCGATCTCTACCATCGAGAGTCCATTCTCGCATTTTCCGAAGAAAACGAAGAAGAACATGCGCTCGTGCACGACTGTTTTGCGGTCAAAGAAGTTGGGAACAAGCTCAGCATCCTCTCCGGAGGCAGAGCGGTCCACGCACCGCTTCTTACAATTGGAGGATTCAATGAAATTCCGACAAAAGAAGCACTCCTTGCTCTTGTTGCAGAGCTAAACGATATTCGTCCTCGGATCCTCAGACTCATTGATGTCTTTGCACGCTGTGAATTCTCTCTAAATCAGACGCTCAAGTTTTTGGCGGTCATAAACGAGGATTTTTCATTTTTGGACGGCAAGATCGTCTCCTCAGACGGCGTCCATATCCCCAAAGAGGAATTTGAAAAACATCTCAATCCAAAAGATATCCCCTACTCTCAAGCAACTGGTTATCTATTCGATGGCGCTGTTCATTTTGTCGGAGCACTCGCCCGACTAAACCTTAATGCAAATGCTCTCCACCCAAATACGAAGCGTGACGCGGCAAAAGCACTATCCCTATTCCCGTCCGCCAATATCTACCACAACAACCTCGCCCAAGCCATCGAAATGCTCCACAGTGTTGACGCAAGCATCGATCTCATTGGTGAGTACCAAGGAACCCAAGAATCTCCTATCGCCATTGCTCCAAAAGAATCTATAGGCATAGGTATAATCGAAGCGCCACGTGGCACACTATTTCATAAAGTGGAAATGACTGCAGAAGGTAAAGTCAAAGACTCAAAAGTTATTGTCCCAACGGGCCAAAATCAAATCGGTATAGAGGTCGCACTCCGTGATTGGGTTTCGAAACATACGGATCTATTAAAAGAAGAACTCGAACTAGAAATCCAAAAAATCATTAGAGCCTACGACCCTTGCATGTCCTGCGCCACTCATTTTTTGAAACTTAAATTTCTTTAAGATAAAATTCGAACGAACTTCTCGTTTTTACCCTCGAAATTTCGACAATTCAACAAGATACGCTAGATTTTCTCCCTGAGTTGATTCACAACTAGTAATATCCTATAATACGTATATGCCTACTCAAGAGCTCAATGATAGTGACGTAGTTTGGCCAGATATGAGCGCAGACATCCTATGGAAACATATTACGGAAATCCCCAGTGTTCTATCAAACACGAGTGAGTTTTACGGGCATCTTAATCTACAGGGAATGCGCACAGCTGTCATTGGCCCATATTATCTACCATATGACCCTCTTGCACTCCAGCTTGCTCATTGCGTAGGGAGAGATGGAACCGTTTTCAGTGTCGATCCTCTTGGTGATTCCTTTCACAGACACTCATATTCGAAAGAGGCTGTTGGATCAGGGAATTCTTCAATATACAAACGACAATTAGATATCTTATCTTCGTATGGTTTTTCACTTGGAGATTTTAATTGGCTAGGGCCAGATAGTAGTTTGATTTCTATCCCCGAACATGGGAGAAATCTCGATGGAATCTTCGACAATGGAACACTCGAATTTATTAGCCAAGTCAAATCAGTAGCATATATGAGAAAAGGTGTTGAAACCCTCACAAGGTCACTTCGTTCTGGTGGAATATGGGTTCATCATAGCAATACCGAACATATTTTGGATACATGTCGAGAAATCGACAGCAAAGACAATTCATTTAACACATGGGCAGATCAACTGCCCTTTCGGTTCTGGAGTTTTGAAATAGAGTCGCCAGAATACCGAATTCCAGCTTCCAAAAGTGCCATAAATCGTTTTATAAAAGATTCGAATGCTAACGAAATAATCGAATTGACATCCGAGGCTAGAAAGCTAATTATGACAGAGGCACACGTACTTATTTTTCCAAGAATTGTGCAAGCATATCCACAGCGATATATTCATGTAGCTCAGAAAATCTAAAGATACCTTTCATATTCATTTAGTCGTAATATAATTATACAAACGGCGTATTACTGACAGAACGCCAATACCTAATCAGCATTCCACTGTTAGAATCACAATTCTAAGTACAATAAATATTCCTCCCCTTGTCACTCAGCAAAAAGAAGCACTACAATGAAGGTGGGAAATTATTTATGGGAGATGTAGAGCCATGTTATTTTATTCAGAACTTATTGGAAAATCGGTGCGTTCAGAAAATAACCATATTCATGGCAAGTTAACTGACATCGTATTTCTCAACGAAGAAACCCCCCGTATCACAAAAATAGTCGTCACTCATGCAAACAAAAGCATCCATACGATTGCCATTGCGAGCCTAAGACGCATAAACAATTACATTGCCATCACCAAGCCCCAACTCCATCAAACCACCGAAGCAAATGAACTCTCCATTACAAAAACACTCCTGGATCAGCAAATTATCGACCTTGTTGGAAACAAAGTTGTTCGGGTAAATGACATTGTCATCCAAGACCAACCACTCCTCTCTATCTCAGGGATAGACATCGGGATTCTTGGTATTCTCCGTCGCCTTGGCATAGAACAGATTATTCAAAAAATAGCGACCACTGCAAGCTCGCCCATCTCCATGCAACTTCTATCATGGGGGGATGTCCTGAATCTTGAACTTGAACATGGACAGATAAAGATTAAACAGCGCGAAGAAAAACTCGCAAAAATTCATGAAGAAGATCTTGCAGATTATCTGGAAATGACCAACGCCCGCAATGTCCACACGTTCATAAGCACGCTAGAGCTCAAAAAAGCAGCAGAAGTCGTCGAAAGTCTTACGGTAAATTATCAGGTCGAAGTATTTCAACGATTTGATCATATAAAAGCCGCAGAGCTTATTGACTGCATAGACCCGGACGAAGCGGTAGATATTCTTCTGGCACTAGACAGAAGCAAACGAGACAAAATCATGAAGAAATTGCCTGAGGAGAAACAGCAAGAACTGCACCAACTCATGACCTTCTCAAGAACTCCAGTTGGTAAACTCATGACGAGTGAATTTTTCGCGATTTCAGGCAATCAGACGGCGAAAGAGATCGTCAAAGAAATCAAAAAACAAACAGAGGATTTTTCCTCATTTAGCGCCATCTATGTGCTCAATCGCGAAGATCAACTGGTTGGTGTATTTAGCCCACATGAGCTCCTGATGCAAGAGGCTGAATCCCCTGCCTATAAATTCATGCTTCCCGAGCCCATCGTGGCGCTTTTGACCACGCCGGTAGAAGTCATTATTTATAAACTTTTGAAATACAATATTTCTGCAATACCCGTTATCAACCGAGAGAAAAAAATTCTTGGTATCATCACGATAGACGACGTATCAGAAATCGTTCTGAAAAAAATACAATGAAAAATACCCTGGATACAAAATTCAACAACATTATAAAAATCTTCAAACGACGTTTTCTTTTGTTCTTTACGGTCTTTGGTCCGGCCACGATCACTGCAATGGCGGATAATGATGCCGCAGGCGTCGCTACCTACCAATCAGCGGGAGCCACACTTGGATATCCAATTCTCTTCGTCTTGTTTATCATCACCTTCTTCCTCGGCATCACGCAGGAGATGGGCATTAGACTCGCTATAGTCACCCGAAAAGGCCTCGGAGATCTTATACGAGAACATTACGGCGTAAAAACCTCTGTGTTTATCTTTGCCTGTTTATTTCTGGCAAATTTAGGGACGATTGTTGTCGATATCGCCGCGGTCAAAATCCTCAGCACACTCTTTCATATTCCCATTATCGTTGGCGTGGTCACGCTTATTTCGCTGGCGTTTATTGTGGTAATTAAGGGGAATTACAAAATCAACCAAAACATCATGCTCGTCGTGAGTTTATTTTATATCGCCTATATCATCTCCGCATTCAAGGCAAATCCCGACTGGGGACTGGCTATTTCAAACCTTATCGTTCCCCACGGCGTTCCATTTACCGCAGACTATCTTCGCAAATATATTGTCATAGGACTCGGTGTACTTGGTACGACGATTACCCCATGGGGACAATTTTTTATCAGTAGTTTTGCATTCGATAAAAAGATCGAGACAAACAGGCTTCGGTATTCACAAATAGAGACATACCTAGGAGCGTTTATCACAAATTTCTTTTCATTTTTTATGATCGTTGCCACCGCCGCCACACTCTATGCTCATAAAATTCCTATGCTATCGAGCGAACAAGCCGCCCTTGCCATCAAACCGTTTGCAGGAGATATTGCCATGATTCTATTTGCCATTGGCGTTCTCAATGCAGGGTTTATGGGTATTATCACCGTTACCCTATCAACCGCCTATGCATTTGCTGAATTCTTTGGCCTCACGGGGAGCCTTGATGCATCGTTTAACCGAGGTCGTGCGTTTTATACTATTTTCGTTGTTCAACTAACGATCGCAGGCATCATCGCTCTTATCCCATCAGTATCACTTCTGAACCTCGCTGTATTTTCCCAAGGATTTAACGCCATGATGTTGCCCTTCATCTTCTACTATGTGATCAGGCTTACAAACAACAAAGAGATCATGGGAGAACATATCAATAAACCGTTCCAGCAGAATATCGCCATTGCGGGGACAATCATTATCTCCATTGCATCACTGCTCACGCTGATCTTTGCGTTTTATTAAAAGTAGTAGTCACCAAGGCTACGACATCATCGAGCACATCCTCTGGCTTTGCCTGTTGTGGTAACCCAATAATAAGCAGTGGTGGTAACTTGTGTAGCTTTTTTAACAACTGCAAGTGAAGTCCTATATCGTACTCATGCACAGAAACTCGCGTTGTTGACACAAAAGCATCAATATCATCAAACAGGGTGACCTCTTGTATCCCCTCAACCGCATCGATAAGCATGCTATTGGGCTCTGGGGTAAAATTTTCTGTCGGATCAATCTGGATGATGGTCAGATCGGGAAACGCCTTGGATAAATACGGGATAAGACAAACGGCGATAGCATCTTGGGAAACCGCGTCATTCCCCACACAATAGATCGTCATACGGATCCTTTCGCAAATTGAAGCGCACGGTTCGTAAACAGGGAAACTTGTTTTACCTGACTCTCGGATAGTACGTCACAGATATACCCCCAATGCACACTCACCCAATCCCCCACCTTCGGCACAATTCCAACACTCAGTACTGTTGTGAGCTCAGGCGGACCAAGTGTCAACGCATCATTGACACACGAAAGATGACGCATCTCAATAATGCATTGATCTGCTCCTGTGCGGTTTACGAGTTTTTCTTTCACTCGTCCCCAGGAAATTCGACAATTATCCATGGTCTCAAGTGTATGGACAATCGCATGATGTCCAGTCCGGATATAGACCGATAGCACATGGTCCGTATGTGTCGGCAATCCATGACTCATGAGCGAATCAGAAAGCTTGGAAAATGCAGACTTGGGCATCTTTTTGCCAATAGAAAGGCCGTCTGTTATATGATTCATCAATGCTCCTTTTTGAACTTTTAAAGCTAGTGAATTTCCAAGCCAATATGCTTCTACCACTCGTGGATCAAACGGATCGTCTATGGCATTTTCAGAGGCGATGAGCACCAAATACTTATAGAGTGTATCAAAATGGGAAAGAATATCAGACAAGCCCCCGTCGACAATATTTTGACTCACATATGCCTGTAAATCCGATTGTTTTTCTGGGCCACAATAGTGATACAAATTCGGAGCAAAGGCATATCGACTGCATACCGCTAGTCCCCGTTCGTCAGGATTCATACGAAGCATGTTGAGAGCGTTTCACGTATTGCCCGATGACCATCGTGGCCCCAAGCACAAGCATCAGAGAAGATAGTATCTGACCCTCTACAAAGGGTTTATGAAGGACGATTCTGGACAATATGGCTGTCACAACCGGTGCGATAACAAGCACCGAAGAAACGAGTGTAGCAGGCGCGACAGAGAGCGCTCTATACCACGCGCTCATGTATGCCGTCAAAAGGAGTGCGCTGACGACCAGTGGAGTGATGACATACGACGGTGAAGAAAAAAGAAGCCCGGTTTTTCCGCTCATGCCTATAGCAAGTGCTAGACACGGCAATCCAAACACCATTCTCCCCCACGCCACAATCAATGGATCCACAGTTTTGAGCGTCAGTTTTGCGATGATTTGCTCTATCGCCCAAAGGATGGTCGCCACAAGGATCAGCCAGGTCCCCATCTTTGGCAGTATGGAAATGGAGCTTCCCGAATAAAACATTCCCGCCAAAAGCACACCATATCCGACAATCTGAATCCTACTCACCCGCTCTTTAAGGATAGGAACGGCCAAAAGCAATACCCAGAGAAATAGTGTTTTTTGAATCAAATTTCCGCTTACCGCTCCAATTTGAGAAAGCCCCGTGAAAAAGAGCGCAAACGGGATCCCTCCACCGACAATACCAATCAGAGCCAACAACCCCCATTGTTTCAGAGAAAGCTTCGCGACTAGAGAAAGTTTAGATTGACCAATCAGAAGCGCGCTACAGATCACAATAACCAGCGCGTTGCGCATAAAAGCAAACACTAACGGATCTGCTTTAGACACAAACACCGCGTTGGAAAAAATAGATATTCCAGAAATTACTGCCGTTATAAGCGCAAATTTTATTCCCTGTCTCATACTCTCCCTTTTTAAATTCACGTCCACAAATACTGTATTCTGTATTTAGTATTTAGTATTTAGTATTTAGTATTTAGTATTTAGTATTTAGTATTTAGTATTT
>CAYHHA010000038.1:0-12290 GCA_964356315.1 uncultured Gammaproteobacteria bacterium
AAATACACAAGTATTGTCAATGTTATAGGGTTATATAAGCAACATCAATTCACGTTTTATGAAACTATGCCCTGCCCATGGCCAATCATGATTGAATTTTTCTAGCTCTTCAGGCCGGCGCCCGCTACTGTCATATGTAGCATAGGGAAAGAAGAGAAAGAAGCTTAGTGGCTTAGGGATTAGATTCTAGAGATTGGGACTGATGGTTCATGGCATTCAGAATAGAAATTACCAAATCTTAAATCTTAAATCTAACGTCTAAGCTACTTCCAGTTAGCTAAACTACTAAGCCAGACTGGTCCCTTTTCGCCGTCTAAGCTACTTCCAACTTGCTAAGCTATAAAGCTCTTCTTTCCCTTACTACTTACTATTTACTACTAATATCCAACACGCAACCCGTAACCCGTAACTTTTTCCTCCGTTCCTCTAAGCTACTACCAGTTATCTAAGCCACCAAGCTACTATTAAGCATCGCTTCACGATAGCAAAATCTTACCGTGATATACTAGATACGGTCAGTAATTCCTTCCCATATGAACAAACAGAAAACTGACAAAACATCATTTCGCACCGTGCTGAAATACACCGGATATTCTGCAATCGGTGTGTCGCTTCTTTTGAATATCATCCTCTCATTTGATATATGGAATAGATCTGTAGTCAAAAGCGTACCAGATGGCGACACACTTCAAATGACTGATGGTCGTCGCGTCAGACTTCGGAGTATCGATGCACCCGAAAAGGATCGGTGCATGGCGACAGAAGCGCAAAAATTCCTAGAATCCCACGCACTCAACCGTCACCTCCGCCTCAAAGAATCTATGACGGATTCTTATGGCAGAGTCCTCGCAATTGCGATCGTTGAAGACCTCCCTGCATGGATCGGCTATATGACCAAATCTTTTGATCCCCTCCTCAACCGGGTGATGGTGCAGTCAGGTCTCGCCCGGCATTTTTCCAGTGGATCAAACTATGATACTCTATTAGGTAGTACATCAAATAAAGCGAAGAATTCTTCTCTTGGCATTTACTCTGACACCTGCCGATCTGCCACGGCAAAAAACAATTGCGTCATAAAAGGAAACCTTCGTTCGGGAGAAAAAACCTACTACTTACCCACTTGCAGAGACTACGATCAGGTGATCGTCGACGAATCCTATGGAGACTCGTGGTTTTGTAGTGAAACAGAAGCAATACAACAAGGCTTCTCGCAATCAGCTAGATGCGCTAAATGACACTACTAGCCTTAAAAGGTTCAACCTTTAAAGGTCAGTTACCACAGACAAGCATTGCGCTGTTGTATTTACTATGGGTTAGTATTATACTATCTTCTTATGTCTAAACACCCTGAGGATTTCTATCCGAAATATATCCAATATGTATTTCCCAATAAACGCGAGTATGACCTATTTCAGCTAAGAAACCAACGAAGACTCTCTGAACTGGCGCAAATTACTGATGGCACACCGGGAACAAATACAATTATTTATCCGGAACATAAATCTTCCGATATGATAGCCACATTGTTCGTGTTAGGAGAAAACCGTGAACCTCTCGGTTTTATAGACATCCATCGTTTAAAGAATGAATCATCGGAAATTTTCATGATTGGAAGCACTACAGTGTTTGTCGAACGTACTCATAGAAATTCTAAAATCGGACAAGGACTCGTAATCGCAGGACATGAACTGTTCGAATTTCTTCATATAACCAGACAAAATTACCAGCCTAAACCATCCTATCTTGTTGAAACACTCTCCATTCCACACGGAGATGAGTACATTTTTCAACGAAATGGTATAACAAATCTATTAGAAAGCCAGGGATTTGTACGTCCAGTTGCTTCTGCAGACGATTTTTTTGTAAAAAAATATGAATGAAACGATAACAAACGTAATTCTACTATTTTCCGATCTTAAAAGGTTCAACCTTTTTTTGAATAAGGTTGAACCTTTTTGGAAATGGAGTATAGTAGAGTTATACGTATGCCTGCCAGGAATATCGTAAAAATCTACGCAGAGGATTGTTTTTACCATATCTACAATCGTGGAGTGGACAAACAACTCATTTTCCGCGACACAAAAGATTACGCAAAATTTTTATCCATTCTCAAAGACGCCCTCTCTCCCCCTCGATCAATAGAATCTCTTGTCACAGAGCTCTCCGCGCAAGGTTCAACCTTTTCACGGATTCCGAAACAGCCAAAAAACTTTTATGAATCGATGGAACTTCATGCCTATTGCCTTATGCCGAATCACTTTCATTTCCTCGTCAAACAAAAAGATGCGCACACGATAAAAGCGTTCATGCAGTCAATCGTCACGCGCTACTCTATGTATTTCAATTTAAAATATAAACGCACCGGCCACCTTTTCACCGGGATCTATAAAGCGAGTTTGGTGTTGGATGATCCATATCTCCTCCACGTCTCCCGATACATCCATAGAAATCCGATGTCTTTAGGAATCCCGATCAACCAAGGATATTCATCCTATGCAATATATCTTTCAAACATAGAGACGACATGGCTAAAAACAAAAACAATCCTCGGCTATTTTGACCAAGCCACGCTCCCCATTTCTATTAAATCGAACAGCTATGACCACTTCGTGGAATATGAAAAATTTGAAAATACTCCCATCGACGTTGACCTTGAAGGGTTCAACCTTTTTTAAAAGGTTGCTATTCTAGAATTTTCGGCGTTTTTATATACACATCCGCTGGAAAATCACTTTGGATCTTAACACCCAAAGGATGCACAGTATCTAGCAGTTTTTGTACGCCTGACTTCACGTGAGCATCTCCCCGCTCTTCCCACACATCATAGGACCGCTCCCACAAATCAATTGGGTAAAGTAAGTTCTGTTGATACTGAGACTGCCATGGGAGCCTTGGGAAAGTTACTTCTTCCATTACTGAACCCGGTACCCAGAATGAAGTTTCCGATGCCCGTTCACCAGTTGATATCAGAATACCGTTATTTGTGATAGTTTCTATAATTTTCTTGTCAGAATCAGATAAGCAAGCCAATATACCAAAGATCATGCGCTGATATATTGGCTCGGAATAATTGGCATATGACTGCTCCATCGATAACTGGATCGTTTCACTTCCCAAGTGAACATCGATGCGTTTTGAGTCTGACCGAACATCAATATTAAAATCGAATACACGTTCAATTTCTGCTTTGTCATATATACCTAAATACGGGCCCGAAACAATATTTGAGAGCACTCGATTGCTTACAGGAAATTCCATAGATTCAGCGGATTGAACGATAGCACCACCACTCACACAATCTTGAGGAAGTCGTATATCTGTTTCATTGTGCAATAGAATATCTTTTCCCTGCATAGCATCTATGAGTTCCCGGGCAAATTGAACACTGTGATTCATAGACTCAGGAAACGCATATGTTGGAAGCTGATATTCTTCTTTTGGGATGGTCATTTCACAGGCATTCTACTACACATCTTACAGACCTACAATCTCTTTTATGGAGATTCTTCGGAGAAAATATGAGGAATGCTAAAATTTTAACTTCCCGGGGATTTTCATTTTTTTTTGAAGCTTTTGCAAATGCTCTATAGCCTTTGGCTGTCTCTTTTTAGCTTCTTTTTCAATCAATTCGCCGTAATAGCGAAACTCTTTCGCGATAGCGACAAAGGAATTTTTATACCACATCATCGCAGGGCGAAACAGCCAGTACTCCGCTAGTTTTTTTGCATATCTATCCAATTCTTCGAGTCTCCCCTGGCTTAGCACGTCCAAACAATCCAATCCATAGAGCCACTGAGACTCAAGCGATTTTCTATCAAATGTGTTGGCGAGTGTATGCTCGTTTACCGCCACCAACACTCTTTCCATGCACTCCTTGTCCTCTGGCTGGTCCATGCCATGGGTCAGCAAAAACTCGCGCGCGACGGAAACCGCATATTTTTTCTCTGTGACCATGCCGTAGATAGCTCCATAAAGCGTTGGTTGTTGTTGTGCGCGAGACAAATCATGAAGTGGAATCGCAAGGATCAATGCCTGCATATCCATGATCGAGATAAGAGAGGGATCATTTTTTATAAATCGCAATAAATCATGCGCCATTCGAGCTGGGTGTGACGCGCCATGAAACGGATCTTTCGATGTTTCCATCTGCGCCATCGCATCCAACACGATCTGCTGGTACCGCACAGGCATCTGTGTTATGGCAAATAATTCGGAAAATGGGCCATATTTATCCCGTTTTTTCCTATCAGCAATCGATTCTATGATCGTCTTTGAGAACGTCACTGCCGATTCCACAGCCTTAGGGATCTCTGCTAAACCATGATGTTTTTTCCTGGTGAGTTCCATATATTTAAAGAGACCATATATATCATACATGATTTAAACTTCCCATCTTGGAATTGAGTTTCCAGACAAATAGTCGTATTATCTCAACACCCATATATATGAATAGATCTGAACGGAACCTTCCATCTGAAGAATTTGAACTCTATGATGGACGAGGAGAGGCATTTGAAAATTTATACAAACGCGCTGAAGCACTCTCTATTATCAAAGCACCGGATGTTTCTGTAGCCTGCGATAAGTGGGTTGAACTTCTATTCCGATACGAGGAGACCGATTTTTTGTCCGTAATGAATCTACCACCAGAGTCGAATGATAATAATGCAGAATATCACAGGGAAACATGGAAAACACACGGTTTTTCCAACCCAACTATCCGTTCGTCTACTCTACACTATTTGGACACAGCGGGTCTGTTTACGGATCCAGCGATAAAAACATTCCTGGGATATTGCCTCTTTAGGGCGCAGGTTGGCATCTGTGAGCGCGATGAGCTTGTCTTTCGATTTAGCGATTATGTCGCACCTGGTCGTTTCCCAGATCAGGAAACGGCCTTGGAATTTCTTCATCACCTTGCAGATATCTCCGATGAAATGAAAACGAAAAATATCTTCAGCATAGCCACGTATGGGCTTAAATATAAATACGGTATATCAGAAGCCCACTTAGCAAGGTTTCGACAATCCCATGAGGGAAACAAGCTTGCCACATTTTCGACCATAAGCGTGTTTACAAAAGACGATACATCGTGGCAAATGGGTAGCAATAATTATATGGGTCTCGCACGAATTGCGTTTCAAAATACCTTGAATGACTCAGAATATCAGGAATTTCTCATAAACCGAATTGATGGAGTCAAGAATTCGTTCTGGAAGTGGGATAAAACACAGGGATAGGGATATGATTTTAAAGCTAAGCCCTGCCTGCCGGCAGGCAGGTTTGAATTTTTCTAGACCGTCAGGACAATCCATAAATTTTGACTAGCATCGAGGGGAAAGTAACAAGCTGTATGGAGCTTAGAGCTTAGTATTTTGTATATGGTATAGCGTATACAGTATTCAAAATATATAATACTAAATACAGATTTAAGATTTAAGATTTAAGATTTAAGATTTAAGATTTGGAATTTGGAATTTGGAATTTGTTTGTATGTTGGAATTTGGAAGTTGTTAATTTATATTCTGAATGTCATGAACTATGAACTATGAACACTCCAGTTTTTTCCCAACGCCTACATTCTTTCCAACGTCTTAATACCGAGGAGATGCAATCCGTTTTTGATGACTTGGGCCGTGGCGGAGGTGAGGGCGAGTCTCTGAGTCGTTGCGTCGTGGCGTCGCAGAGTCGATGCGTCATCACTGACGCTTTGAAGTTCTGACGCTTTGATGCCATTCTCGGCACTCTGACGCTCTGACGCTTTTTCTAGTATCGGATTTTTCCCATAAAAACTATTAAACGCCTGGGCGAGTTGAAACAGATAGGTACAGAGCGTATTTGGCGCATAGTTATCTGCCGAAGCTTTTACTACATCAGGGAATTGGGAAATAAGACGGGCAACGAGATGCTCATCGGAGTTATACGAAGCGTCATTGCGTCGCGGCGTCGATGCGTCATCGCTGACACTTTGAAGCTTTGACGCTTTGATGCCACTCTCGACACTCTGATGCTCTGATGCCTTGACGCCATTATAGACGCTCTGAAGCTCTGACGCTTTACGCAGAACACTCCTCGCTCTCGCATAGGTGTAGATCAGATAGGGTCCGCTATCCCCGTTTGTGTTAATCGATTCTTTGAGGTCAAACGCAATTTCCTGATTCGTTGAAACTTTCAAAAACGCATACTTGATTGCAGCAATCGCAAGCGTTTCAGCGATGTCCTCATCTTTCTCCTCCGTAAAAGGTTCAACCTTTTCCGGAAGTGTATCATTCTGTTTAGAAGTATTACTATCTATAATAATCTGTATCGCTTTCTTCACTTCATCGATCAGCCATTCTCCCAAAATCACATTCCCCGTCCGGCTACTCATCTTGCCTTCTTTGAGTTTCACCCACCCATACGCAAGATGGTATTGCACATTCGCAGGCACGAGACCAAGCAATTCTTCGGCCTTAAACGTCACTTTAAAAAAGCTCGTCTGCTCTGGTCCGACGCAATGAATGATCTTGTCCGGAAGGCCAAATTCACTCGCCTCCATCGGTGCCAACGCCAACTCTTTCGCTTCATAGGTTGGAAGCCCTAAACTGTTTACAAACACGCGTGTTTCCAGCCCATAGGGCTCACCACGGAAAATTATCGCACCATCGCTTTCTTCCAAAATTTTCTTCTTCACCGCATCTTTTGCTGTGTCTACACCGCTTAAACACTCGCTTTCAAAAAATTTACGATCATAGGTGGTATGCACACGCGCATAAATTGTTTCAAAATAATCTAAACTCCACTGACGCGTCTCTTTCCAAAGAGCATATACACGCTCCAACGGATGCACATGGTTCACTACGAGTTTCAAATAATCAGTCGAGCCAGGATTTCTGCCGACTTCCCGCGCGTATCGCTGAGCAGATGCGTAAATGAGCGAATTGAGATCTTTGATGATTCCTTTTGCTTTTTCTCCGTCGGGAGACGGATCTTCAAACGCCTTACTTCCCGCAGCGTAGGCCTTGCCTAAAAATTCTGTCCGTTCTTTCACGCCAACAATGTTATCCACATCATCTTTGTACGGAGAGACCTCTAAAAGGGCGTACAGAGCCTTGGCGATATGCATGCCTACATCTCCTTGATAATTCGCTCTGATCACGCGATTTCCTTGACTTTCAAGCAAGCGAACGATCGTTTCTCCGGTTGTAATATTGCGAAGGTGCCCGATGTGAAATGCCTTATGCGTATTCGGGTGGGCAAATTCAACCATAATCGTGCGGGGCACGGGACACGAAACATGAGACACGCCTCCCACCTCCTGTCTCCTGTCACTTGTCTCTTGCTTCCTGTTCCCCGTCTCCTGTCTCTTGTCGCTTGTTTCCTGTTTCATGTCCCAAATTTCTTGTGTTTTTTCCCCGCGCAAGGCTATTTGCCCACTTTCATCTTCTTTTCCCGCACTGTCGACGATAGACGGGATAGTTTTCCCCTTTTTATCCACATTTTTTGGTGCTTTTTCTCTATCTATTGTCTTTGAAATATTCTTATCCACTTGTGCCTGCCCCAATTGGCCACTCTTGTCTCTTGTCTCCTGTCCCATGTCCCCATTTGTAGCCATTCCAAAGCCCTCTTTTTGCTGTAGCACAGTACTAATCACACTGCCAAAACATGCATCCGTCACAGAGATATTTATAAACCCTGGACCGGCTATTTCAACTCGTGCTATCCAAGTACCTTCAGATGTGTTTTGATATACTTTGAGTTTGTCTACAATTTGCTGGGCAATTTCTCTGGGGGGCTTACTCAGACGCTTCGAAAGGATCATTGCGACGTTGGTGGTGAATTCACCATGCAAAACACTCTCTGGAAACTCTACCTGAATCTCCGCACCGAAAACTCCAAGAGTTTTCACTATTTCCGCAATCATTTGTATTACCTGCTTTTTCATATCTTTCCGTATTTTCCCCTTTTCATTGTCAATAAACAATAGATCAGAGTATACCATACCCTATCTATATTCTGCGGTAAAAATTTCCTAACATATACTCGTGCATATCCGTATAAAAACGCTTCCGCAACAGTGGGAATATCCTTCCTACTCGATTTGCACTGATTGCACACAAACACACCGCAGGAGATACTCTCCACAAATATTTGTCCCTAGCGATTTATTATACACATATTTTTTTATCGTTTTGTACGCGACTCTCTGTTCCAAGCAATACTTGTGACCAAATCCCCAAAACAAAATTCAATTGCGTATAAAAAATAGTAGCAATCGACGCAACCATGTGCTAATACAAAAACATGTTGCTGTACCGCCTATATTTACTCTACACAAACAGCCATAGTTCTGGTATACCATGTTTACTCTCAAACACATCGATAGTTCTCATAATTGAATCTGATGCAGACAACTAGGCTATTCATACGATCCATATACCTATTGCCCCAATTGCCCTGGTAAGACAGATCGTTATCATACATATCCTCTCTTCATCAGATACTCTAGGATATCTGCCTAGCACGACTATTGCATCAATTGCCTGAGACTTATACGCCAACCTTCGTCTGCCCCAATTACTTTTAGCTTCATTAGCTTTCAATGTTTCAGAAGGATTATTAAACCTGCTTAGCATGATAGAAATATCCTATATACGCGTCGAACAGAGCGTTCAATTCCCGCATACGATTCTCTGAGCATTTTTACCCATAGTAGTATTACAATTTTTTGTCAGAAGTGATGACAGACACCCTAGATCCCTCATATATTCGAACGCCATTCTCCTTTTTGGCATATGAACGTGGATCGTTCTGGATCAAAGTAAACACATTTCCTGCATCTTTGATCAAATCAGCAGAACATTGCGTTGCATTGTGCCCAGGAAACACCGACGTAACTATATCAATATGTTTCAATAGATATCGCATGGACGAAGCATATTGGGACACATTTGATTCATGTTCAAACGCATACAATGGCCCTGGGTAGACAGTGTCTCCAGAAAAAAGCAAACCCTTCGTCGACTCATAGTAACAAACAGACCCTTTGGTATGTCCTGGAGTATGCCAGACAGTCAACTGCCATGGATCACACACGACGCACTCTTTGTCGAGCACTGTCTTTGCGACCACCTCCGGTACTGCATATTTTTTCGGTAGAAAGGGATATTCAAACATATCCATGTTTTGTAACTCGGGTATTTTTGTCGAATCGAACCCGTTTTTCAACCGATTTTTTTCAACTGCGTCATCATATACATGAATTTTTTGAAATTCCCATGCTCCCCCGATATGATCCCAGTGCGTATGAGTAAGCAGTACACGAACTGGCAGTCGAGTGATTCGTCTGATAACATCCTTTATCGACGCATACCCCATCCCTGTATCTATTAAAACAACATCATTCCCTGGAATGCCATCATGGCGTTTCATGTGATTTGACTCATTTCCTTATGTAACAGATCACGGGCAATGTTCAATTTTTTTGTCTGTTCCAGAATTTTCCCTCTTACACCTTTAAGTTCTTTCTTTATCTTTTTATTCATATTTTTTACCTGATTTGGGGCAGGCCCGCCATAACTTATGTGAGACATGACCGAGGCGCGTGCTGTAGCAACTGCTCTAATTTGTGCCTCAGTTACTTTAATTGGCTTGTTCAAAAGCTCTAAAGATACTTTTTCGATCATCTGAGGCGTAAGCTGCGTGAATGCGTGGATCGATCCTTTCTTTATGATGGCTTTCACCACACTGTATGCCTCGCGAAAGCTTACACCCCCGCAGACTGACAGTTGATTTGCCATATCCGGAGCCGTAGCGAAATTAACATTGGCTAACTCACCCATCCGTTTGATATTTGGCAAACATGTTGCAACGATCCCAGACACGACAGGCAGTGTCTTTTGCATAAGAGACACTGATTCAAACAGTATTCTTTTGGTAACTTGTGTATCACGATTAAACCCTGAAGGCAGAGAATCCATGACCATCAGACACTCTATTGAAGACGCATGAATATGCGCCATATTAGCGCGGACAATCTCGAGTGTATCCGGATTTGTTAAATTTGGTTGTGCAGTCCCTCCCGTCACATACAAAGAGCCTAAGGAAACCAGCCCAAATTCATCCCCGGAATACAAAATGAACTCCGTCATCGTACGGCGAATATGCAAAGCGAGCATGCTCAGCTTAGACAGAAGCGCGTATTCCAATTCACCTCTCTGATTTGCGGTGTACAAGCTATGTGGCGTGGCTTGGGAAAATCCTAGGAGCCGTGCTGTGTACTGCCTGTCGATAGAGAGATGCGTACCTGCCATCTCAAAAATTCCTAACGGACACATATTCACTTCATCGTACGCGTTAAACAGAGCATGGATATCATCTAAAAAATGAAACGCTTTCGCAGTCAGCCAGTGTCCATATGTAATCGGTTGTGAAATACGCAGATGCGTGTATCCAGGCATGATCGTTTTGGTATGTTTGGATGCGACAGCTACAATCTCAGTAACCAACTCTGCCGTCTGTTTGATGAGTGTATGAATTCCATCGCGCATCCATAGTCTCGTATCTGTATAGACCTGATCATTCCGCGCTATCCCCAAACGAAGATACCCACCCACTTCGATCCCATATTGTTCTATCAATGTCTGTTCGATGTTACTATGGACGTCCTCAAGCTCCGGATGCAACGTATATGTCCCTCTTTCGGCATCCTGCAGAAGCGTACTGAGGCCAATCAACAGTTTTTTTCCAACCCGCATTGGGATAAGGCGTTGTTTTACCAACATACATACATGTGCCATGTTTACCTCGCACTCATAAGAAATCAGTTGTTCGTCAAGGACTACATCATCCCCAGCGGCATACGACACAGCAACGTTGCCCATGTCTCCATCAGTCTCGTCTTTCCACAAAGGAATTGGGTGTTTCATAGCGAAAACTCCTTTGCATGAGACGTCGCGGTACCTAAATATCCTGAAAATACACCTTGGTGCTTGCTGGCAAAACTATACTCTTCAAATCCGTATGGAATCATATCCATGCCTTCACGGAAATGAAGCGTCGAGGCGTCGATGTTTACCAATGAAGCGTCAGACGCGCGTTTTAAGACGGTCACCGATCCTTTAAATAGCTTCAGTGTGATCGTACCCATAACATACTGTTGTGTTGTCTGAATAAATGCCATCAGGGATGATGCCAGAGGGCTATACACTTGGGCGTGATACACCAGCTTCGCCCATTTTGGATCAATGACTGTGTGTTTAAACCAGAGCGTTTCTTTAGGTAACACCAGTTTTTCCAATTCTTTATGCGCAAACAGAATCGCTGTTGCAGCGGGAAGTTCATAGACCCATTTAAATTTATTGCCGTACAACCCATTTTCTAACATATCGACACGCCCTATCCCATGGCCTCCCGCAAGTACATTTAGATGAATAAAAAGATCTGCAAGCGACATCTGCTTCCCATTCACTGACACCGGCAACCCGTGAACAAATGAGAGATCTACATAGTCAGCTTTATTGGGTGTAGCCTCTACAGGAATTGTCCATTTGTATGCGTTTTCTGGCACAGATTTCCCGATATCGTCTATGTCACCGTAGTTAATGGCATTTGACATAATATTGTCGTCATAACTATATGGATTTTCCGGTCCTACAGGAAGTGGGATATGGTGTTCTCTGGCAAACGCCATCTCGTCACTGCGCTCCGGCCACCAATCAGTGATGGGCGAAACGAGCTTCAAAGTTGTTGGGGCAAAAAAATTTAACACCATATTAAACTGAAAAGCGCCCGCGCCACGCCCTTTATTTCCATGAGCTATAGCATCCACCCCAAGCTTCGTTGCCATATCAATTCCCAATTTTGCCTGCCATGGACGCGCAATTGATGTTCCGATGGGGTAAAACTCATCGTAATAGCCATTTGCCTGAATCACCTGAGAAAGGTATTTTTCAGCAAATTCTTTTTTACCGTCATAGACAAAGGCTTTTGTCGCGCCGATTGAAAGCGCTTTTTGCGCCATACGCGTCGACCAAGTTGGATCCTGACACACATCTACGGAATAGGTATAGACCGTATATCCGTAATAGTGTTTTAACAGGTACACGCTTACCGATGTATCCACACCTCCTGAATACAAGAGGAGGCATGTTTTTTTCTTTTTGATATTTTCTGCTTTGTTTTTTGATTCTATTGGTTGTTTGTACATACCTATTTTAAAGCTAAGCTTTGAAATTTTTTAGGCCGTTGTAACGGGCTAAATAAATTGAACAAAGCAAATTTTTTACGCGGTCGTTTACGGAGGGGGTTTT
>CAYHHA010000039.1:0-7523 GCA_964356315.1 uncultured Gammaproteobacteria bacterium
ATATGAAACCGCCATTAGTGAGACGCTAATGCCGGATATTTACGGAAACATTGCGCCTATACTGGATCCAGCAGATCTCCAACTAATATCGAAGGATCATGATAGGTTTCAAGCAGGGCTAAATTTTTTACGTTCGCGCGGAAAAATAAATCCATCACGATACCGATATACGGAACTGCCCCAAAGACAAAGTCGACGCCAATATTCCAAAACATACGGGCATAGACATGGATAGGAACCTTTAGACGGAACGCTATCCAAAAGAGATAAACAGACACACAAAGCGCCAGTCCATTTCCAAGCCCAGGGATGATGTCAAGTAAGGGATCGATTCCAAACTTAATGCCGAAAACAGAAAACTTCAAATCCATAACAGACACGACGCGTCTGGCAAATTCAATTTCTCGGTGTATAGACATAATCGAGTATCAGACAAACAAATTTATTTCATCTGCGTATACGCCCACCCAGCGATGGCACCACCTGTCAGCGGACCTGCTATATATAATAGGATGCTAGCTCCATGAGATTGGAGCGCAGATATATCAAACAATAGTGGCGACACACCAACTGCAGGATTAAATGCACCTCCCGAAATTCCACCTCCAGCAAATGCCGCCGACAACAGCGTCACCCCAATTGCCAGTCCATAGTAGTGATTATCCTTATTTTTTGGAGCAACCGCCACATGATGGACAACACTCACGAGGGCAAACGTAAAGAGCACTTCGATAACAAACGCAGACAACATACTCACTCCAGCTCCAGGAGCGGGCAAGAAAAAATCTTGTTTAACGAGAGCGAATATTCCAGAGGCAACAAACCCTCCGAGCATCTGCGCGAGGATATATTTTTTCGCTTCGTCCCATTTGATATTTCCAGACACCACAAGACCCACGGTGACTGCGGGATTATAGTGAGCACCGGAAACATACCCACCCATATAAACCATAGCCATGAGGATACAACCTATGGCAACAGGATTTCCACTAAGGGCTACCGTCAAGACAAGGAAAAACGTACCGACAAATTCAACAATATATTTTTTCATAGTATCTGCATTATACAACGCTTTCCTTGACACGATTACCACTCAACTTCCATACTGAGAGTATGAACCCTTCCTCACCATCCCCCACTTCTCCACCCCAAGGACCACTCAGTGTTATGGTCATCATGATGATCGGATGTCTCGGGGCATTTATCGCAGGATTTTTTATCAGAGATGCAATCAGACCGACGACGCCACAAGGTCGTGGCAATACAGTACTCACAACACCAAAGACCACCATCACACCGACAAAACCCCCAGACGATACGACACAAGGAAACACCGAGGCGCTTCGCTTCACAACGGGGAATCATTATTTCGACGACACCGTCATGGCAATCACCATGGACTCGCCCCGCCAAGCGATCGTTGCAACCATGACGCGGACAGAGGAAAACAACACCTATCTCCACAATACGCGCGTGAGTTATTTTGATGGCACCACATGGACCCGAAAAAAAACATCGCAAGTGTCCTCAAATCCCAATCTCTCTCAAAACGAATTTATCAAGCAATGGAATATCGGCATAGATAAAACCCGTGTGCTCAAAGAACAAATCAACGGAGAAATTTCTACAGATGGAAACACGATCGAATTTTTTTCAGCAAACTTACAAAACGAAATGAGTATACGAAGTCTCCCAGGGTATACAAAATATATGTCAGAATCCCCGGGACAACTTACCATCAATGGCACTATGCATCCCGCAAAAATTCTCTATACCCGCATCTATTCTATGGACACCGATGCTATCCAATTTTACGACCAACCGATTGGTCTTACGACAGATTGGCTCGCATTTTGGGACACAGCGGGAAATTTTTATCACGTCGACGCCACATCGGTAACAGTTCCCACGCCGATTTACCAAACACATTCGCTCGGCATTTATAAAAATGCCCTAGGATCCATCACAAAAACATTTAGTGTTCTGTCAAACAGAGACGATGCGACCCCTCCGAAAGTATATACATTCACCATGAGTTCGCCCATCGGAGCGACGATAAAACTCGTGAGAAAAAATGAAATTAACAAAGCTCCCAACAATTCCTATGATTGGTATATGGGGACAGTTGAGGGAACGGTATCAGCGCCAAACACACCAGACCAGCAGGGCTTCGGCATCATCGAATATATTCATGATTAAAACAGAGGTCGATCAGGAGAACTAATCTTTGCCCAGATCCCAACACTAAGTCCCACCACCAACACCGCGAGTATCACCCAAGCTACTGCCACAGGAAGTTTTTTTCCAAACAATCTACTCCAAAGGACGCCAACACTTGCCACAGGCACAGAGACGCTTGCCATAACAATGGCAACAAGTTTTACGATGGGGATAAGAAGCACAGCAGGAAGTAGCACGATGGCATGAGCTTTCCCAGGGAACGCAAAAATCAGACTACACACGATGCATGCGGAAAATATTTTTTTCATATGCCATAATAGTATAAATGAAATCTCGCATTCCTCATACTCCAATGTCAACGCTCTTCGCTGGGGGCATAGGAGATATCGTCGAAAAGCCAACACCCCTCACATTCTCATTTTTATCTCACTGGTTTTCCGGCACACAAAGCTTTGGGACCGCCATGAAACTCATAGATATTCCTTATATTGCGAGGGAGCGATCGCTCCTCACCCTGCTCGATGGAGAATTATATAGCAACCTATTGTCTGAAGAACTCATTCTCTATGCGCACACAATTTTTTCCTACACGTATCAGACGCAGGTTACCAATACCCCAAAGCTCTCGATGTTCACGCGAAAATTATTTTCTCCAAAACATCTATACTTCACCGCAAAACTCATCCTCACGCAAAGCAGATGGATTGCAAATCCTGATGGTATTACCACTCTCATCCAACACCTATTAGACGCAATCGATACAACCCAGACCACACTGCCGATAAAACAACTCGATGCGTACATCACCAATCACGTAATGCCAGCGGTTATCGTAGCGGGATTTGTTGCCGAATATTTTCAGCAGTACCTCATGCATGAATCAAAACAGTCCCAAGACGCTGTGCTCTCGTATGTAACACAAAACCTCTCAAAGAACGACTGGCTTCTTCACTCTGTCTCTGATCAATATCTGGTAAAGACGAAAGAACAATCGCTCTCCTGTTTTTTGGAAACGTATGGGGTTAGGGGAGATAAAGACTTCGAACTGACGTGTCCTCGCTGGAAAGAAATTCCATCGCTCATAGAAAAACGGATCGCCACATCTGTGCCCTTTCCAGAAACTTATCTCCCAGCGAAACTATCTTCCTCACAAAAAAAACTCGCAGATAGTGTCGTAGATCTTCAACTCAAGAGGACACAGGCGAAACAAAAAGCACTCCTGTTTATCGATGCGCTACGATCCCATATCTTGATTCATGCGCCGGACAAAAAACATATAAGCACACTGACTCGGGAACAAATTCTCAAAAGCGAGTACCCGTTATCTAAACCAATCAAACAAAAATCAGTTGCAAAAAAAGCAACAGAACCACCGACCCAAACAGAAGCAAAAGGCACAGGTGTCTCAATCGGGGTGGTCACAGGGACAATTCTGCGAGTCACAACGACACAGACCACAATTCCCGCAAATACCATCGCAATCTTCCCAAACGCGAGTCCAGAATATTCCGTACTCTTTTCTCGCTGTTTGGGTATGATATTCTTGCGTGGCGGACAAACATCACATGGAGCAATTGTTGCCAGAGAGTATGGAATCCCCGCAATCGTTGAGTCGTCTGCTAGCTCACTCGAAGATGGTCAAATCGTAACTATAAATGGAAAAAATGGCACGTGGAAACTCGGACCGTAATACGCCCCCTCCATGGTTCTTGTATAATATAGATCCATGGAAGCACTCAACCAACCGGTCAAGATTTTATTTGTCTATTTAGCCCACCCCCGCCAAAGTCGATCAGACATGGAGGCAGATATCACAGAGCTGTGGCAACTTGTCGCGACACTCAAAAACGCAACCGTCGTAGATCTCCTCCACCAAAAGGGTCCAGAGTTTGACGGCACGTATATTGGTCCGGGCAAGGTAGAAGAAGTTATCACGTATCTTGCAGAGCATCAGATAGATGCAATTGTGCTCAATGGCCAATTGAAGCCGAGTCAAAAATTCTCCCTTATGAAAGCATTCTGGGAAGTTGCACCAAACATTTTGATATGGGATCGCGTCGATGTCATTTTGGAAATTTTTTCTCGTCACGCGCGAACCACAGAAGCAAAGTTGCAAATCGAACTTGCGCGCATGCAGAGCATGGGTCCTCGTATTTATGGAATGGGGTTGGTGCTCTCCCGCCAAGGAGGAGGCATCGGCACTCGGGGCATCGGCGAAACCAATACGGAACTTATGAAACGGCACTGGAAAAAGGAAATAAAACGAGCAACCGACGCCCTAGAAAAATCCACAAAGGTACGCGCGACTCAGATGGAAAATCGCAAACATATTGGTCTGAAGACCATCTCGATTGTCGGGTATACAAACGCTGGAAAGACATCATTGTTCAATATTCTTACTCACAAGAAACACCTCGTAGAAAACGCACTTTTTGCCACACTCGACAGCAGTGTCGGAGAACTTTACTTGCCATCACTCCAAAAGAAGGTGTTACTCTCCGACACCATCGGATTTATCGCAAATCTTCCCCCGTCCCTCATTGAAGCATTCAAGTCAACGCTCATGGAATCCATTCATGCAGACCTCATCCTTCATGTTGTAGATGTATCAGATCCCCTGATGCGAGAGAAAGTAAATGTGGTCCACGATATACTCGACCAGTTAGGAATTTCAAAAACGAAAGAGGTATATGTATTTAACAAAATAGATCTGGCGACAGATCTCGACCGTGACCTACTTATTCAAAAAGCCGGAGAGAATCCTCATGCCTTCATCTCCACAAAAACAAAAGATGGCATCGACCACATCGTGGGAACACTTCTTCCATCTCTGCTTGGAAACTCGATCACAACATAGAGTTGAATCATGAATCATGAATAATGAATCATGGTTGAATATTCATAATTCGTACTTCATTCTTCGTTATTCATAATTCGTAATTCATAATTCATAATTCGTTATTCCCATTTCTCAAACTCCCTTCTTGCGAAAAAATCTACTACGAGTAATATAGATATATGACCCCGATGATTGCCCTTCTTCTTGGCTTCTTATTATATATATGTATCAGAGTTATCATCACCGGTTTTTACGTTGTTCAACAAAACGAACGAGCGGTCAAAACAGTCTTTGGAAAAGCAGATTGTTTAGCCGGAGTCACGACACTTGATGATCCCGATTTTGCCAAATCACTTCGCGATGATGAAAAGTCCCGCTATAGCTTTCCGCAGGTAAAAGTTATTGCGCCTGGTGGGCCTTATTTTAAATTTCCTTGGGAAGAAATCCGCAAAGTATCCATAGCCACACAGCTTATCGACATTGCCTACGATCCAGAAAACCCATCGGTAAATGACAACAACACAGCCCTTGAAGCCGTCACCAAAGATCAGCTCAACATAAAGCTCCGAGGACAACTGCAGTACACCGTATCAGAACGCAATCTCTATGCATTTTTCTTTGGTGTTACCGCGCCCATTGCTCATGTGATGGGGTATTTTATTTCCATTTTGCGAGAAAGAATTGCAAACTTCGAAGCACCAAAAGAAGAAGGCGTGCAGACATCACTCCAAGCATCTCTTGGCACATCGATAAATGATCTACGAAAAAATCTCGGACAATTTAATAGTCATATGGCCGATGAATGCCATTCCTCAGCTGCCCGCTACGGCATCACGCTCGATGCCGCGCTTATCACCGCGCTAGAGCCACCTATAGAAGTAGAATCTGCGCTCGCCGCCATCAACACAGCACACAACCACGTATCATCACAAATCAGCTTGGCAAAAGCATCTGCAGACCAAAAGATCGTCCAATCCAAAACTTCTGTGGAAATAGAAACCTTGAAAGCAAAATCAGAAGTCCAGGTGCTCAATCAGGTCGCAGCACAACTTGCGATGATCAAACAAAGTGGACAAAAGACACTTCCCGCATATTTGCGCAATCTCAGACTCGCATTATTATCACAGGCAAAAAGAATTTTCTTGGAGACCAAACATGAATAACCTATCACTCATTCCAATCGCCGCACTATCATTCTTCATCCTCGAGACACTTATTCTCGGCATCGCCAGATACCTCGGCATTTACACAACGGTGAACGAGCGGGAGGCCCGCGTCTATGTACTCTTTGGAGAAGTGCTTGGGGTGTTGGATACGCCGGGACTTCACTCTCCTTTGGAATTATTTGGCCTGAAAGCATTGTTCGTCGGCATGTTTGGAGAAGTTCACATCAGAGACTTAGGGCTGGATCAAGAATACATCAGAAGCATTCCGGTGAACTCCGAAGAAGGCACCCCTATGGGAATTGGCGTCTGGTATGAGATGTTCATCTCAGACCCGATCGCCCATATTTTCAAAAACGTTGATCCCGAAGGATCACTCACCGCCAATGTAAAAAACGCAACGATAAAGAGTCTGAGCAATCTCCCTCTCTCAGAGATGCTCGTAAATCGCCACCAGATGTCAGGATCCGTCAGAAGTGAAGTGTCTGCAGAGTCCAGAGAATGGGGCTACAAACTGGGCTCCGTCTATATCAGAAAAGTACACTTCAGAGACAACACTATGACCAATCAAATCGAAGAAAAGGTCGTCAATCAGTTGCGACAAGTCACAAGTGCCATCGAACAAGACGGTCTCAATCAAGTGAACGTCATCGCAAGCAAGGCAGAACAAGAAGCATCCATAGAACTTGCGAAGGCAGCTGCGATCAGACCGAAGATTGTAGGAGAATCGCTTGAAAGAATCTCAGAAGACCCAGAGGTCTTGGACACCATGTTCCAAATCTTGGAACTCCAAAAGATTACTGGCAGTAAAAACGAGCTAACCCTCATCCCAACAGGAACATCGACCGATATGCTGACGTCCATGATGGCTGCGGAAAAAATCGCAGAAGAGAAAAAACTGCGGTAAAAACACGGCATTAGCAGTCAAACCGTGAAAGTGCTACGAAATTGGCAATTATACATTGCCAGGGTTTTTGTTCCCTCAACGCTCCCCCTGACACTCTGATGAACTGACGCCTTGCCACTTTGCCGCCATTTTCCCCTGACGCACCGACGCTTTGCCGCTCTAACAAAAAATATGTAGCATGAATTCTAACAATACTTTTTTACACAGGGGACATGGGATTAGGCAAGTAGTAAGGAACATGTAGCAAGGTGTAAGGGAAAAATATCGTACTCCTTTCTACATACTACATACCCCTTTCTACTATATTCACTGGATACTGCGAGCTAGAGACTGGGGACTAGATTTAGGATTTAGGATTTGTTTGGATGTTGGATCTTGGATTTTGGATTTTGGACTGCTTATAACTGAGAGCTGATCGCTTTATTCATAATTC
>CAYHHA010000039.1:7623-12170 GCA_964356315.1 uncultured Gammaproteobacteria bacterium
TTCTCAAGGTCCAGTACCTCATGTATCTTTATCTGACTCACGAACTCCGGTACGTGGGACACCAAAACGAGCGCTCCAGCATATTCGCTGATGGCTTTTGCAATTACAGGAATATGGCGGAAGTTTATATGATTGGTCGGTTCATCCATAATCAGAAGCCCGGGCTCCATAAGGACGATCCGCGCAAAAGACAGAAGCCCCTTTTGTCCTTCCGATAAACTTTTCACTTTCGAAACCATCAGCTCCCCCGAAAGCAAAAACCCCGCCGCAGTTGCTCGGAGATTTTGTTCGTTCAGTTGTCGATCAGATAACTGCACCGCTTTCACCAGAGAATCCCAAACAGTGTCGTTGTAGTCAAGCGTGCTAAAGTCCTGGCTATAATAGCCTACCCGCACTCCAGGGGTTATCACTACCCCATCGGCTTTCCCTTTTGCGATAGCGTCAATGAGGGTGCTTTTCCCTATACCATTCGGACCCACGACAAGCAAGTGTTTATCTTTGGTCAAAAACACATGCGCCTTTTTTTTCACCACTGTATGATCTTTGATGATAGATACTTCAGAAATTTTTAAGACTTCGCTTTGCACATTTTTTTGCACAGGGATGGTAAAGTTTCGGATTGTTTTATCTTCTCTTCGTATATCTACTTTTTCATCTTCCAGTTTTTCAATCTTCTCTCGCATTTTTTGTGCCACGTTTCTCATCTTTCCGCCTTTGTTCGCGAAAAAATTTGCTTTCTCTTTATTTTCGGCAATGATACGTTCACGCTGAGCATTTTCTCTCTGCTGTTGTTCTATGCGCGTCTTTATCTCTTCCACCACATCCAGATAGTTCCCTGCATACTGTTCCACTTTTTTCGTAAAGCTATCCAAATACAACACACCTTGGGTAAATGCATTTAAAAAATCCGCATCATGGGAGATAACGATCACGCTTTTGGGATACATCATCAAAAAATATATCAAGTGGTCTATCCCCGCTTGGTCCAAATTATTCGTCGGCTCATCGAGAAGGAGCAAGTCTGGATCTTGTATAAGGGCCGATGCCAAAAGGAGTCTCGCCTTTTGTCCACCAGAAAACGAACGGATATGTTTATCCGCTGGAGCATGGAGGTTTACGGCATCCAACACCCCTGCCATTCGTCTTTTCACATCATAGCTTTCCGTGTTACATCGCTTAGTAAAAAATTCCTCGATGGTAAGGTCATATTCTTCGGGATCTATTACCTGATGCGCGGTTGCGACAGTTAGAGATTGATCAACAGAAATTCGTCCAGTCGTCGGCTTCAGTGTTCCAGTCAGGAGTTTAAAGAGGGTGCTTTTCCCTGCTCCGTTTTGTCCCATGAGGGCGACTTTCATCTCTTCGCGCACGGAAAAGCTCGCCTCATCAAGGATTTGCTTTCCCCCATCATACTCATAACAGACTTCATCAAAACGAATTATAGTTTTCATAGATATACACTCCGAAGGATCGAAGAACCGTATTATACCATTACGCCCCTCGACGCCCTGACGCTCTGATGCGTTGACGCCCTCACAAGAGACTGGAGACTGGAGACTGGAGACAAGGGACAAGAGACTAGGGGAGTAGTATGGGATATGTAGTACGGTGTAAGGGAAAATTTCCTATTCCTCACTACTTACTACTTACTACTTACTACTAATATCCAACCCGTAACCCGTAACTCGTAACTTTTTCCTCCGTTCTTCTAAGCTACTACCAGCTTGCTAAGCTACGAAGCTCCTACCCTCCCACCAATTGCCAAACCACCTCCCATCCTTCACAATAGATTATATGAAGACTGCCAAAGCCTCAATCATCATCGACCATCTCTCCAAATCCTTCGGGAAAAAGCATGCTGTTTCAGACATTCACCTCACGATCTACCAAGGAGAAGTCACCGCGCTCATCGGAGAAAACGGTGCCGGGAAAACGACATTACTAAAGATGCTCGTCGGCCTCCTGTCCCCTACATCAGGGACAGCAACACTCATGGGGAAAGATATCCAAATAACTCCCGTTTCCGCCAAACAAACGTTCGGCTATGTCAGCGATGATCCTTCGGCATACGACTATCTCACAGGAAGAGAATTTCTCACGCTTACCGCACGACTCCGCCGACTTCCGCAAGAACTGATCGTATCAAAGATTGCGGAGCTCACCTCGCTATTTCCAATCGCAGAGATCATGGACGAGCCGATGAACCAATATTCCCGTGGGAGCAAACAAAAAGTCGCATTCCTCGCAAGCCTCATTTCCGAACCAGATATCCTTATTATCGATGAGCCGATCGTCGGCATGGATACCAAAAGCATCGATATCCTCGGCAAAAAATTACAATCATATGCCACCCAAGGACACACCGTTTTTCTCGTTACCCATATCTTAGATTTCGCACAGCGTTATGCTCACAGAGCACTGATCATGAATAACGGCTCCATCACAAAAGATATTGGGATTACGAAAAAAACTATTCTTTCAGAATTCGTCTGACGAAAAGGAAACCATGGATATCATTCGAACGCTCTACTGGGCAGATGCACGCGCACTCCATCACTGGCTCACAACAAAAGCAGTGAGCAAGCTTATCGTCATTGCGTTATTTTTTCTCTTATTCGGTTGGATAGCGATGGGACTATACGCTATCGGTTCAGTTTTTTTTCGATCACTCGCATCGTTTGAGACGTACGGCGTTCTGACAGCACAATATATTCTTCATGCAGCGATTGTTATTATTGTATGGCTTTCTATCGGAAGTAGTGTTGCCACATCTGTCGGCGCGCTGTTTTCACCAAGCATCCAAATGCAACTACTTCTGACGCTTCCGATTTCAAAAAAATATCTCATCAGATGGATGGTGCTAAAAACGTGTCTCGCAAATGCGATCATGCTTTCGTTTGCGTTTATGCCGATTATGTTTTCGTACGCGTCGATATTTCAACTGCACTCCGTCGCATTCATCATTCAACTGATCATTGTATTTCTCTGTATAGTACTTCTCTCTTCAAGCATCGGAAGCGCCATCGCAATTTTCGCGATAAAAGTCGCAAACGGTCATACCGCTGTGGTTGCCACAACAAGTATTCTGATATTTTTTTCTGCGCTTGCGGGATTGATACAGCTTATTTTTCCGGCGGAACTCTCCACATTGTATAGCGCATCATCAGAAGTGTTTTCTCGTGTATTTCCGGCATTGCCTCTCAACAATCTTGGCCTTCCCACTGCATGGCTTTCGATGACTATTTCCAGTGGACTGAGCGTTCATACACTGTTTGCCATGATGCTCACCGCCGTCGTCGTCATGATCTCTCTTCGTATTCACGATGATTTTTTTATCCCAACACTTCTCTCTGAGAGATCTCGCAGTAGAACCACAAGTATTTCTCGCGTATGGGAAAAACGGATTCGTACAAGTCGTCATCCACTGCTGATTCAAAATTGGCTATCCATCATTAGATTACCAGAAGAGATCGGGTACGGGATATTTCTCTCATCGGTCGCTATATTTTTCTTTGTCTTTATTGCCGTTGGCACTGCTGGAGGATTCAGACAGGAAGCTTGGAAAACACAACTTATTCTTTTTGCATTTGGTTGGGTGGTATTTTTTACGATCGCCTATGCACTGCGATTTTTATATCCGCTCATGGGACGGGAAGGAAAAAACATGTGGCACATATTTGTCATGCCGATGACAAGAAAATCTCTCTTGGTATCGAAAATACAGTTTGCGATTCTTATGACAATTCCCCCGTCGCTCTTTGCGATATTCACATGGAGCATTCTTCCATTTGCATCAGGATATCGGATCATACTCTCTGGAATCAGTATCAGTACGATCGTGACAATCGCGATTGTTCAGACATTGTTGGGAGCAATTACTCCAGATTTTTCCAAAGACTCTTCACCAGAAAAAGCGAGCACCAGTGGTATGGGACTTCTCGCGCTTATCGCATCAACAGGCATTGCGCTTTTTGCAGGATTTCTTACCCAACAATTTCTCCTCTCAGTTATCCCTGGGATTGTTGCATTCCTTCTTGTCAGCACATTCGGATCTCTGATCGTCTGGGTGCTTTGGACCCTCGCCCTCCCTTCCGCCCGCCGGTACTCACTCTAATATCCCAACGGAAAAAGCTAAGCTTTGTGGAACAATTCTGCCGAAAAAGCTTAGCTTTAGCCCCGTTATGAGCAAGCTTAGTTGAATCATGAATCAAGAATAATGAATCATGGTTGAATATTCACTATTCGTTATTCGTAATTCGTAATTCATTCTTCATAATTCATAATTCGTGATTCATTTTCCCAACCCGTAACCCGTAACTTTTTCCCCCGCTCTTCTAAGCTACTACCAGTTTGCTAAGCCACTAAGCCCACTGATTATTCCCAACCCGCACCCCCTAAACAACTTAGCTTCCCAATAACTCACCCGAATTTGCATCAGCAAGCTCCGCCAATTCCGCAGGAGTCATAGAGGCCGCCTCTTCCCGGGATAAACCACTTAATCCTAAATCCCCATCTTCGAAAATCGTCAGAAGCCGTTTTGTGCCAAT
>CAYHHA010000040.1:0-7285 GCA_964356315.1 uncultured Gammaproteobacteria bacterium
GACCCAGGCAGGCAAGAAATTTCACCATTTATTACTACATACCATTGTAAAGAACCTCCCACTGTTTATAATGTTGAAAAGAATACAGTTTGGCGACACCAATCAACGGAAACTCCTTCCGCGCAAATGATTGCAGAAGACCTATCAAATTCGACTATTTTTCTAAACAGGCCAAAATGGAAAGACATAGAAAAACTCGATCGCTACTTCACCCATCATCATAGAAGCTCGATTGATTCGCTTTTGCGTATACTCGCGCCTTTATTTTTTGATCTAGGCATTGAAGAAATTCCGCTTCCACTAGAAAAAGAGATGGATAAAATGAATATTATCGATGCATTTGAATGTGTGGTCAACCATTTTCGAAAAGACTTGCAAGAAATTGATAAACATAGACTTCAGGATTACCTCGTTCGAGGAGCCTTTTGCTATACTGAATTCTTTCACGATTTCTTAAAATATACAGAGACAGAATTCTATGAGGGCATAGAAGGAAGACCAAATGGCTACAAAATGTAGACTTTCGTATTGCATGTAACCAGAAACAATGCTTATACCGTCTTCATGATAACCCCTGTAAATTGCATACTTTAGAAGACTAGACGGGTATTTTACAGCGATTTATAGTACACATATGCTCCGAATCCCACTGCGACAAGGACCATAATAAGAAGCAACACGCCAAACCAATTGAACTTTGCTCCAGCCACAACGGTAAATGTTTGGGTTACCTGACCTTGTCCATCATCCTTCTTTGCGACGATAACCACGTCTTTCTTCCCAGCGGAAAGTGCCTTTTCTGGCCTCCACATCCATTTGCCTGTCGTATCTGCAGTCACGGTTCCGCTTACCCCATCCGGGAATATAGATATAGTTACCGTAGCCCCTGGCTCGGTCATACCACTAAATGTTGGCCTGTCTGAAGCATTTCCGTTTCTGTCTCCCACGCTCGAAGCGGTAAGTACGATTTGCCTGCCCGATCCGATCGGATTTAGCTCATTTATAGTCGGCACCACAGAGAGTGATCCCCCCGTTGGTGAATCATTACACAAACAGGAAATATTCTCTTTGCAGTATGCGTTTCGGCAGGTTTTTCCAAGCCCTAATACTCCCCCTCCTGCACATACGAGTCCTCCTGGGCATTCATTATCGCTTGCGCAGGATTTATTACAAAAATTCAACACATACACCGTAGGCGTTGGTGTAGATGTGAGTAGCACAGTCGGCCGTGGAGTCGGACTGATATAGACGACAGCACGCGTTGGAGTTGGTGTTCGAGTTGAGGTGTTTGTTTGCACCGGCGTCGGGTAAGGAGTGTACGTAGGATACGGTGTGTAGGTTGGATACGGTGTACTGGCTGAAGTTACCGCTACAGTTGATGTGGTAGCGGTAGTTACAGGAGGACAACTGGCCATGCTGGTAGTCCACTGCTGGCCGATTCCTGGGCAACAAAAATTATTTCCACCACATTGTCCGACTCTTCCCGTATACGAACACAACTGTTGATCTCCATCAAGATCACCAGCGGCCTGACAATTGGTAATCATCCAATTACTCCCATTTTTAACATTTGCACATCCAGAATCATTACAACTTCCCGCCCGAGTAAATTGAGGTAGAGTTTTTGTATTTGCAGCCATGAGCGTCATTACCACACCCACAAGCAGAGCAAAAAACATGGCAAGCGCGCCTAAATTTGGCCATAACGCTGTTTTTATATTCCGTGAAGAAACACCTTTTCGTTTCTTGCTGTCAATTTTGCTCGATTTTTTCGCCATATACTATAGAAATGAGATATTCCCTACATCTATAATCATGCAATTGGGATGTAATTTCAAGAGATGAAAAATATTCAATGTTAATTTGCATCCCCTTGCGGGTACATTCTCTATCTGGTATACTCACTTGTACTTCGATAGAGACATTCACTATTCGAGGGAGAAACTGGAAGGTTTCGAAAAACAAACTAACTTCTTTTAAGTTCTTCTTTTTCGATTCTTTCCCAACTAATTGATATGGCAGCAAAAAAAGTTAAAACAATCATAAAGATCAACCTTAAAGCTGGCGAAGCAACCGCCGCTCCCCCAGTCGGACCTGCACTCGGACAACACGGACTTCCTATCATGGAATTCGTGAAAGCATACAACGAAAGAACCGCAAAGCTCAAAGGTCAAACGATCCCAGCCGTTATCACCGTATTTGAAGATCGTACCTTTACCTTTATCACAAAGCTTCCTCCAGTGTCAGCTATGATCGTCAAGACGCTTGGTATAGCCAAGGGTGGTGGCAAAGCAGGACGAGAATCAGCAGGAAAACTCAGTAAAGAACAAGTTCGACAAATCGCAACAGACAAAATGCCAGATATGAACGCGAACGATGTGGAAGCAGCTATAAAAGTAGTCAGTGGAACTGCCCGAAGTATGGGCATTGAGGTGGAGGCATAATATGGGAAAAATACGTGTAGCAACATTAGGTGACGAAACAGCAGAAAAAGAGCAAAAAAGAAAAGCGGAAGCTCGTCGCCAAACAAAAGAGTCTAAAAAAACAAAAGCAGAAGATTCTGACACTGCAGTTGTAGCAACTCCTGAAGAATCAACTGGTTCAGAAAAATCTGATAAGAAAAAGAAATCAGCTGCAAAAGCAAAAACCCACTCAAAAAAATACGTTGAAATGGCGTCTTTGGTAGACAAACAAAAAATCTACAGTCTTTCTGAGGGCATTTCTCTCATGAAACAGACAAGCATGACCTCATTTGATGGCACCGTAGAGCTTCATATAAATTTGAATCCTCAGACATTAGGAGACAAAAAAGATATGAGAGGCAATGTTACCCTCCCTCACGGCACAGGCAAAGAAATCAAAGTAGTGATTGCCGACGAAGCGATTATTGCACAAATTGAAAACGGAAAGATCAATTTCGACATCTTGGTTGCTCACCCAAGCATGATGGCAAAGCTTGCAAAAGTTGCCAAAGTGCTCGGACCAAAGGGACTTATGCCAAATCCAAAAAATGGCACCGTCTCCCCTGACCCAGAAAAACGAGTTAAAGAATTATCAAATGGTCAAGTGAATTTCAAAACAGAACCAGACAACCCGATTATCCACATGATCGTCGGCAAAGTGTCGTTTACAGATGAAAAATTGACAGAGAATATCAAAGCGGTCTTTTCTATCATCGGAACCAGCAAGATTCTGAGAACCACACTGACTGCGACCATGGGGCCTGGAGTAAAAATTCAGATTAACTAAGAAAAACAACCTGCCAACACTGTTGAATTCTTCATATGGCTAGTGATGAGCGTGGTTTTCAATTCAAAGAAGCAGAAGACACCTCAACTCATGAATCATCACTATACAATGCTCGATTGCTTGCGCAAGAGCCACATAGAATTGTCGAATTCGCCTCCCAACTTCGCTCAGAAACCGCGATAGCAAAGGAATCCGAATCTCCTGAGTATTTGGCCTCAATTCACCTCTATTCAAAAAGTGTTCTTCGTGCGTTCTCTTTGGTAGATTGGAAAGATTTAGAAACACAGGAATTTTCTGAAATTTCAGCGATTTGCCTTTTGGATGAACTTTCACGAACAGAAAACTCAACGGATGAGACAGACGTAGGTATCCGCGCGCTGACTGAACAAGTACTAGACGGATGGATAAACTCCAGATTTGAAAAGTCCCAAAACTGGATTGGAGCATTACAAAGTTTGCACACGCTTACTTCCGGCGCACTTTCAGATACTGAAAACATCACGAGAATAGACACGTGGGCGAATTTACTTCTCGATAAACATCCCAAGATTCTTCAAAGCAAAAAAATCTCGCGACTGGGATTATTTTTTGCGTTTCGTGACCCATCCCCAAAAAATGAAGAGTGTCTACGCATAGGAATGGACATAAATAATGCGCTTTCAACCGTCGCATCTACGTCTGGCAGAGAGGATGATTTTCATAGACAAAGCGCTGAGATTGTTTCTCGTTACCACCCCTCACTTGACCGAGCGATCGAAAAATCAAAGTACCCGAGAGAATTCCGAGAAGCATTCCGATCTACTGCAAAAGACATAGACACGTTCTACCCACGGTATTTGCTACTTATAGACTTTATAAACAAACGCTATGGAGACCCCTCCTCGAACCAGTACTCCATTCGGGCAGATGCCATAAACCAATATCCAAACTATATTGTTTTGGAGCAAACATTTTTGAGAAAGCAGACGCACATAATCGAAGGAATGGATTCACTGAAAGCCTCACTCGTTAAATCAGTCGAGGAGAGTGCAAGACAATTTGATCCCAACAGCGTAATTGCGCCATTTGCTAAAGGCGGATTTTCAGGATATTTTTTCTTCCGGCCAAATACCTTTCCCGGAGAAACGCCAGACGATCAAGCGGACTTTATTCTCGAAACCTTGAACACCAACGAATTACGAGTATATCTGGATGAGGTCAAAGAGACCATTGCATCCAATGATGGAACGATAGGTCTGACCTACAACGATCCTACGTACGGAGAATTCAAAGTCTATATTTTTACACGTGAGCACGTATTCTATTTGGAGCAAATACTCGACCAGATCATTCCAACCGAATTACGAAGGGAAGGCATAGGACTATTACGTGAAAATCTGCGTCTTCAGCGGGAAATTGGACTACGATTTAGCAGATCCCTGACTCGAAAGGGCCTCTACTTCGACCTGCGAGAGTTTGAAGAATTGCCATACGTTTTTGACCATGTAATCCTCAAACGGAATGATCACGGATTGTTTGATTACACTATTGGTCTACCCAACACAGATGACATCATCGGAACTATTTCCATGATAAATGGGGCAGTTAAAGCGTCGTTATCAGGAGATGCTACGAAATTGCCACCAGATATTTCCTGGGTACTGAACCACCTTGCTCTCAAGCTATTTTATCATTCCTGTTGTATTGAGCTGAGAGACATTAAGCCTCCAGGGTATGTTCCCGATGAGGGCGAATCGCACTATGATAGAGATGAAGTCCCAGCTGAGATAGTGCGAGTCGGCGGGTATCGGGGCGATGGATCACCAAAAAGATATAGAGATGTTGCTGTGGCAAATCATCTTTTGGATTCGTACAATATCGAATTTGAACCCAATACCCCACTAGAAACAATGCTTCAGGTCGCAGCAGAAATGCACGTCAAAACGCTTGTCGATTACAATAACGAATACCGCAATGATTTTCCAGATCGAGATGAGTACCTCACCTGGCGATCTGCTCATGAAACAGGAAAAACAGGAAATCCGTCTCCGGCGGTCGCACCTGAAAATCTCTTCGTATTCGCATAATATCCTGCCAATTTTATATACATCCCCTACGGAAACTGTGTATACTAAGTACTATATGGAAGAAATCCACGAGAGCAATCCTATCGGACCTGAGGCACCTCCACAGGATTCGTCTGTCTTCACGAACACTTCGGACAGTGACCGGAAAAAAGCAAAAATGGCGCAACATATTCGAACTACGCTATCTCTACTTCGAAGTATGGGAAATGGTTTGCTAAAAATCCTCAGTGATGTACGAGTAGCTGTGTTAAAGCGATAAATCGACCTACGTATCTTCGTATTGACGCCCAAGGAGCCGTGTGGTATAAATTCAGCACCTTCCCAAAGATTTATGACACAACCAGAAGTCCATCAAGACGAACTTCCTGCGGAAGAATTCGATTATAGCGGTCTTTCATCAACGCTGATTAAAGATTTACAACAGATGTATCTGTCTGCTGAGCCGGATGTTGCGATAGCGGGCGCTACAACACTCGGTAGATTGCTACAACTTCAGCCTCCATCTAATGATCAAAGGGAACAATTAGAACGCTTTGTATCGGATCATATGGTCGAAGACCATGATGAAACATATCAAAGCACCTATTTGAGAATGCTCGCTCATATTGCACAATTTATTCCGGAACAAATGCTCTTTGCATCTTATGACGCAAACCTAGGGAACACAACAAACGCACATCCAGAAGTGTGGATTCCCGTGCTCGTTGCATCCCCTACGAAAACGGCCACTCAACGATTGATCAGCCACCTGAAAGACGGCTATGGACTTGGGGTTGTGTTAGAAGCGCTGGGAACCAAACGCGAAGATTTGGCAGTCATCGAACTTAATAAAGAACTTACCAGATTAAGAAAGCTATTTCGAGATACAAAAGATACTAATCCCAGTGTAAATTTTATTATTCCAACTAGTGAGGTACTGTACCAGAATTCTGCCGTCAACGCACTCGCAGTCAGCCAAAACCCGTCTGCACAAAACGCATTACACACAGAGCTACGAAGTTCAATCGATGATCTGCAGTATTTTTCGCCTATGTATCGCAAAGAACAACGAGCTCATATCGCTCATCTAACGCGAGCACTCATGCAGGACGCGGAAAAGATACCCTATTTACTTCAAATTTTGGCATCAGACAGAGATGCACATGTCGTCATACCCATGATTCAGGCATTGTTGCCTGGATTTGAAACCATTACCAGTGGTCTGAACAAACTCACAAAGACTGACATGCCCATTGATACAGATGCGCACAAAAAACTTGTGGCGTTAACCAGATATTTTCATGGCAAGCAAACAGATCCAGATCTTAAGACGATTGAAGGAATACGTCGGTTTTCCGAACCTATCAAAGCTGCATGGAATAATGAAACATATGTGAAGCTAGTAATACAAGGATTATTAGAAAATCCTTCAATTGATACACCATTAACACCGCACCCACCCGAAGAATTACATGTTCTGAAGGATGCCCTACAATTCCCTAGATATCCAAAGATCAAAGTTTTGCACGCTAGGTTTCCCAGCATTGCGATAAAAAGAATAGCATATCCACGAACAGATGGGATGACCGCAACCCGGTTAGCATTGGGATTTCTTGAAACGTTAGACCATGTGACACCCCAAATTATAGACGGGCTCCTTCAAGCCGTTTACCATCATCCAGAATACCGCAAAGAGCTGAGCTACGTACTCGTCGCTCTTGCTCCTGATCCCTCGATCATACAATCGTTATTGGACGAATACCGGAGAGATCGGGCGGTCTATAATGGCATCTCCCTCGCGCTTCAAGACTTGAATAGATAGAGCCCTGTGTGATATACTCTAATGATCCTAAAGAACGTTGGTCCCGCAAGGGATAATTCGAAAGAAGCCAACCGAGGGGTTTAATAGTTTATAGTCGATGGTTCGTAGTTCATAGTAAATCCATGAACCATGAACTATTAACCCTGAACCATATCCCGCTTTAGGCGGG
>CAYHHA010000040.1:7385-11191 GCA_964356315.1 uncultured Gammaproteobacteria bacterium
TAAAGGAGACAATATGGATAAAAAACATGTAGCAAAAGGTACACCAAAAAAGAAAGAGGCCGTCGTTGCACTCACAGAAAAGCTTCAAAAAACCAAATCTGTGGTGCTCGTAGAATACCAAGGAATCAAACACAAACAGCTTGAAGAACTCCGAAGAACACTTCGCAAAGTAGATGGAGAATTTATCGTTGCAAAAAACAGACTATTTAAAAAAGCACTTGGGGACAATGCATCTGCGCTTGAAGCCCAGTTAGAACAGCCAAATGCATTTTTGTTTGCCTACAAAGATGAAGTTGCACCGCTTAAGGAAATGCTCAAGGTATTCAAAGCACTTGGCGTAGGAAAAGCCAAAGGCGGACTTTTGGGCAAACAGGCGCTATCTACAGAAGATGTAGCAAAGCTCGCAACCCTCGAAAGCAAAGAAGTATTGCTCGGAAATCTCGTTCGCCAGCTCAATGCCCCAATCCAGGGACTTCACAGAGCATTACAATGGAACTTGAATACTTTGGTATGGGTGCTAGACGCAGTGAAAGGAAAAAAGACGGTTTAAAACGATAGGAATATATAGCCCTCCTATTCTTCCTTCAAACCTTTTCACTTCTATTCGAAGACGGTTTGAAGAGCGAATTACGGAGGACCTAAAAAAACACTAAGCTCAGTATATTCGCGTAAGTGTTTTTAAGGGAGGTGACAACAAATTATGGCAAAATTATCTAAAGATGAAATCATGGCGGCAGTGGAAGAAATGTCCGTATTGGAACTTTCTGAACTCGTCAAAGCTCTTGAAGAAAAATTTGGTGTCTCAGCAGCTCCAGTTGCAGTCGCAGGTGCCGCACCAGCAGCAGCAGGAAGTTCAGAACCAAAAGAAGAGCAGACAGTATTCAACGTTGTAATAACAGCAGCCGGTGCAAATAAGATCGGTGCTATTAAAGCAGTACGTGAACTCGTCCCAACACTCGGATTACAAGAAGCGAAAGCACTTGTAGAAGCAGCTCCAAAAGAAGTGTTAACAGCAGTTAACAAATCTACAGCTGAAGAAGCAAAGAAAAAACTCGAAGCAGCAGGTGCTTCATGCGAGCTCAAGTAAATTGGAATTCGAAATCCCGCTAAGCGGGATGAGCTTAAGTAATATATCTTTGTCATTCTCGGACTTGATCCGAGAATCTCAGATTCCCTCCTTCGAGGGAATGACAGAGAACTAATCATCCCCCGCAACCCTCAACAGGGTAAAGGGGGATTTTTAGTGGCACGAACAATTGAAATCACATCTGTGAGATATAATAGGTGCGCAACTATGACTTTAGAGAGGCGCGAAGCAAACATCATCAAACCATCTGAATCGTGGATGATACATTCTATACATGCATCAGAAAATGATGTTTCTATAATTGTTGGGCAGTCAGATTCTTGTCTGAACGATCAGACATTGCTCTTATATTGTTCTCTAGCGCATCAATACAACGGGACGGTCCTTATGGCAGATCCACAACCGTATAATCATGCTGATGATAGGCGTCTCAGATATTTACGGAAGAAAGGGGTTCTTTATGGAGAGGGAGGGGCACTTGATTATCGAGATGAGATTCTCACGCTCAGTACGCTTGGTGTTCCACTCATAACACCGGAATGGCTAGGTAAAACAAGTTCTTCTTCACATTTACCTTTACCGAACGCATATGCCCATAAGATAATTGATCATCATACTACAGGATTTCTTGCTTGCAGTGCAAAAACAGATCGATCAATGCCTCAATCACACCAAAATACTGCTGCAACGATTATTTCAGACTCATTTCGAGAGTATCATCGGGTTCTTAGAGTTGGCGGGAAAGTCATGTATCAATCGGACTTTGAACTACTCTCTTCAATGGGTATTATGGACCAGATAGAGTTTATAGATATGATTCAAGCAATTGGTTTTTTGGTAGAATTTCATCGTGTAAAGGATACTACTCAAATATCAGTTCCCCATCTACTAGCTTCTCATTTTTCAGCATTTCGATCCGAAGGCATTGGGCGGATGTATTACCATATAAAAAATACTGATAATGGCGCAGTGTTTAGTAAAAATGCAGTTTATGATAGCCCTGATTTTTTTGTATGCACAAAAATTTAGCACATTGTACACGGTAAGCACTCACACTCTTTCTTTGCTAAATATTTCGTACCTGTATTTCCCGAAATATTTCCGATAAAATATGCTGTCTGTACGCGCTCGATGACGTTGATTGCCAAAGTCTTTATAACTAGCCATTACTATAAGTTGATATGTATTGATATACTTATTATTCCCTCAGCATACTGCATGAATAGTTTTTCTCTTTTACTCACATAGGCAACTCTATCGCAAAGCTTGAAATTATTCACTGAAAACGATTTGTGTTCAATTACCATGTCATCGTATAAATTATCTCATAATCAACGAATGTGATTAGACTTTAATATTGGTTAATAATTCATTTATTGAACACTTTGTGTTTGAAGATATACTTCACTCTTGATTCCAGGAATCATCGGGTTGCTATCCCAAGATTCCTGGAATACATCCATTTCTCCTTTACAAGCTTTATGAACTTTTACCTTTATAAACTATTTAATCGTTGTTCCCCTTTGATCCCTCTTGACAAGGTTTGATCGTGGTTGTATTGTTGTGATTGCTATTGATCCCGATAAGATCGGGATACAAACTGCCCCACAGTTTATATAAAAGCATTTTGCCCCGGAGGGTTATACTATGTCACTAGGAGACGAATGGCCAGATTTATTAACAGTACGAGAAGTTGCTAAAATATTGCGTGTATCCCCTCTTACCATTAAGCGATGGGGAAAACGGGGAAAGCTTCCCGCAATCCGCATTAACTCACGTGGAGACAGACGCTATAAAAAAGAAGCTGTCATGTGGCTTCTGGGATTACAACAAAAAGGTTCTGTATAGCAACGTTATCACTACATCCACTATGAACCGTCGCGAAGTTACCGAGGGAATGGATAGAATTCCGCTTTACACTCCATTTACTCCATCATATATTGCTGAAATGTTTGCCGGTGATTTGCATAAAAACCGTATTGTTTCACGTATAGTTTTACGGGGACATATACCCTGCATAACGCGTTTGCATGAAAAAGACGACTCTAAATCATTTACGCGTATCGCTGTTCCGACACCAGAGGATCAAAGCGTGTGCGGCGGCTGTGATAGACTTGATGCGGGTGCAACCGGATGTATTATATTTGAGAAGGCGCTAGCCGGAGAGAATCCGTCGATCGTCACCAGAAAAAATGTTGTGAAGTATCCACGATGGATACCAGTATGGGGTGCGAAAAAATCAACATAGAGCCACGAATAATATATGGATGTGTTTCGAGAACTATGCTCGAAACATGTGCAGGATTTCTAGGCTAGCCATACGGAGAAACCACATACATCAAAATCTGTCTGATACAATACGCTCATGGGAATCCTTTTTGCAATTGTCGCAGCCATAAGCCAATCTATCCTCTGGATTGCGCTCAAGAAAAGCTACGAACATTTAGCCCCATCGGTCGCATTTTTCTTTGACATGATCTTGGGACTTTGCATTTGGATACCGTTTGCTCTTATCACTGGCGTTAATTTCACCCTTATGGGAGAAATTCTCCTCTACGCAGTTATCAGCGCCGTGTTATCCGAAGCGTTTGTGTTTTACGTTTTTTCCAAAGGAGAAGTGAGCTACACGAGTACGATTTTTGCCACATACCCCCTCTTCACAATACTGTTTTCATTTTTTATCAACCACGAACGACTTCATCCAGCTCAGTGGGTATTT
>CAYHHA010000041.1:0-11076 GCA_964356315.1 uncultured Gammaproteobacteria bacterium
TGCATGTCCATAGTCTACATGGCCATGCCGGATATTTACGGAGAATTATGCGATAGGTGGAAGTATGGTGCATAAATATGATATGATGTTTTTCTATGGAAATCGGTGCAGCTGTGTTAGATTTTTTTCTTCATTTAGATAAGCATCTTAGTGACGTCGTGCTCCAGTATGGAATATTAAGTTATGGAATTTTATTTTTCATCGTATTTGCGGAAACGGGACTCGTCATATTGCCGTTTCTCCCAGGGGATTCTCTTTTGTTTGCAGCGGGGGCACTGAGCGCCCTAGGCACGCTGAATTTCCCACTCGTGCTTGTTTTGTTTATGGTGGCTGCAATCATCGGAGACACAGTGAATTATGCGATTGGAAAATTTTTCGGAAAAGCGATTGTCGATAATCCAAAAATCCCGTTTATCAATCAGGAGCATATCGATAAAACTGAGCAGTTCTATAAAAAGCATGGGGGAAAAACAATTATCTTAGCCCGATTTGTTCCGATTGTGCGCACATTTGCTCCGTTTGTAGCCGGTGTCGGATCTATGCATTATAGAACATTTATTTGGTATAACATTGTCGGTGGCATCGTATGGGTGTCACTTTTTACCAGCGCTGGGTACTTCTTTGGAAATATGGAAGTCGTTCAGAAAAATTTCCATTATGTGATCGTCGCCATCATCGTGCTTTCTGTCATCCCGATGATCTATGAATATATTCAGAATAAACGAAATCCCGATGTGCCTGGTGTTTCTGAGAAAAATCTCGAAAAAATAGTAAACGAATAACTATTTGTTCGTCGCCGTGTCTCTTTTGAATCTCCGTATCGAATACCCTCTTCATTTGCAGAGCACAGGGGTATCAACGCATAATAGAATCGTGAAACGATTATATCGAGGTACTCAAAAAAAATTCTCAACGTATATTGTCAGTGGGATCGTATGTCTTTTTGTCGTTGCTCTCTCTGTTTGGACGTATCCGAATTTTGATACAACGGGCACAATAAAAATATATGATTCGCGAAAGACACTCCTCTATGAGTCTGCTGGGGAAATTGGAAAAAAGAATCCCGTACCGTATAGTGCGTTTCCTGCCACGGTACGCAGTGCCGTTATCGCTGCTGAGGATCAGACATTTTGGAACAACTATGGCATAGACACGCGCGGGATGATGAGAGCGTTGATAGAAAATATACGGGAGGGAAAAATCGTAAGTGGAGCCAGTACCATAACACAGCAGTTAGCGCGATTTTCTATTATTTCCCCGCAACAGATTCCAAAAAGAACGGTTCTAAGAAAAATTCGAGAAGTACTCATGGCGCTTCGTATTTCTTTGTTTTATACGAAACAAGATATCCTCACTAAATATTTAAATGGGATTTATCTTGGAAATTTATCGTATGGGGTTCAGTCTGCGTCGAGAGTCTATTTTGATACTGATATCGAAACAGTGTCGTTGGCGCAAAGCGCACTGCTTGCAGGGATTATTTCTTCCCCTGAAATGAATAACCCGTTTACTTCGTTTACTCGGGCGAAGGAGCGTCAGAAGTATGTGCTTGATCGCATGGAATCATTATCGATGATTTCCAAAGATCAGAAAGAATCTGCACTTTTGGAACCGATTGTGTTATCGGAAAAAACATCATACCGACCTGCTTCTCATGCTGTGGAGTATGTGAAGAGTCAGCTCCAGAAGTTGGCAATCGAGTCCAAACATGGGCTTCGCGTCTACACTACCATCGATGGTCCGCTGACAAACCTCAGTGAACAGATATCAACCAGGTGGATAACAGCGCTCGCTCGGGAGCATGACGTGAGTAACGCGGCGCTCGTGCTTTTGGATACGGATTCCGGCGCTATACGCGTGATGATGGGTGGGGTGAATTATGCGGATGCTTCTCGTTCTGGTCAAGTGAATATGGCAACTGCACTACGGCAACCTGGATCAGCTTTGAAACCTGTGACGTATGCGGCTGCATTTGCCAAAGGGTATACCCCTGCCACAGTTATCTACGATGTGCCGACAGTCTATAAAACAAAAAAAGGAGAAGGGTATGCGCCAAACAATTATGATGGAAGGTTTCATGGAATGGTGCTTGCGAGAGAAGCACTGGCGTCTTCTTTGAATTTGCCAGTGGTTGAATTGTTGTCTAGAATCGGAATCCCCGCGTTTATACAAACTGCACGAGATGCCGGAATAACCACGTTTTCCGAGGAAGCCAGATATGATTTATCCCTCACGCTGGGAGGCGGGGAAGTGACACTGTTGGATTTGACGAATGTGTACGCGACATTCGCGAGGGGTGGGCAAATGATTCCGCCTCATGTGATTGATGCGATTACTGATGATGATGGACGCACACTCTATACACATGCCAGAGATACTGCGAAGCCAGTATTTGGAAGTATGAGCGAAACAATTGCATATCTAATTTCTCATATATTATCTGATCCGAAAGCGCGTATGTTTGGATTTAGCGAAAAAAATCCCTTGGTGCTTTCTCATACTGCGGCGGCAAAAACAGGAACAACGACAGATTGGCACGACAACTGGACTGTCGGATATACGCCGGACTATAGTGTCGGAGTTTGGGTGGGAAACACTGATAATCATCCGATGCGCCAGATCACCGGTGTCGTTGGGGCGGCGCCAATTTGGCACGAGTTTTTTGAAGAACTTTTGAAAGGTGTCCCGGAAAAACAGTTTGCTCGTCCTGGTGGAATAGAGGAAGTGGTGGTGTGCGCTATAGATGGTAAGCGAGATGATGGGATCTGTCCTGAAAAAAAGAAGGAATTATTTTTGTCTGGGAGTGCGCCTGTCGAACAATCAACGACCTATGCACAGGTACTCATCGATACACGAAACGCCCTTCGGGCTACAGAGAGCTGCGCTCTGGGATTTGTAAAAGAGCTGATCCTCCCGACGTATCCGAAAGAAGTGTATGCATGGGCTGTTGCAAACAATGTGCCGAGAGCTCCTTCGGAATTTTCCCCGCTTTGTGCCAAGCAGACTGCGAATGCCTCGGCTTCGTACTTAGCTATTGTCTATCCTCGCGAAAAAACGGTGTTTGAAAATGCTCCAGAGCTCGTGAATAATCAGGCGGTGGTGTTTGAAGTTTCGTATTCAGAGGATATCGCCTCGGTATCGTGGTTTGTTGATGGGAAAAATGTGGGGACAGTATCGAATATTCCGTTTTCTTTTGGATGGACGTTAACCCAAGGGGCGCATAGTATCTATGCCGTTGGTGAGACGCGTCGTGGCTTGACTGTGAAGAGCGGGGCCGTGAATTTCCGTGTCGTGGACTATGAGGGATCTCGGTATTGATGTTTCAAAGGTTTGCGTAAATAATGTATATACATGCTCAAAGACTATAGTGGAAAGGTTCTGCGATTTGTGCGGAGTTTTGGCTGGGTGAGAACCGGGGCTTCTTTGCTTCTTTTGTTTGTTTCTATCTTTTGTTTTGTGCTCTTGTGGCGACGCGCTTCTGACTATGTGTATATGTATCTCTTGTTTCATTACCGAGAGTCTCTTGGTGTTATGATCGCTGTCGTTGTGGGCGGATATATCCTCTCGACTACCAGAGCTCTGTGGTACCCGAAGGTGATGATGTGGGTAGCTAAATTTCAAACACAGGTGATTCCTGCTGTGCTTCGATTCAGTCATGAAAAAATCCAAAAAATGAAGGACTGGGTCATTCGATTTCGACAGGTCGAGCCGAAAGAAAAATGGTCTATGGTACGGCGCCCCATTTATTTTATCGTAGCGTGTTATCTCGTGATACTCGTGGGTCCGTATTTTTTCCCTCCAAGAGTTGCGACATCTTTTCCTGCAAACGCATCTATAGAAGCGCCGCTTTCTGGGGCAATTGAGATTATTTTTTCCCGTCCCGTGATCAGAAGTACCGTCGAGCGAGGGGTTGCGATTTCTCCTGCTGTTGATGCTCAATTTTCTTGGGAAGGAAATCAAAAGTTCACGATTACTCCCAAAAAAGCATTGGAGCGAGGAAAAAACTATCGCGTCACACTACCTGGAACCATCCTTTCGACTTTTGGGATTCCTCAGTTTGTTCCTGTATCGATTTCATTTGAAACTGTTGGTAATCCTGTTGTCGCGGTTGCGTCTCCAGAGGATGAGGCTCCGGAAGATGGTACTCCGATTACCGTAGTATTTGATCGACCAATGATCCCACTGACGACTGCAACAAATAGTGCACTTAAAAAAAGTGCGTTTCAAATAACTCCAGAGATCCCCGGAGAAGGACGATGGCTTGGAACAACGGCATATCAATTCCGCCCGTCTTCGCGGTTTAAAAAAGCGAGTACCTATACCATCACTGTTCCTAAGGGTCTGCCATCGGCAGATGGAGGAAGTTTGCAATCTGACTATACGTGGTCGTTTACGAGCGTTCGTCCGAGGGTGGTCGCGAGAAGTCTGGAGCGAGGATATCAGTATGCCTCGCCTACCGCGTCTGTTTCTGCGACATTTAATCAGCCTATATTGCCGGCATCTGCGAGCGAGTCTTTTGCTGTGTATGATGCAAACAATAATCGAGTACCAGGGAAGGTCGTGGTGTCAGGCGCGATGGTTGGATTTTATGCCACGGGTGGACTGTCGCGGGAAGAAACATATACGGTAAAAGTGGCTCCGGGTCTTCGAGGAGTAGAGGGGGATAATGGGATGGAAGTGGAGGATTCGTGGAATTTTTCTGTAAGTCCTAAGCCTTCGGTTTTGCGCACTGATCCTCAGAATAATGCAGGGGAAGTGGGAGAGTTGTATCGAATCTCTGTGAATTTCCGTTCACCGATGAAGCAATCATCATTTGAAAATGCGATTAGTATTTTCCCAAAGCCTGAGATAAAACCATCGTATTATGTGTCAAGTTATAATGGGGAGAATGTATTGTCTATTAGCACTTCTCTCGCGCGTTCTACGCGGTATAGTGTGACCATCGGAGGAAATGCAACCGATCAGTACGGCGCACCGCTGGGGAGTCCATACACATTTTATTTTGATACCGCGCCGTACAAACCTGCAATTAGTATGTATCCGCAGGGGACGTACTTTGGAGCATTTAATCAAAAGATAACACCAAGAATTGTTGCGTCGGTCGTGAATGCGAATTCGGTGGCGTATACTTTGTATAAATTATCGCGCAATGATTTTTTGGATCTCTACCAAAAGCGATACACACCAAAATGCGATAGTGACGAAGCCTGCAGAACATGGCAATCGTACGATACGAGTAAGTTAGAAAAAGTTCGCACGTGGAGTGAAACATACGAAGCTGAAAAAAATACCCCTGTCCATGTCGTGACAAAGGTGACAATGCAAAATGGATCTCCTATCGCAAGTGGTATGTATCTGTTGGACATGCGGATCCCCTCTGGAGCGCATGACAATATGGTGATGATAGTGTCTGACAGTACATTGACGGTGAAAAAAAGCGCGAACCAGATTTTTTCGTGGAGCGTAAATCAAACAACAAACGACGTATTGCCCGGCATGAATATCCAAGTAACTGATGTGTGGGGAAATACCCTGGCGCAGGGAAACAGCAATGCAGACGGTGTGTTTATGAAGGATGTAAATTTGAAAGGGCAAGAGCAACTGTTGGTGTGGGGGGTGAAAGGGGCTGATACTGTCGTTGCTTCTGATGCATGGGGCGAGGGGATAAATGCGTATGATTTTGGATTGCCGAATTATTATAATCCCAACGAATCAAAGGAGTATCCGACGGATCAGGAGTATAAATTGTATGTAACGGTCGATCGTCCAATTTATCGTCCTGGACAAAAAGTGTATTTTAAAGGGGTAATCCGAAAAGATTCCGACGGGGCGTATGAGCAGATTCCACCGAGTGAGATGGTGGTGGTGGAAGTGACCGATGCAACGAATAAAGAGATCTATACGAAAAATCTCCCGATGACTTCTTTTGGTTCTTTTTCTTCTGATATGACTCTAGGGAGTAAGACCGAATTGGGATTTTATACTGTGAAGGCCAGTTATAAAGGAAATGAATATCGACAGCAATTCCAAGTGGAAGAATATAAAAAACCAGAACTTGCAGTGTCTGTGGTCCCAAACAAACCGTCATATATACAGGGAGATGTCGCAACAATTGGGATAAGCGCTTCGTACTATTTTGGTGCGCCTGTTGCGGACGCGCCTGTTGAGTGGACGCTGAAAACTGAGGATTCTTCGTTTCGATGGGATAAGGATTGGCGATATGAATTTGGAGACCCTGACTCGTATTGGAATAGATCGTGGTGGTACTACACAGGAGAGAATTTTTCGTCGGGTGAAGAAATTGGTGAAGGAAAAGGGAAGACGAATAGTAAAGGAGAATTAACAATAACCCCTCCGATAGGAATCGGTGCATATGCAACAAGTCAAAGCATGGTGGTGGAAGCGGTCGTCAATGACATCAGTAATCAATCAATCGCAGGGTCAGAAAGGTTTTCCGTACATAAGGCAGGAGTATTTGCGGGTATTCACCCTCTGAGTTACGCCAACACTTCAGGAAAAGAAGCGAAGGTGGAGATTGTCACGGTCGACACAAAAGGCAATGAGCTGTCGTCTATCCCTGTTGCGCTTGAATTTTATAAGCGCACGTGGCTCAGTGTTCGAGAAAAAAATCCTGACGACGGAGTGTTTTACTATACGAGTAAAGCGTCCGATGCACTGGTGTCTACCTCTTCTGTAACGACGGATACGCTCGGGCGAGCAGTTGGATCATTTGTGCCATCTGAAGGTGGGACATACAAGGTGATCGCAAAAGTGCGAGACGCGAGTGGAAATACGTATACGAGTGGATCTTTTGTATGGGTATCTGGATATGGGTTTCAAGCGCCTCGAGAAAATAATGATCGTATCGTTGTGGTATCTGATAAACAAGATTATCTCGTAGGCGAGACGATGTCGATATTTGTCGCATCGCCGTTTGCTTCAGCATCTGCAAAAACGCTTTTGACTGCAGAGCGAGGAAATATATTGGCATACAAAGTTGTGGATACGAATGACACATCAAATAATTTCCAGCTCCCGATACCTCCATCATATTCACCGAATATATTTATCGGAGCTGTGGTGATAAAGGGAAGCGATCAAGTAAAAAATCCACCTGAATTTAAAGTAGGGTATACACAGGTAAAAGTGACAGATAAAAAACAGCAGTTGGATATAAAAATTAGCACTGATAAACAAAAATATAAACCTGGAGACACGATGAAAGCGACTATCCAGACGAATGATTTGTTGGGTCATCCTGTGTCAACGGAGCTCGCGGTCGGATTGGTGGATAAGGCAGTGTGGGATCTCTCTAGTGTGGAGTTGCCGGATATTTATAAAACATTTTATCAACCAAGAAATCTAGAGGTGGCGACGTCTCAGCTGTTGACCATATCTATAGATAGAATAAATGCTAACACGAACTTGGGTTCAAAAGGCGGTAGTGGTGGTGGATGCTTTTTAGGAGGCACGGAAGTGTTGATGGCAGGCGGAGTCTCAAAACCAATTGAAGATGTTGTCATAGGGGATCGAATCCTTACTCGAAAATCAGACAACGCGACCGAGCTTGTCGAGGCGAGCGTGCTCTCAACTAGTAAACATACCGTTCCTTCGTATCTCATCGTTAACGGAATGTTGCGTGTCACCGGGGAGCATAGGTTGTTTGTAAATGGTGGATGGAAGATGGCGGCGTTTTTGGAAAAAGGAGACGTACTCTATGATGCAGATAATCACCCTGTTTCTGTCTACTCTATCGAGCGAATGCGTGGATCATATGATGTGTATAACTTTGAGGTAGAGACATATCATACGTATTTTGCAGGTGGAGTGTATGTGCATAACCAAAAAGGTGGATTTGATTCGTCTCGAAGTAATTTCCCTGATACGGCGTTTTGGAATCCTGAAATAAAAACAAATCAGCAAGGCGCAGCGGTCGTGTCTATACCACTCCCTGATAGTTTAACAACGTGGAGATTAGGGGTAATCGCATCCTCTAAAGAATCTGCGTTTGGCTCTAGTACAAAAGAGGTGGTGGTTGGAAGAGATGTGCTGGTGCGCCCATTTGTGCCACGCTTTGTGTCTGTGGGAGATAAGCCAACACTCGGCGGCATCGTCGTAAATACGAGTGGGAAGGATCAATCTTTTGATGTCCGGCTAGAAAGTGAAGGAGTCCGAGTTTTGGAAGCAAACACAAAACGGGTACAGATCGCCGATGGTCAACAAGCACGAGTTACCTGGAAAACAGAGGTAGACGCTGTGCCAAATGCAACGCTCACGCTGCGCGTTATGGATGAAAACAAGAATGAAAAAGATGCAGTGCGCATCCCACTTCCTGTACTGTCTTACAGTATCCCTGAGACGGTTGCGGTGTCTGGACAGGCAAATGGAGGCAATGCGAAAGAGACAATAACACTGCCAAAAGAAATTGATTCAACTCAAGGATCGGCGACCATTGATATCACACCATCTTTGGGTGGAGTGGGACTTTCTGGATTATCGTACATGCTTTCGTATCCGTATGATTGTGTGGAACAGAGTGTTAGTAGATTTACCTCTGCACTTTCTGTTCATACAGTTTTGTCTCGCGGAGGGTTAGATGCTTTGGGTGTATTTTCCAAAAAACAGTTGAGCGATGTGGTAACGAGTGGAGTTTCTAGACTGGTGTCGACGCAACATGCTGATGGGGGATGGGGATGGTGGATTGATCAGCCGAGTGATCCGCTTTTTAGCGCATATGCACTATTGGGGCTTCTTCGTGCAAAAAAAACATTCACGGTTCCCGCGCAAACTATCGATCGGGCGACCGCATATGTGTTTGATCTCATACAACGGGGAGAGACGAGTGTAAACCAAGATACACAAGCGTATCTCCTATGGGTGCTTTCGGAGTCTGGGAAAAATGTGTCTTCGTATGCATCGGTGTTGTTTGCACGACGATTTGAGCTTTCTATTGAAGCTCGGGCAAATCTTGCGGTGGCGCTGTATAAGAGTGGAAATGCAAGTGAATCCAGAAGACTCAAAAATGAGTTGGTGAGTTTGGCAAAAAATACTGCGACAACTACTCATTGGGAAGAATCTGGACGAGGGTATCGATACTTTGGATCAAACATTTCTACAACGTCGAGGGTTCTGTCTGCGATTTCCATCATGGACGGGCGAAGCCCACTCGTAGAGCAGAGTATTCGGTATTTATTGACGAGTCGAACAGATGGGCATTGGGCGACCACGTGGGATACGGCCTCTGCGATTGCGTCGATTTCTGATGTGATGCTATCTAAAAAAGAAGAAAAGGCTGAGTATTCCTATACGGTGAAAGTAGGAAATGCTACAGTTGTGCGTCAAAACATAACGCCGAAAGATTTGCTTTCTATCCAGTCGATTGTGTTGCCTATAACCCAATTTACCATCGGAGGATCAACGGATGTCCAGTTCGCAAAAAATGGAACTGGGTCTATGAATTATTCAATGAACTTGAACTATTTTCTCCCGTTTACAGAGATAACACCTCTTGAGAGAGGATTTGCTGTCATTCGAGAATTGATAGACGCTAAAGGAAACGTGCTACCCTCGGGCTACCTTGCAGAAAATTCTGAAGTGTGGGAACGATTAATAATCGTAGTCCCTGAAGAAAGACGATTCGTCGCAATAGAAGATCCACTTCCTGCGGGGCTTGAATCAGTAAACGAAAGTTTGAAAAATGTGAGTACACTTTCGAAAAATCAACCGAAACTTTCCGATGAAGCTCATGAAGAATTATACTTCACACGAAAAGAATATCGCGATAATAAAACGGTGCTATTTGCCAGATATCTACCTGCTGGAGTGTATGAGATGAGTTATAGAGTTCGATCAACTGTTCCTGGTATCTATCATCGAATGCCTGCGTCTGCCTACCAATTATATGTCCCCGATGTCTCCGGCCACTCTGATGGCGGTTGGTTTGAAGTAAAGTAGCGTGAAAGAAAATCCTACTGGCGATTGTATTACCTCTGAGAGGAGGTGAAATATATGAACTATAAAACACTATTTTTGACCATTGCCGCAATCGCAGCAGGTGTCTATCTCATCAGTCCAGCTATGGCGTTTGCGTACCGAGGAGACGCATCTGTAAAAGGACCGAATCATACGGAAGCGAGAGAGCGGGCTATTGAATCCGCGGATCTTTCTGCATTTAGAGCTGCATGTACTGTCGGTCGTATGTGTGATGTTGTGAATACACAAGAAAAACTTACTGTATTGAAGCAAATGCATGAAGCCATGGAGAGCGGTGATGTAACAAAAGCTCAGGAATTGAGAGCATCACTGGGATTAGGTTTAAAAAACGGATCTGGACAGGGAAAAGGAATGGGTATGGGAAGAAACAGAAACTAAACACAAATGGTTTCGCCGATCCCGCTGAAGTATACCAGCGGGATATTGGCGCAACTGATAGTATATATACCTGTATGTCTCAGTATGAACATGTGTCAGATGGTCAGCTTGTTGAAAAAATCCGTGATGGTTCTCCGGAGTTGTTTTCATACCTCGTAGAACGGTATGAAAAAAAGTTACTCCGATATGCCCGAAGCATCGTGCACAGAGATGATATCGGACAGGATATCGTGCAAGATTCATTTATAAAAGCATATAAAAATTTACACGGATTTGATAGAAAGCAATCATTTAGCACATGGATATATAGAATAGTTCATAACGAAGCGATAAATACTATAAAAAAATATAAGAGGGAAATTCCACTTATTGCCGAGATGGAACTCCCTAGCGTTGAACATATAGAAAATGATTTTGAGACAAAAGAACGTATCGCGCAGGCGACATGGTGTTTGTCTAAAATGCCAGTGATCTATAGCGAGCCGTTGGCATTGTTTGGTATAGAGGATCTTTCGTATGAAGAGATCAGTGATATTTTACGTCTACCAATGGGAACTGTAGCAACACGTATAAACAGGGCGAAAGCCATGATGAAAGCATTATGTCAAAAACACAATATATCCTGAAAGACACAATCATGAATAAAATTCGCTCCGGCGAAGTAAAAATGAAACCAAAATGGTATTTTATCGTGGGATCTATTGC
>CAYHHA010000042.1:0-10776 GCA_964356315.1 uncultured Gammaproteobacteria bacterium
GGCTTAAACGCAAAAAAGAGTGGCTGAGAGTATGTGTTTAGCGCTTCACAATGTTCCAAATATCTGTTAAAAGTGTATCTATGAAAAATTACGAACCCTTTTTACATATACTATCAGTTGCCCTTTTTGTTCTTCATCTGCTAAACGCAATGGCTTTCATGTTTCAGGGAAACGACGATACCAGTGTGTAGCTTGCCGTCGTTCCTTCGTTCGAACTTTACGACCACCGATCACTGAATCTGATTTTCTTGCTTTTCATCGTTATGTTGTAGGAATGCATAATCGGCTTGGGAGCGCGGAATATCTGGAGTATTCTCTTCGAACAGTGACGGATCGATTTACCAAATTTCTCGACCACCCGTTAACAGCTTCAGATATCTGGAGTATTCTTCCTCCTAAAACAACTGCTACCACTTCGCCGTGGGTACATGGTTGTGATGGAAAGTGGTTGGGTCGAGTTGGAGTCTTTTTCATTCACCGTAACGTTACAACAAAAGAAAACCTCTGGTGGTCATTTATGAAGAGTGAATCCTATGAAGCTATCCATCAGGATCTGGCAACACTTACTGGGTTATTAGGATCACATCTTCCCGTAGGAGCAGTGAGCGACTGGAAAGGATCAATTGTCGCGGGAGTAGCCTCACATTTTGGAAATATTCCCCATCAGCGGTGTTTAGCTCACGTTGATCGAGCTGCAAGGAATCTGCTCCCAAAACACAGTCCCTATGAAGCAACGAGAGCATTGCGGAAGATCGCATCTCTCCTCATGCTCATCGAAACACCAACAGATCCAAACGTATGGAGAGCATATCTGAACAAATGGGAGAAACAATATGGATATATGTTGACTGAGAAAACCCAAGCTCCAACAAATACATCGAGATCATGGTGGTATACCCATGGAAATATACGCAGAGCATGGAGACTACTGACTCGAGATCAAGATCCATTGTTTATCTTTTTAACTAATCAGTTAGTTCCAAAGACAAATAATGCACTGGAAGGAGTAAACAGTAATCTCAAACAAAAGCTGGGAGATCATAGAGGCATGAGCATCCAAAGGCAAACTGCTTTTCTGTTTTGGTATATGGCATTTACCAGATCGAAAAGTCCTAAAGACCTGAAGAAATTATGGGCCTACTGGAAATCCAAGTTTTCACGCGCTTAGCCACCGTTTATTGCTATTAAGCTCCTATTTAATACCATCGGCATCAAGCTTCCGAGCGTTGGAACCATGGGAATTCAAAGACTGTATATCATGAAAAAAAGTTAATTACTTTTTTCGCACAGAAGTAGACATGCCTTCGATAAAGGAGTCGATCACATAGATCATCTCTGTCTCATTCATCCCCGCCCACAAAGGCAACCGCAATAACGTATCACTCACCCGTTCGGTAATGGGAAAATCCCCACGAGCATATCCGAGTTTTCTCCCTTGTGGAGCACTGTGAAGAGGGATGTAATGAAATGTCGCCTGCACCCCACGCTCACGCAAAAAATTCAGCATAAAGTTACGCTCACGGGCCGTGGGAAATAGCACGTAAAAAATATGTGCATTATGTTTCGCATACGCAGGGATACAGGGAAGTTGTATCCTCCCCTCTTTTGCCAGTGGTTCCAATCGTTTTTTATAATAGGAGTAAATGCTCATACGCAGTCGATTAATTTTTTTTACCGCAGAAAGTTGCGCAAAAAGAAAGGCGCTCAGCAAATCACTCGGCAGAAAACTCGATCCAACGTCAATCCAGGTATACCGATCAATTTCTCCGCGAAAAAACTTACTGCGATTTGTCCCTTTCTCCCGGAGAATCTCAGCGTATTCAATGATTTTTTTATTGGTTGTATTGATAAACAATGCGCCACCCTCTCCACTTACCACATTTTTTGTTTCATGAAACGAAAGAATCCCAAAGTCCCCGATCGTACCCAAGTATGCACCGTTATATTTTGCATCTATAGCTTGCGCCGCATCCTCTATAACCTTCAGGTTATATTTGCGGGCAATCTTCATAATCGTGCCCATATCGCACGCGACACCAGCATAATGCACCACCATAATCGCTTTTGTTTTTTTCGTAATATGGGCAACAATATCTTCAGGATCTATGTTGAGCGTATCAGGACTGATTTCTGCAAATTTCACCGTCAGATCATTCAAAAGTAGCGCATTAATCGTGGAAGAAAAAGTGAACGATGGTGCGATTACTTCATCACCCTTGTGAAGTCCCATCAGTTTCACCGCCATCTCAAGGGCCGTTGTACCCGAAGTGGTCAGAAGCACAGCAGGAACGTTGTATTGTTTTTCAAGAAGTGCTCGGACCTTTGCCGTATACACTCCATCCCCAGAAATCGGGAAATTCTTCGAAAGAATGTGGGACATATGGACAAGCTCTTTACCCGTGATAAATGGCTTAAAAAATTTTATCTTCATACATACATTTATTTGGACAGCGGTCGAACCTTAAAAATTGTTACCTGAGAATTTACATAGATAGGATCAAGCACCTCCGGATAAAAATCTTTGGTTTTTCTAGCATATTGCTCTTCAGGTCCATAAAATACATAAGAAATATCGTTACTCTGAAGGAGCGCATACAGCGCATCCTCTGACATTTCCCCAGTATAAAACTGATGAGACAATCCCCGCCTCATCAACCAATCCTGTCTGGTGTATGGATCTCCCTGATACACTCTCACGGGCACAAATGCCGGAAGCAAATCCCCAACTCTCGGCAACACCATCACATGACTCCAAAGAGGAACCTTGGAAAGCTCCATCATGCCATTCCAAAGATCTTTATCTGCATACAAGGTAAAACTGTTCCCTTTCCCGTTTACTGCAACGTCTTGGTCCGATACCATTCTCTGGATATACACCCCAGATAAAAACAAAGATATCGCCACAAGCAGAGAAAAACAAACACCAAGTATTCGACCAGCGATCTGTTTTACATACTCGAGTTTTGATACCGCATAAAACGCGTAGGTCGCAAGTATGCCGATGGGGATGTTTGACACATCAGAGGCAATTCTCCCATTTACGAGCGGAAACCATGACAAAGCACTCGCATAGATAAGAAGTACGGGAAGCACACTCCAGGATAAAAATAATAAAAACATTTGTCTCATTTGTGAAGGCCACCGTTTCCATGTAGCTATCGTGGCAATGCAGGAAATAATACTGATGGGATAGTAGAGCGTAAACGATTGGATAAATGGAGTGAGCACATAGTCTGTGGTCCACCATGATTTTTCTACCCTAATGAATGAAGACCAAGGCTCGCCGACTGCAAATTGAGATTTCGTAAATATCCCGGCAAGCCCCACGCCGAGAATAGCAACAAAAACAGGTGGCAGTATCCGTTTGATGGATTTTGTCAGGACTGCATAGACGATCCATGGAATCAAAAAACAACAAACGACAATAGCAAAATACGTCGGACTACACAGTGGCCCAAATAACGCCAGAAAAAATATCCCGAGAAGTGCTCCAAAAGATATCCGTCTGGTAGCGGTAACGACGAGAGCAACCAGAGCAAGCCCAATGGCTTCACCCCAAGTGTGATGCGATAAACCAAAATGCCGTTTTATAATTTCCTGCCCGGGAGACGCCGCGATCCACTGCCAAATTGAGGCACGGGTCACGCTGTCCCAGGCCGGCCCTGTCTCAAGAACCATGGTACAGATAAGCGCAACGATCTGATAACTACGCGGAACAACGAGTGTCACGAGCCAATAGGTTGCGCTGAGAATCGCAAGACCTCCAGTTGCCTTCGTTATCTCGTACATGACGACTGGATCAATAGAAAAAAGTGCCGCGATCTTTCCGGCAACGATAAAAAACAACAATGTGTAGACCTTAGGGATAGGGAGTGTTGTGCGGGACTCAGTATATATCCATGCGCCTAGTTTCCCCTGACGTATCACATCAGGATAAAACGCATCCACGTTTTCCATGGTATGGACTCTTCCTTTTGGAGTGATCCACTTTGCACGATTATAGAGAAATCCATATATTCCTAGATACACAGCGCAAATCAGAAGAAACACGATCCAGGGGCGTTTCAGCAGGGCTAAGAGTTGTATCAACATAGAACTATTGTATCAATCGCGCCACACCTTCCACTCGGGAGTATTCACCCAGAATTTATTGAGGTTTTCAACATCCGCATACGTATCCATCGAATGCCAAAAATGTTCATGGATAAACAGGGACAGTTCATGCTCTTTTACTAGTCTATGTAATGCCTTATGCTCAAATTCCCCTTCCCGCAAATAGTCAAAAAATTTCCTGTTAAACACCATAAATCCGCCGTTCACCCATTCTTTCAAGGATGGTTTTTCTACAAATTCCGTCACCGTGTTTGAAGTATCGATACGTACTTGTCCAAATCTACTCCTCGGGTGAACTCCAGTAATTGTGCCTATCGTTCCTTGCTTTCGATGGAATGCGACAAGTTTTTTTATATCGATTGCCCCCACGCCGTCGCCATAGGTAACCATAAAATCTTTATCTTCTTTAGGGATATAGTCCTTCACCCGCAATATTCGCTCTCCAGGGAGCGTCTCGGCTCCGGTATCTACAAATGTGATCGTAAAATCGTCAACTGTATTTGCCCCATGGGAAGCTCTGTGGATCGTTGTTTTTCCGTTTTTAGTAGCGAGGGTAAAATCGTGGGTAAAATATTTCTGGTTCAGAAAATAGTCTTTGATGTAATCCCCTTTATATCCCAGTGCGATTATAAATTCGTTAAAGCCGTAATGTGCATATATTTTCATAATATGCCATAAAATAGGCTTATTGCCTATCGTTACCATCGGCTTTGGTTTAAATTCCGTTTCTTCTTTCAGCCTATACCCTATTCCACCGCAAAGAATTACTGTTTTCATGTGGATGTATTATATCGACAGGAGTACGAAATGCAATATTAACTATTCTTCACAGATGGGTACAGCCACTTTAAGAAATTTAACACATATTCACGGACCTGAAGTAGAGTTGGTCGTGAAATAATTTCGTACGCGTTGTCTCTGAGAACGAGATCTCCAAACCAAAGAAATCGCTGTAATCGTCTTTCAACAATTTCTTTTTTTGTCGTGATAGTAGATACATCCTCAAGAGACGCATACACACGCTTGGATCCCGCTATTTTCAAAAGCAACGCGAGGGTAATAGATGCCTCCACAGATCCATATATTCCATACAAAAAAAACAAGCAACTCAGGAGGTAGATTATCATCATAAACACAAATGCTTCGAGAGGCCCGTAGGAAAGAGAGTTCCAGACTATAGCGCCGATACCCCCATATCCAATCACAAACCGCACATACCACCGGAGCGTTTCAAACTCGTGAACAACCCGAAATATAATTGGCAATGTGATAAGCAAACACCCAAACTGTATGAAACTAAATAGAATAATCGCACTATCCATAAGATTTCTACGCACTATTAAATATTTTCTGATATACACGAGTCAGCGCCACCACTACCCTCCCAAACGAACTCATAGAGATGCCAGTAGCATCTTGCCTGAGAAGCCCAGCACGTTTGAGGTCAATAATTCTCTTTTTTATCAGTTTTTCCTCGCTAAATAGTGCAAGAATTTCCTCTTTTGTCATGCGTTTGTTGCGATGCATCGCGCTGAGAATCATCGATGCTGGTGTTTGACCCGCCAAGTATGGTGTCATATAAAACAACGTCGCGACCATGATACACAGGGTATACATTACATATCCTGAAAGTGGATATACCACCAACCCAAAAAAAGCGCCAATGTACACTCCGATGTACCCAAAGACATAGATGTACGCGCTTCTCATAGAAGCAATTCCCCTTCTATATAATAATTGATGAATCCCTATGTGAAGCAGAAACAGACAGAAAAAAACACTGAAGACGAAAAAGAATGATGTCATAATGCTTTCCTTTTCCACAGTGCATCTCCCCATCCGGGAACGCGTTCATACATCTCTTGAATATATGCGATATCGCTCCACAATTCCCAAAGCCTTCCGCTGTCTCCCTGATAGATATAGGCGACTTTTTTGGCTTCAAGCACCTCACGAAGCGGTGCGGGAGGGCGGGATAAAAACCGGACAAATGTTCCAAATGGCAGACAGCAAATATCATACGGATCTCGGGTATAGATAAATCGACCATCTAAATCCAATATTTGCTCACTCCCCTGCACAATCGTGCGAAGTTGCTCGATTTGTTGCATCTGGACGGTATTATTCATAGATATTTTTGGAAAATTCACGATAGATGTTTGCTTTGCAAGAACAAGCGCGACACCCAAAAGAACGAGCGGAGATCCAAAAGATAGCTTTCTTAAGACTACAGCAAGGACATCGGCAGAATATATAGCGATAAATACGGCAATCGGAATCAAATACTGACTATGTTTGAGCGGAAAAAACATCACGTACAACACTACAGAAACGATAAATACTCCAGAAAGGAGCGTCTCTGAGATCGCACGCTTTGAATTTCCGTTCGCACGGATAAAGGGCGTAAACAGTGCAATCACTCCGGAAAATATTCCCAATACCCAAAATCCGTGATTGAGAAGAAGTGCATTCGTAATCCCCCACCCGCCATAAAAAGATGCATTGGGAAAGAAAAATAAATGTGGCTCCATAATGTAAATTCTTCCAATGGTATTTGCTTCAAACGGCATCTTTGTCAGGGAGTACCAAGCACGGGATATGTCTCCAAGAGAAAAAAGCCATATGAGAAATCCCCCACCGACCAGAGAAAGTCCGTAGATAAACTGACGGTGAGCGGGTGAAAGTGAAAATGGAAGGAATTTTTTCTTAGTAAGGCTCAGTTGTATCCACTCAAAAACACCAGCATCCAACAGATAACAAAACCCTCCTACAACGACAAACGGGAGAGATTTCACGAGGATCACCATAGATACCGCGTAACTCACCCCAGACCAAAACCAAAATTTCCCTTTCTTAAGACTATTTGCGTGCTCCGTTGCCATAATCTGCAACCATATGGCGATCAAGCCGAACAATACCGACACATTATCGGGACGAACCTCCATAAATTTATCGAAGGGCATTGGAAGAAACGCCAAGATGATCATGGGTAACAGAAAAAACCGTTTTGACCGCACTGTTTTATAGAGAAGCCCCGTCATACCAACGATGCCAGCAAATACCAAAAAGGAAAAAAATCTCGCCATAGTAAACAATTGAATCGTTTTCCCAAAAAACCAAAACAGTGGGGTCAGTAGGAAGTAAAATCCCGGGGTAAAGAACGTAAAGAAGTCTATATACGGCTTTTGCCCTCGGGCTATATTTGCCGCCCAATGAAGATGGGTAAACTCATCCACATCAAAAAACCTCGTCATTCCAACGCGAAAATGCCAATACAACAAATATCCCAACAAAACAGCCCCAATGAGATATTCTATTCCTACAATGATGGTCGACATGGATATTTTTCTCGGAGTCATATTCATACTATTGTACACATTTATTTACCACCTGCTTCCATGAATACATGGGCAATCCAAGCACGCTAGATGTTTCATTTCCTACCAGGGCGCTAGATTGAGTATACCTGAGAGGCTGTTGAGCAGACAGCATAAAATCGGCAAATGTAATCCGCTTTATATCAGGTGTTTTATGTAGGATACTCAACGCATAGGAAAGGAGTTCAAACGGACTTACTACATCGTCACTTACCACATGGTAAATCCCGGACATATGCTTTTCAATCAGCGTTGTTATCGCGAGCGCTAATAGAGAGACATCAGTCAGAGGAAAATACTGATCCGTAAACAACGGATAGAGCTTTCCCTTCTCTTGCAAAGCGAGCGCTGTTTTCAAGTAATCCAGTCGATGGGTATTTCCAAGTTGAGATTCAACAGCATTAGGAATCAGTGGATGAGATATCCGTATAATGGAACCGCCATGTTGCAATACAATTTTTTCACCCTGAGCTTTTGTCACTCCGTACCACGATAGTGATGTTTCGTTTGACGGTATATCAGTTTCAACAAATGACCTACGAGTGCTATCTCCGGAAAATACAGATCCCGTCGAAAGAAAGAGCAGTTGTGCAAAGACATTGACTGACGCTTCCGTGATATTCTTTGTGCCCTCTACATTTGTTTGCCAGCAAATCCCTGATGTATCTCCCCGCTCTGCCTCAGCAGTCGTCATATCTGTATATGCACCCGCGTGAAGTACGACAGACGGTTTGTGCACTGAAAAATATGCATTGACCGATTCTGGGCTACAAATATCCAACACTTCCCGCGGTGGAGCCAATACGATAAACGTATCTCCAAGAAGCCGAGCAAGGGCGTTGCCAATCAGTCCGCTTGCCCCTGTTATAAGAAGTATGTTCTTTTTACTCATAGAGCATTAATAGTTGCTGTTTTTTACCGAATAAATAATGATATCTCCCTTTGCGTACGCTTCCTTTAGAAACGGATAGGAAAGCCCCCATTTCCAAGGATTGAGTTCATGCTCCTCCTGCGAATAAAAGATGTATGAAATATTGGATTTCTTTAAAAAAGCCAGAGCATCTTCATCTGAAACAGTTTCCCGATAAAATCCTGCGAGTGCATCAAGTACCAACGGAAAAGAAGGAGGTTCTATAAGCTTATACCACCAGCTTACGTAGACAATATTCCCAGAAAATGCGGGGATAAGCATCCCTGCGTGATATCCGGAGAGCACCACTTCCTCCGGCTTTGTGTGGGTAGCTAGCCACTGTATCGATTCCATAATAGACCGCTGTGGATATCCAAAACTCAGTATGTCTGCCTGGCAAAAACAAAGGGCAGAACGGCGAAATGTTTTTTGATAGGATAGAACGCTTGAGCCAATGACGATCACAAGAATCATGATGGAGATAGAGGCAGTGCTCGCCCGCGCATGCAACAGTGCACGGATCCGGCTTGCCATAGACGTAACAAACACTCCGGAAAGCACGCCAAACACAATAAAATACGGCGTTAAAAAATACCGGATGGGATTGAGATGTAACAGTTTTGACAAGAAAAATTCCCCAAAGGGGTGCATGATTGTCCATGTAGCAAAAAGCAAAAGCATGGGATTTCCTTTTTTCACGACAACGGGGATTGCGCAAAGCGCCAATAGATAGGTCGCTCCGAGCGCCATGCTATATTCACCAAAAGTCAAGATAAACGGGTTTAAGAATTCCAATTTTGCTGTATTTATATCCTGCCAGTAATACCCAAAAATATATCGCACATACATAATGGGAATTGCCACAATGATAGCGTAGGCAAATAACACGCTCATCTCCGTCACAAAGAGTTTGAATCGTTTTGTCTGTAGATATCTCGATAGTGTGGAAAATACGACATAGAGTGGGAATCCCGATACGATCAAGACGCTATTGGGAGCATAAAAAAATGATGTGCAGATACCAAAGATCGATGCGATAGCAAATGACGAATAATCAGCAGCGCGACTCAATGATTTTGACAAAAAGAATACAGACAACATGCTACAAATCCCTCCTAACAAATAGTGAGGCATCGAGAGTGTCATGCGGACAAAAACGAGCGCGTCATACACTACTCCGTCAGGAAAACTAAAGCGTTCCCCAGGGAGCACTATCCCCCACCCAAACAACACAAAAGCAAATGCCACAATACGACCAGCTTTGGCATGTATCACACTTCGTATCAGGATATAGACGGTCGCTATATATATAAGTGACAATACAAATTGAGAAAGCCTGAACATTGTTATCGGTTCAATTCGAAGGATCCGTGCAAGATGACCTATGAACACATATTCATTTTTGACGATAGAGGGATGTCGTCCGACAAACAAAGAAATATTAAAAGACGCAAGCGTATCTCCATGATATCCTTCTTGTACATACGCTAAATTTCCGATTTGATCTATAGGAAACTCTTCTGCTCCAAAATAATACCGATCGGTGGAAGCCCGCTGATAATTCCTATATATAGGGAAATACGCGCACAAAAGGAGCAACATCGTCAACCCAAACACCCAAACATATTCAGCGTGAACGTCGAGAAATTTTCTCATAAAAGTATAGACATCATATCAACTTGAGTGTACTATCGATACAATGAAATTGACATCGCTTTCTATTGTAATACCCTGTTTTAACACTGAGTCTACAGTGAAGAAAGTTGTCATGAATGCCTTCGCAATAGGCAAGCAAATAACATCGAATCTTGAAATCATCGCTCTTGATGATGCCAGCGTCGACTCTACCCTACAAATTCTTACCACATGTAAAAAACAAATTCCAGTGCTTCGTATAGAGCGACATAGCCTAAACATGGGGTATGGAGAAACGATAAAAGAACTCTACTCTTTGGCAAAGAACAAATGGATTTTTTCCCTTCCGTCTGATGATCAATTCGATGCAGATGAGATTGTTAAATTGCTACCATACACATCGTCAAGCGATATGATTTTAGGACTCAGAGCCGTGAGAAACGATCGCACAGAACGTAAAGTTCAATCGTGCATATATAATTCCCTGCTTCGGACACTTTTTGGATTGTCTCTTCACGACATAAATACGATCCGCCTCATGAAACGAGATATTCTTTCAAAAATACGATTGTCATCCCACACTGCATTCGTCGATGCTGAACTTGCTATCCGCATGAAGCATAAAGGGATGACTATTTGTGAAGTGCCTATTCTTCATAAAATCAGACAAGATCGCGGTGGGTCCGGAGGCAAATTCGTCAAAACAATTTTGCCAACCATAATTGATATGGCAAGGATGAA
>CAYHHA010000043.1:0-400 GCA_964356315.1 uncultured Gammaproteobacteria bacterium
GTATTTAGTATTTAGTATTTAGTATTTAGTATTTAGTATTTAGTATTTAGTATTTAGTATTCCAAAATCTTAAATCTTAAATCTTGTAGCCTAAGCTACTTCCAGCTCGCTAAGCTACGAAGCTACCCTCGCTCACTCGCTTCGCGAGTATCGACCTTCCCAATCGCAACATCCCCATATACCTCCAAAGGATCCCCTACCTTCACATCCTTTACCATACCAATTCGCACCTTAGTCCCATCCTCCATCGTAGCAATATCTCCGTTTATTTCTATCACTTTTTTTGGAATATTGATACACATGCGATTTACCGTAAGTAAAGTAGTAAGGGATATGTAGTATGGGATAAGGAATATGCCGTATTCTCCTTACTGCTTACTACGTACTACTTACCCCTAAA
>CAYHHA010000043.1:500-10574 GCA_964356315.1 uncultured Gammaproteobacteria bacterium
CTCGAAACTCGAAACTCGAAACTCGAAACTCGAAACTCGAAACTCGAAACTCGAAACTCGAACAACCTCCCATCTTGCGTCCATCTCTCATAACAGTCTATCATGAATAGAGTACAACTGCTCTTAGGAAGGAGGTGACACACATATGGCAAAAAAAGTAAAAGTAACAAGACGATCTGAACCAAGATCTAGCTCAGGTTTTGATACGATGAGTGTCGCCGTGCTGTTGGTTATGGCAATCTTTGGTGGACTCGTTGGCTATTATTTGGGACTTGGCGCCACATCACCACAAGCTGTTTCTCTAAAAGAAGCTGCGATCATGATGAAAGAAAAAGGACTCATGATGGAAGACTCAGGCCGAATCATGGAAGCAAAAGGAATTCAATTCAAGGATAAAGAATTGCAAGACAAAGGAAAACTCATGATGGAAGGTGGCTCAGTTATTTCTGGCAGAGGTGTCGGAATGATGGGTATGATGCAAGGATATTAAACGTTCGCGAATGTTTGATAGTGAATCTCCCCCGATCAATATCGGGGGATTTTCGTGATATAGGGAAAAACTGTATCAAAGATACAGAGCAACCGTCATGTTCCAGAAGATGTGGACGAGAATGGGAGCCACCAAGGATCCTGTTGTCACAAACAACATGCTGTTTGCAAACGCGAGCACGAAATCAGTCACGATAAACAACACCAACGTCATTCCTGATAAATGGTTTGATGTTACGAGTATGGGGATATGGAGCATAAGAAAAAGCACAGATCCCATACAGGCACTGTAAAACAAATTTTTTGTTTTCTCGTAGATGCGATTAAACACAAATCCCCGACTAAGAATTTCCTCAGAAATTGCGGTGGCCAGAGACAGCAAGATAAGAAAAAATCCATACTCTTTAAATGCCGCAATTGGCTGAACATCCAATTTACCGTATTTAATGGTATGCATCACTATCCCCTCTATCGCAAACACCATGCCAAACCCAAGCCCTATATAGATGCTGGTAAAAAGTTTCTTTCCCGTTATTCCGAGCGATTCGATGGTCCGTTTTTCTTTGTTTTGTATGTACCAGAGTACGGGGCCTATAAACACGATTGGCTTTGCGATAAATTCGTCAAACCATTCAGGTAGGTGCAAAAAGTATCGATATAAACTCCAGATAAGGAGCACCCATGCCCATGTCTGATAGACGGATTCAAGAGAAAAAACAGGAGATTCAATTTTTTTTGATTGTTTTGCCATTACTTATAACAATAATCTGTTTATATATGCTTCGCAAGGGTGGGTTCAGTCTCGGTTGGAACGAATTACTTTCGTATCACGAACTGCTTGTTCCATTGTTTCAGTAATCATCGAAATCAGTTGTCGTGCCTGATCCAGCGTTAAAGCGCGATAGTTATGAGGGAAATAATGAAACACGAGGTTTCGTCCGTTTTTCCACGTGTGCCAAAGTCGCGTCGCTAAATCTTTTCCGAACCGAAGCACAATTTGTGCATACGCACTGCGTCTTCCCAGTTTTTTAGCCAAATTCGGACTGAGCGCTTTTCCAATTCTAAAATGATCACTTTCATAGTCACGAGTATCGATAATATCCAAGTCGAGAAATAAATCTTTTAAAAACCCCTCATAGAGCTTCGCGTACGGAAACACGAGATAGGAGTAATCAGTCGGCTCCTGATCCCGATGATTCACACTGTCGGCCAGTAGAAACGCCCCATCCCCCAACAAAACTCGCTTGGGTTCAGATAAATACTGCCACACGATTGATCCTTCAGAGATATCCATGCATCACCTCACAAAGAGAACAGTTAATACGAAAAACAACACATAGACACCAATCAATACTCGTTGTTGTGTGGTTCTAGAGACTGGGACTGCGATCATCGTATACCAACTATCGAGATTTCCAGACAACCGCCACTCCCCTGCCTGCCAGAGCATCATGGTTACGTACAACGATAATACGAGTCCGCTTGCCAGAAAACTCCCAGAAGACGTGAGGATGAAAAAACACACACCGGTAAATGCACCAAAAAACACCATCCCCCGAAATGGAGAGGGATTCAGATGGAAAAACACTTCAGCCACATCGAGAAAAAATATACCAACGATTCCGCCCAATACAAACAGGAGAGTATCTATAGACGGATGAATAGACCACTTGAGAAACGCCACGACGATCAGATACACCACAGAGGCAATGATGAAAAAAGTAGGCTTTCTCCGAACAATTTCTTTTACGTGTTCAATCTCCATGGTCCATCCTCTGATCTTTGTATATTCTAAGCTAACCCAAACCACCCAAGCACCAAACACCAAAATAATGTTTTGTAGTAAGGGATATGTAGCATGGGGTAAGGATTATGACAATATTCCCCTTACTACTTACTACTTACTACTAATATCCAACCCGTAACCCGTAACTTTTTCCTCCGTTCTTCTAAGCTACTAATAAAGTATATCACTCCTCCCCGTTTTTTAATTTCTTCATTTTCCACATAAATAGCTTTGGCTTACTGGTCGCATTGGCATCTTTGACGAAGGACATCGCTTTCTCGAGAATTGCCCGCGGCACGGTTTTTGCGAGACGAATATAGAGAGATTTATGTTTATAATCCCCCAGCTGATCGGATAGATATATTCCATACGATTGAAATTCACGGGAGATATATTTGTCCTCCACAGGATTAAATTTGAGAAGAATCTGCCCAATACTCTGTATATCAGATGATTTTTTAGCTTGCATATACGTTTACCCCTACCGATGCATATTCAAGAATTATCAAATTCCAAATATCAAAATACAAACAAATTCCAATTCTAAAAATCCTAAATCTGTATTTTGTATTTTGAATACTGTATACGATATACTATATACTAAACTCTAAGGTCACTAGTCCCCAGTCTCTAGTCTCTAGTCTCTAGTCTCTAGTCTCCACGATCCATGAACCATGAACCATGAACCATGAACCATGAACGGTAAACTATGAGCTAATTAAACCTATTCATCGTCTTATCAATTCCCTCAATCAGCGTCATACGAATAGCCTCAACGGCATATTTAATCAATTTCTTTAGTTCCCCTGCCTCAGACTGGGTAAATCGGGATAATACAAAGGTGACGACGTTTCTATGTCCCATATTCAAGTCAGTTCCTTTTTTAATATCCTCTTTCCCTCGCCCTATGCCCAATCGAAACCGCATAAACTTATCTGTTCCTATGTGGGTGATAATCGACTCCACACCATTATGCCCAGCGGTGCCACCGCGCTCTCGAATACGGATTTTACCTATAGGAAGATCTAGATCGTCATGAATCACCCAGATATCAGAAGGTTCAACTTTATAAAATTCCATCAATCTCTTTACTGCCTCACCGGAATTATTCATAAATGTTACCGGTTTTACGAGCAGTACGTCTCCCACTTTTGCCACATATGCCATACGTTTATCGTCCTGAATCCAGGAAAGAGAGTCTCTGCCTATCTCGCGGGCGAGCTTGTCTATGACCATAAACCCTATATTATGGCGCGTATCCTCATAATCTACCCCTGGATTTCCGAGTCCGACAATCATTTTCATATGTTTGGCCTCCCTTTCATCTTTATACTACCACACATACCGATGCTTGGTCATAAAAAACCACAACACGTGACAGACGCATGATGAGTACTCAAATATCATGGTTCTATCACGTGTATTGTGTTACTTCATTTTTGCAAGCTGTTTCTCTGCAATGTCCCCAACAAATGGGACTTTGTACATCTCTCCTTGGAACGCTTTCCACATACATACGATCCAGAGGACAAATGATGCGAGAGAAAGAAGTAATCCAACGAGCCACCCTAATATAGGGATAAATCCTAGCGCGATGTTCAGAACGAAAATGCCACCAAACAAAACGGTTGATTGCATTGCGTGAAATCGCACGACTTTACTCTGCTTCTCAACGAGAAGGAATATCACACCTGTGATAAATCCGAGTAAATAGGATGCTGCTGCCATTAAATTTTCATTTCCTTTTGCTTCTGCCATAGTTAAATTCACCTCCTTTAGAAACGCTTGCTGAGCTTTCGAAGCTTAGCGTTTCTTAAGTCCGCCGATAATCGCTCCCCGCCAATCCTTCATAACATAAATGAAGGCGGGGTAAGATGTGGCGGACATACACCTCTCTTCACATTATCACGCATAAAAAAAATCAGTCAATACCCGAAGAACACCCAGAGGGAGAAATCAAAGCGGATAAAATATATTTCAGTGCTTTTTTTTGATCGACCAGACACCAATTATGGTGACCTTCAATGTATTGAATCTGCGTATGAGGGACAAGCACATGGAGTTTCTTCATATAGGATATAGGCAATAATTCATCCTGTTTCCCCCAAATAATAGAAACGGGAGCTGAAATATTCTTAAGAATTCGCTCATCTTCACACAGACACTGGGTGATCGTCTGAAAAATAGGCTTCAGTGGATTCTTCATAAGCACACGACCTACGTCCCCTGCAAGTTTCTTTAGGATACTACTGTCTTTTTCTTGTGCTAATTTTGCTATGGCGTTATACACCATCGAGGGGTATTTTTTCAGAATCTCGGGGCGTTGAAAGGGAATGCCAATAGGATTACACCCGACTACATGGGATACTTTTTTCGTCGTTGCCGCCATATGAAGCGCTATCCCTCCGCCAAACGAGTGTCCCACAACAACGACACTATCCCACCCGCGGGAAAGAAGTAATTCATCAAACAGCACTGCATATTGCTCCAAAGAAAGCGTTGTTTCCAATCTGGATTTCCCAAACGGAGGAATATCCGGGACGAGAATTTCATAACTCTCTGATAATCCTTCAAGAAGTTCGTCAAATATAAACGGATCCACCCATGTTCCATGCAGAAAAAGCATTTTTTCTCCATGTCCTACTATTCGATACCGGATAGGCACCCCAGGGATCCGATTGCTGTGGAAAACTTCATCAGATGTCACGTACATACATTAGTTTTTTGCGGATTCTATCACCTGCACATACTCGTTTTCCAACAGTTTTACTGTATGAGAAGTACAATGTTCTTTTGATTTTTTTATAGATCCGAGAGAGAGTTTTTTTCGCCTAACCTCATCCGAAAAAAGCGTAATCACACCCTTTGCAATAGGTCGTGCGCCAGAAGTTACAGGTATTCCGTTTGTTTCATCCACCAACTCAGAAACACCCCGTTTGTTTGTCGCAACAATAGGAAGCCCGTGAGCCATCGCTTCGATCATCGACATGGATTGATTTTCTATTTTACTTGCTGAAACATATATATCAGCACAGGCATAAATGCTTTGTCGTAATAATTCTCTTCGCGATATACATCCAGTAAATATAACTGAGCTTCCCACGCCAAGTTTTTTTGCGAGTTGCCTCAGTTTTTGTTCCATTGGACCATACCCAACAATCATAAGCATGGCCTTAGGATCATGTGCCCTCACTATCACCCAGGATTTAATCAATACATCCACACTCTTTTCAATCGATAATCGACCAACAAATATAGCAACATGATCTTGCAGGTCTAACCCAAATCGCTTTCTATTTTTTTCTCTGTTTGCATATATATCTCGTGCGATAAGGGCGTCGTCAATTCCGTTAGGGATGACCACGCTTCTGGATGTTAGGCCGTAATTCAATAACTCCCGTTGGCCAGAAACAGAAGGACAGATAACCACATCCGCATAGTTATGAAAATTTATATTTAGCCGTGTCAACGGATATTTCAAGAAGGTAAACATCGTGTTGAATCTGAAATTCTTCATAAAATCTTTATCCAAATAAAAGGTATGAAATGTGAGGACTATAGGAAGCTTTTGAAGCTTCGCAGCCACCATCGCCTCGATAGATATTGGCAACGGATCATTTATATGGACAACCTCAATCGATAAGTCGCGAAATGCTTTGGTCAATTGGTATAACGCCGGCTTGGTTAAGCGTAAATCCGGATACACCACAGCAGAGACAGACGGCAGAAGTACAATAGAAAATGGGTATTTAGAGATATCTATAATCGTTTTTTTCGCAGGAGCAGGAGCAGGAGCAAATATCGTGACAGCGTGCCCGCGCTTGGAGAGTTCGGTAGCCGTATCGAGTACATAGCTAAGTACCCCGTTGATCTGTGGTAAAAATGACCCTGATATGATTGCAATGTTCATAAGCTATGAAACAGTAGAGAGAGTATTTGATACTATGGGTATTATAGCGTATATGCACGGCCTGCATCAAAATTACGAGCCCTGCTGATTGCTTTGATTTGCAAACATCCCTTGAAGCTCTTCAACAGTCGTTGCCTGGTCTGGAGACTTGTCATCCCGGACACGGACCAACCTCGGAAATCGCACAGCAATTCCTGCTCCATGGGTAGAAGACTTTGTCAGGTCATCCCCCGCTATCTCAACCACAATCTTCGGGGCTACCCACACATCAGGGGCAAACATCTTATTCACATACAAATATTCTTTCGGCTGTTCGTTCACATGAATCGATTCAAGTGAACTGTTGAGTGTTTTCCACATTTCATCGGTGACACCAGTCCCAATCTTTGTTACCGTTACGAACCCCTCTTCGGTTCTGACACCTACCAAAAACATTCCGATGCCAAATCCTGACCTCTTTCCCTCTCCCCTTGAATATCCCATGACAACGGCATCAATCGTATCGGTCAGCTTTCCTGCCTTTCCCTCTTCTTCTTTAAATTTCACCCAAGAATAATTTTTCCGTCCAGGCTCATACCCACTATTCCATTTTTTGATGACGACACCTTCCAAGCCTTTTTGAATTTGCTCGTCATGATAGTCCCGAAGTTCTTGAGGATTAGACGTGAGTAGAAAAGGAGAAAGGGACAGTAATTTTTTCTCTCTCACAACGCGTTTTAATAATGCCTTGCGTTCGGATAATGGAACGTGTAGTAACTCTTTCCCGTTAAGATAAAGGATATCGAATACAAAAAATTTGAGTGGCATGCGTTTACTCACTTCTTCTATGTCATGTTTGCGCTTCCGGGTCATGGTCTCTTGAAATGAAGCGAGTTTTCCGCTTTTTTCATCAATTCCAACTGCTTCACAGTCAAGTATGACGTCAGTTACATCAAGTTCGTCAGATAGACCAGACAACTCCGGATACATTGCCGTCGTATTCTCCAAATTCCTCGAAAACGTCCGTATGAATTGTCCTTCTTGTCCCTTGTCCCCTGCCCCTTGTCTCTTGAAATGTATCTGCGTTCTCACCCCATCATACTTCGGCTCCACTGCGACTTCACCCATTTTTTCAATCATCTCGTCAGCCGTAGGTATTCGCTGACACAAAGCCGCAAGTATTGGTGCACCGACTTTTGCATGGACAGTTTCAAGACCTTTTATTCCATGTGTCTTGATGGTCTCTGCGATAAATCCGATATCAGGCCGTACGTTAAATGCGCGCTCAAGCTCCACTCTGTGGGATTTGTCTCCCGAGAGCATCCAAGAAAAGCTATCCAATATCGTCATATCAGAAAATCCAAGCCTGAGCTTATCAAGAGTAATTTTTACAATATACCGAACAGAAAGAGGGTTAGAGGTGTTCAAAAGCGCTGATATCTGTTCAATTTTTCCATCTTGAGAACCTGCCCCACCAAGCGTTGCGACAGACAGAAGTGCCGCAAATACATCTGAAACTGTGGGTGTTTTCTCATGACTCATGATTCCTGCCTCGCCGGAGGGTAAGCGTGATTGCCGATTTGCCAGCTGTTCCGCAGCGATTCCCAGATCCCCTGCTTCCTTAAATATATGAGTCACAGACGCAACATCAGTTGCGTATGCCTGCGCAATGGCTCGTATCATGAGTTTATCTGCCATGCCAAATTCAATAGCTTCATACAGAGGGGCAACACGACCTTGAAGGAGGTAACACGTGTTTTCAATTTCAAGAGCGGTAGTCTTAGCAAACAAACGGGACAAAATCTCCGTCATCGCGTTACGGGAGGGAGTCTCTTCAATAGACTTCATGAAACTCGCAAGTTCAGAAAATTTCACCTGATAAAAAGGAAATAGGCAGCGATAATTATAACAATAAACACTAATCCAAACCCGATGGCCACATACCCTTCAGAATCGCTTTTTGATAGTTTATCAAACCCCTGAACAACCACCATGAGAGCAAAAAAAGAAGGAATGATCAAAAACGCATATGTTATTCCCGAGCTATCCATATACAAATGACGGTATAAATTCCAATTAATAAATTCCAATTAACAAATTCCAATTTTCAAACTGCAAATGAATCGTATAGTATTGTAATTTGTTTGATACTTGGTATTTGATTATTGGTTATTAGTTTTTAAGGTATACCTGACTCCTTTTGTCGTCCCCTCTTTTTTCACTATACCCTTTTTCATAAGGTCCTTCAATTCGCGAAGTACCGTATCTTCAGAAATCATTGGGAACAGTTCAAAAAACGCTTTATTCTGTAAAAATCCATTTTCTTGAACAAACTCCACGATCTTTATTTGCCGTTCGGTGAGCGTCAACTGCTGACCCCCTAAGGATTTTTTCATTTTCAAATCAGTGGAGAGCGACTTCACTTTTTCTTTTATACGAGTAAGCTCTATAGCGAGCCCTTCAGTAAAGTACTCAAGCCAAGGGGTGACATTTCCATTCATCTTACCCACCATCTGAAGAGCATCATAGTATGCCACGGGCTCACGATCATAGTGTTCTTCCAAAGAGAAAAATCGCTTGATGTCATATCCCGCTTTCGTAAGCACCATAGTCGCAACAGCCCGTGCAACTCGTCCATTTCCATCGATAAAAGGGTGTATGCGTACCGTCTCATAATGCGCAATCCCCGATTTGAGCACTACATGGAGCTCATCAGCAGACGTCTCATTTAACCATTGTAAGAAAGAAGAAATCAAAAAAGGCACTTCAATGGCAGGAGGAGGCCGAAAGGTAATCTCTCCGGTTTGACTATTTCTCACAACAACTTGAGTTTTTCGAAAGACTCCTGTCGCATCATCAGGTAATATTCGATGCACAGTCAATTCATGAATATGCTTGATCATTTCATCGCTCACCTCTGGCTTCTCATATTCTTCAATAAACTTAAGCACATTTCTATAGTTCAATACTTCTTGGATATCACGATCTCTTCCCACGATTTTTGCACCAGAAAGCACTTTTTCTGCCTCGTGAATGGTGAGCTCATTGCCTTCGATGTGTGTCCCATGGTGGACCGTGCGAACGAGCGCATCTTCACGGAACTTGGATTCCCACGCTGGAACCAATGGAGCATTCTCTATCACCTCTTTGGCCGCCTCAATAATCCCAATATATTTTAGGATTTTATTGGTAATGGTAAAATTTGGTGTATACATAGTGAGATCACGCTAAATTGATTCAAAGAAATTTAGTGTAGATCGAACTATACCCGGAGCGTTTCCGCGCAGGGTATCGTCTGAGATCACGCTAAATTGATTCAAAGAAATTTAGTGTAGATCGAACTATACCCGGAGCGTTTCCGCGCAGGGTATCGTCTGAGATCACGCTACATTGCTTCTATGAACCATGAACCATGAACCATGAACCATGAACCATGAACCATGAACCATGAACCATGACTTGCAATTCCCGCACAATACCCGTATAATACCCGCATGGCACAAAAAAAGCAATCCCCCCACTTTCCCGCCGTGGCGGGACAGGGCAAGGATCCTAAACTCACCGTCGTTGTACTCAAACAAATGCTTACCTTGGCCACAAGTGGATTTGGATTGGTCGCCGCCCTTGCGTGGAATGGGGCTATTTCGGAATTAGTAAACTCGTACATAAAACCCTATTTTGCCCAAGAGAGCGGGTTTATTTCCATGTTCATCTATGCTGTTATTGTGACTGTCATCGCCGTTATGGTGACCATAAATCTCTCCCGAATCATCCAGCGATTGGAAAAATAACCATTCTGGAATTTTTTTAGTATAAATTCCAAGCACCAAATCTCAACATCCAAACGAATTCCAATTTCCAAAATCTTAAATCTTAAATCTTAAATCTTAAATCTTAAATCTTAAATCTT
>CAYHHA010000044.1:0-10456 GCA_964356315.1 uncultured Gammaproteobacteria bacterium
TAACGAGAATAACGAGAATAACGAGAATAACGAGAATAACGAGAATAACGAGAATAACAAATTGACAAAGTGACAGTGAGGGAGAGGATATATGAAAAAGAAAACATATTCAGTACAAGGCATGCACTGCACGAGCTGTGCGATGGTTATTGAGAGTGACCTGGAAGACATTGGCGTGAAAGCGACGTGTAGCTATGCTAAACAAACGCTTGACGTAGAATTTGATGAAGCAACTATTTCGGATAGTCAGATCGAAAACGTCGTCAAAAAGAGCGGGTACGAGGTAACGAATAAGGAATAACAAATAAAAAATAAAGAATAAGGAATAACAAATAAAAAATAAAGATCGCATTGCTTGTAATTCTGTATTTTGGGTGGTACAGTAATCATCCGAGAGAGCAATTTCGGCGAACAGTACAATTTTTTAAGGAGGAGTGACGTATCTTGCAGGCAGATTTATCAAAGCAAATGTCTGAAAGCGGGAGTGCATCTACTCATTTTTTTATGGCAGATATTATCATCACCGATGCGAATTTTGAAGCAGAAGTAGTCAAATCAACCATGCCAGTGCTTGTAGACTTTTGGGCGGTCTGGTGCGGACCATGTCAAATGCAAGGGCCAATCGTAGAAGAGGTTGCCAAAGAGCTTGCAGGAAAAGCAGTAGTTGGAAAAATGAATGTGGATGAAAATCCATCAGTTCCGCAACAGTTCGGAATTATGAGTATTCCAACGCTTATGATCTTTAAAGATGGAAAAGTTGTGAAACAGTTTGTGGGAGTACAAACAAAAGCGACGCTGGTGGCAGAGTTGGGTAAATTAATTAATTAGCATCAATGCGTCAATGCTTCAGTGCGTCATTCACATGTTGACGCGTTGACGCTCTGACGCCGTAAAACTATGTACGATGTAATCATCATAGGAAGCGGGCCGGCTGGATATTCTGCGGGCATCTATACATCACGAGCGTTTTTAAAGACGCTTATCCTCACTGGAGTACAGCAAGGTGGACAATTGACTACGACCACAGAAATCGAAAATTTCCCCGGATTTCCAAAGGGGATACTTGGCGCGCAGCTCATGATGGATATGAGTGAACAGGCGAAGCGGTTTGGGACGGAAATAGTCGCGGCGACGTGTCAGAGCGTTAAAGCGTCAGATGCAAGCAATAAGGCGTCAGAGCATCAGGGCGTCAATGCTTCAGAAGCAAGCAATAAGGCGTCAGAGCATCAGGGCGTCAATGCTTCGGAAGTAGGTGACAAGCGACAGGAAACAGGGAAAACATTTGCTGTCACTGCGGATGGAAAGACGTATGAGGGGAAAACGGTGATTGTGGCTACAGGCGCATCAGCCATGTACTTGGGTCTACCGTCTGAAGAGCGATTAAAAGGAAAAGGGGTGTCTGGATGTGCAACCTGTGACGGATTTTTCTTTCGAGGAAAAGAAGTTGTCGTGTTAGGCGGGGGAGATACCGCAATGGAAGAAGCGAATTTCCTGACTACATTTGCCTCAAAAGTGACCCTTATCCACCGAAGAGAAGAGTTTCGCGCGAGCCCTATTATGCTTGAGCGCGTAAAGAAAAATCCGAAAATTACATTACTATTGAATAAAACTGTGGAAGAGATGGTGGGGGAGACAGCGGTCACTGGTATTCGATTGAAAGATACAAAAACAGGTGAGTCCATGCTCTATCCAACTCAAGGCATCTTTTTAGCTATTGGACATAAGCCGAGTACAGAGTTTTTGAAAGATACGGTGCTAATGGATGTGAAGGGGTATGTGTTGGCAGGTTACGGGTTGCGAGTTGCGGGCTCGGAAGAAAAAGGCGTTATCCAAACGGCGACCAGTGTGTCGGGGATTTTTGCTGCGGGAGATTGTGTGGATAAACGCTATCGACAAGCCATTGTCGCGGCGGGGCAGGGCTGTATGGCGGCCTTGGATGCACAAAAGTATTTGGAAGAACTGTAGATTTCGTCAATATTGACATATAATGGTATATACGATAATATATACGTATATGTTACTACCTCAAACAACTACACCACGAGAATTGCAACGATCATATCGGGATATTTTTACGAAAGCGAAAGCATCTGGGCCTGTGATTGTCCTTACTAATAACAAACCGGATGTGGCCATTATTGGGGTAGAGGAGCTTGAGCGATTATACGCTGATAAAGAGCAACAAGAAGTGTCGCTTACTCTTGAAGCGATTGCTGAGTATAAAACGGCTAAAAAACAAGGAAAACTGATAAAGGCCGCATCAATAGGGGATATAGTATAGATGTTGGCTATGGCCGCATCACATTAATAACGTACTTCATACGAATATGCGGCACTAGTGCCCGTATTTGCAAATTCCTATGAAGTAATTCGCAAACTGGCACTATGGATGTTTATTATTCTCCAGGATTTATACGAACATATAAAAAGTTGCCTCACGCAGTTCAGAAAAAATTTATTGAAGTTGAGCAGATCTTTCGGGTTAATCCTCATGTTACAACACTTCGAACGCATGCGTTGCAAGGAAAACTAAAAGGGTATTATGCATTTTCGGTAACGTACAGCTATCGTGTGTTGTTTGCTTTTGAGCCAGATGGCGTGACATTTATCGATATTGGGACACATGGGATATATCGGTAGACATCTATTTTACTAACACGCACTGCTTATTTACACATTTTGGGTTGCCCTCACAATACCGAGCACACATTTGTTTATTTGGCGTAAGATTACTCTTTAAATCTGCGGTGCAACTACATGAATTAAGTCCACAATCAATGTCTGTGGTGCATGTGTCAGTTTTCGCTTGAGCATCAGTCTCTATAAATTTAAAGGTGGAGAGGATTCGATTAAATATATCAGTATTTTTTAAGTAGAATGCATAGAGGGTAGTATCTTTTTGAAAAAGTATTGTTTTGTAGGACCCGGGGGTAACAACTCCGCTCCAGCTTAGTGTATAGAATACGTTACTAGAAAACGTATATTCAAAATCTGCAATCCCATTAAATGTTGATTGTATCAACGGCGATATGGTCGTAGTTTGAGGGTGTTCTTTTTGCTTCTGATATATCTCATTCACTAATTCTGGCAATTTTTTATTATGCTCAGCCACATCGGATACTTGTATTTGTATGAAATTATTAAATTTATCTGCCTCTGATTGCAAAATGTCTAATTGATTTTCAGTTCCGTTGCTTTGACTAAATACTCCAGTTATTACGTCTGCAAATCCCGATAGGTATTCAGTTGGATAATTGATTGAGTAGCCATGTTTTTTATTGGTATAGATTTTCCAGTTCGCTGTTCCAGCTGGGGTTGGTGAAATTTGTGCTGTCGGACACGGAGTGAATTCACATTTCGGTCCAGAGCGCCCGACACTGGTGCTATCTGGACACACCTTTGCCTCCATAGTGCACGCACGCTGTGCTGATGGTGGTTTTGGAGCATAGTGATACACGCCATACGCTAGCGCAACAGCGCCAAGCGTGAGGATGATAGTAAGGGTGATGGTGCGAAATTGAGATGGATGTGGCTCTGGAGGTGGTGGGGTTGGTGGTTGTTCGGGTAAAGGGGGTGTAGGATCTGTCGTAGCATTCATTATGCTCATGGTAATTCATGTATCTACTCAAATGCAATGCTAATTGCTCACATTAATACTCATATCAATACACATGAATCGATTCATGTGTATTGGGGTGGGGACATACTGCATACTGTAAAAATACAGTACTTATGTGTCTATATCCGCTGTTTTTTTGGATTTGGACAGCTGTTCCAGTATTTTCCGAGCGTCGCCTATGCGATAGTCATCGTTTGAGACGAATGATTGTTTGGTTCCATTGAGGTTATCATCATACCAAAGCCCATCTGCTACCCGAAACACATCTGCTTCGTCTGGCGCTTTTTCTGTAACTGCTTGGACTGTCGTGCCGTCATATTGTACGACCGATACAGAAATGAGTTCTTTCCATGATCCTACAAATTCCCACGTTTTGAGGAGTTCTAATTGCTCTTGGGAAAGTTCCCAGATTCTTCCTGCAACTACGCCTTCATGAGATTTTATCGTATACCCCCGAAACGAGTCACCCCATACTTGTTGAAGGAGTGTCTTGGCAGGATCGGGGATCTGCATAATTTTTTGATAGCACAGCGCAAATCCGTGGATGATAGCGCCTGAGCCACCTATCGGTCTTTCTCCAAATATTTTTTCCAACCGGTCATCACTTCTGTTGGCTCCGTATCCGAAATAGTAGAGTGGGCTATCTGGTTGAGAATTTACCATAGTTATGGGAATAAAATATTTGCTTCATATGGATTTATCCGTTGTAACAATATCTGCAAGGGGTACTGAGCTACTCCGAATTGGAATTTTGTTTCTATGTTATCTTTGCTCGTGTCAACTGGGGGAAGGTAGAATAAAGCGAGCATATGGATCATTGTATCTGAGCTTTCTGGATTTTCCTCGTTATATTTTCCTTGGGCTCGAAGCGCTGTAATATATCTTGCATGAAGATCGGTGTAGTCTCCTGGTTTGAAATCACCGTACGCTTTATGTCGAGACTCATCATAGAGACCAAGGCGTTTTTCGTAGTGTTCGACAGATTCAGCGAATTGCCATAATTCTTTTGGATTTTTCATGCGTTCTACAAACCATTTTGATTCTTGAATATACGCTGGGTCTTCCATGCTCGAGTACACGATAAATGTTTTCCCTCCTGGGGCGCACTCATACAATCCTTGAATAAGAAGCGTGATAGTTGAGATTTCTTGGTTGATGTCGTGTCGCTCTGTTTGTTCTCCTAGTGTATACCTATCGTCGCTGCTCATATGTTCTTTTAGCTTATCCCAGCCTGCTGAACGCAATTCTGATTTGTGACCCTTTTCTATCGAATGTAATTTGGATTTGCACCTGTCACGATAGTACCGTAGAAGAAAATCAGCGCTTTCGAATTTTTTGTTTTTTAGCGATTCAAGGAGGATCTGTGAAATTTGTTCCTGTCTCGTTGCTTCTTGTTCTGTCGCTTCTGTTATCTTTGCCAGAGAATCTGCATAAAAAAAACGAGCTGAGCGCCAGAGGGTGGGAACTAGAGCGTCTGCGAGATGTTGTCGAAGAGGGATTTTTTTCATGTCTTCTGGGAGTGGGTCTGGTGTATATCTCGATCTTTTTCTTTCTAGATCTTTTTGCTTTTCCTCAAAATCTTGCACTTGTTTCAGTTCGTCTTTTGAGGGTTTAATTTTATGCACCCAATCAGTAAATATGCAGAGGTCTTTGAATTCTACTATTCCGGCATCGGGAGGGAGGCTTCGTTCGAGGGTCGTAATCCGTTCACCTTCTTGTAGCAGTTTTATGCTTGAGTCCATATGATTACTATAGAACAAACGATGAGATCAATACACTGGGAACAAGGAGATCTATTGGTCAATAGAGAATAATATGCATGTAATTTACACAACAGGCCTTACAATAGTAGAATACGGTATGATTCAACGTCCGAAACCGCAAAAATATAAAGCAGTGATCGAAAAGAAAGAACAGCTCACTGAGCATGTGTTTTTGGTGACGTTTCGCCTGGTGGAGCCAAAGGAGATAACCTTTTTACCTGGACAAACCTTTATGCTGACGGTTGGCGATGGCATCAATAGGACTATGTCTATCGCATCTGTGCCATCTGAAACACAGACAATAGTTATGTGTCATGATGTGGCCCCAAACGGACCCGGGAGTAAATGGACGATTACACACGGGGTAGGTGATAGTGCGACGTTTATGGCTCCACTGGGCATGTTTGTGATGGATACAGAAAGTCATCGTCGAAAGATTCTGGTGGCAACGGGCACCGGGGTAGCGCCGTATCGGTCCATGGCACTTGACTACCTGCATAACGGTGGCACTGATGACGTAACGCTCTACTGGGGAATGCGACACGAAGAAGATTTGTATTGGGTGTCGGATTTTCAGGAATTATCCATCACATATCCAAATTTCCGGTTTGTGATTTGTCTGTCTCAACCATCTGAGTCATGGAAGGGCGTTCGGGGGAGAGTGACGGCTCATGTGACGCAAGAAGAGCTTTCTATCGAACGCAGTGATGTGTACTTATGTGGCAATCAACTTATGGTCAAAGATATGGAAGTGCTTTTGAAAGAGAAAAATATGCCTATACATCAGATTTTTAAAGAATTGTACTACTAGTCGTAATTCTCCTCGCGCGTGATAACCTTCTTCTGGTTCGACTACTACTATTGTACTGATTGTATACACCATTTCATTGTCAACGCTTTGTCATGACAAATGCGTGGAATCAGTGTACGCTAGAGAAATAGCAAAGAAGGAGATACTAATTATGAACACAACAAATCATTCGACGACGCTCATGACTAACCCGTTTGAAAACGCCATTGCACAGCTTACGAAAGCTGCAGCATATCTCAGTGATCCAAAAACAAAAGAAGTGATTGAAATGCTCCGGGTGCCTCAGCGAATCATTAACGTATCAATACCTGTGCGTATGGATGATGATAGTATGCGACTCTTTCAGGGGTATCGTGTACAACACAATAATGCGAGAGGTCCATACAAGGGCGGTATCCGGTTTCACCCAGACGTGAGCATGGATGAAGTGAAGGCACTGGCTTTGTGGATGGCCATGAAATGTGCTGTGGCTGATTTGCCACTGGGCGGAGGAAAAGGCGGGGTGATTGTAGACCCCAAGACACTCTCTGCAGGTGAGCTTGAACGGTTAAGTCGTGGGTATGCTCGGGCGATTGCCGACTGTATAGGTCCTGACCGCGACGTGCCGGCGCCAGATGTGAATACTACTGGGCAGATTATGGGATGGATGGTGGATGAGTATATTAAAGCGTCGGAGCGTCAGGGCGTCGGAGCATCAGAGCATCAGGGTGTCAAAGCGTCAGATGAGGAAATATTGAAATTGCGGGGGACGTTTACGGGGAAGAAAATTGAGGATGGGGGAAGTGAAGGGCGAGAAGAGGCGACGGGGTTGGGGGGATTGTATGTACTGCAAGCGATATTAGAACAGATGAAATCTCAAAGTTCAAATGCCAACTTCCAAACAAATTCTAAAACACAAAATCAAAATTCAAAACATTTGGAACTTGGTTCTTGTGATTTGGATTTTTCGCGTCCGCTTACTGCCGCGATTCAGGGATTTGGAAATGTGGGGTACAATATTGCAAAATTCTTGGTGGAACAGGGTATTACCGTTGTGGCTGTATCTGATAGCAAAGGCGGAGTCTATGTGGAAGGCGGGCTTGATCCTGTTTCTGTGCTTGAACAAAAGAAGCAATCAGGGGCGCTTGGTGGAGGAAAAGCAATTTCCAACACAGAGCTTTTGGAGCTTCTAGTCGATATTCTGGTGCCTTCAGCCTTGGAGAGTGTGATAACTCGCGAAAATGCCGGGAATATCAAGGCGAAAGTGATCCTAGAAATGGCCAATGGGCCGACAACGCCTGAGGCAGACGAGATTCTTTATAAAAAGGGCGTTGTGGTGATCCCTGATATTTTGGCAAATTCTGGTGGCGTCACCGTCTCATGTTTTGAGTGGCAACAAAATCTGAGTGGAGAGCATTGGGACAAAGGGACAGTAAACAGTAAACTCAAGGCACAAATGGAATTGTCAGCGAGTGATGTGTGGGAAGCGGGAAAAAAGTATGCCACTGACCTTCGGGTGGCTGCATTTATCGTCGCTCTTGAGCGAATTGTGAAGGCAACGAAATAGCTTGATTTTACTGTGTTGACAAGGTAGTGGGATTGCCAGTACAATACATCTTTGCCCTCGTTCCCATACTGCGAATGCTTTATGAAGGACAGTGCAAGGTGCGACTGTCAATTGTGTATTTCACAGTTGACTATATTTTTCATGAGAAGAATCAATACATATACATATATTTCACTAAAGGGGATTATTGTGTAGCTGTTGTCTTCTCGTCCCGACATTGCTTCGGGAATGAAACATGAATCCCGCATCAAGCGGGTTTTTTATTTTTAACAATTGAATTACGCAGAGGGAATCTTGCCAAATAGATCGAAGGGTTTCCCTAAAAAGGGCCCGAAGTTTATCTGGTTGAACGCTTCATTTGCAATGAAGAGGTAGTCGGTTCGACTCCGATCGGGTCCACCCTACGCTAAAGCTTCGGGTGGCACGGCCACTTGAAGTGAAAGCTTTGATGTGAATAGTCGTCAAAGTAGATAGTTGTTCTCGTTTCGAGACCAGTTACTTCACTAAGTAACTGATCTCGCGACAAGAGCGCGTTTTGCTCATTAACATTTTGTAAATGACCTTTATATACATGCAGGTGAAATTCCTGGTATATGAAGTATTGTTAGTAATAAGTAGTTGCATCGTAAGGGATAATCGTTTTGATTCTCTTACAATGTTTAATTTCGTCAAAAATAAGATGAACAATGGCCATCCCACCGCCGAGGTGAGGATGGATCTTTTGTTCTCTGCAACGCAATAAAGTTGACAATGGATGCCCTGGGTATTCATGCCGAAGAAGGACGTATATAACAGCGATATTCGTCGGGGAGGAGTTATAATCCATCGATCCGGCGGTTTCCGAATGGAGCAATCCCGTTATCGCGAGATAATGACTGTATTGTAAAGATAGCCGCAAGGCTAAGGTAGCAATATGGAGGATACCATCTGAACTGAAACATCTAAGTAGGGTGAGGAAAATAAATCAATAGAGATTCCGTCAGTAGCGGCGAGCGAAAGCGGAACAGCCTAAACTCATTCGCAAGAATGAGGGTTGCAGGGTCAGTGACATGTGATGACAGATTGATAATAGAACACCGTGGAATAGGTGACCAAAGAGAGTGAGAGTCTCGTACATGAAATCAATGTGTCCGCTAACTGATTCCTAAGTACCATGGAACATTCTAGTTCTGTGGGAATCTGGGTCGACCACGATCCAAGGCTAAATACATGAATACACCGATAGTGAACAAGTACCGTGAGGGAAAGGTGAAAAGCACCCCGGAAGGGGAATGAAATAGTACCTGAAATTGTCAACTAACAAGCAGTGAGAGTCCCGCAAGGGATGATCGCGTGCCTATCGAAGAATGATCCGGTGAGTTACCCGTCAATGCAAGCTTAACTCTGTACAACAGAGGCAGGCGTAGTGAAAGCGAGCCCTAATTGGGCGATTAGTATTGGCGGATAGACCCGAAACCAGGTGAGCTAACCATGAGCAGGGTGAGATTCATCGAAAGATGAAAGGAGGCCCGAACTCTTCAGAGTTACAAATCTGTGAGATGACTTGTGGTTAGGGGTAATATGCCTATCGAACCTGGAGATAGCTGGTTCTCCCCGAAATATATTTAGGTATAGCGGTACATTATTCATATGCAGTGGTAGAGCACTGACAGACGCGTGATTCGCAAGGATCTTGCATCTATCAAACTCCGAATACTGTCATATGTACTGTGCCAGTCAGACATGCACGGCTAAGCGCGTGTGTCAAAAGGGAAACAACCCAGATTCACATCTAAGGCCTCAAAATGTATGCTAAGTGGTTAAGGAAGTCATGGTTTTAAGACACCCAGGAAGTTGGCTTAGAAGCAGCCATCTTTTAAAGAACGCGTAACAGCGCACTGGATGAAAGCCGCGGCGCCGAAAATGATCGAGGCTCAAGCATACTGCCGAAGGTTGAACCATTAACGCAAGTTAATGTGGGTAGGGGAGCGTTCTTACAGCAGTGAAGCATACACCGTAAGGTGGTGTGGAGTGGTAAGAAGTGAGAATGCCGGAATGAGTAGCGTTTGAAGGTGAGAATCCTTCATGCCGAATGCGCAAGGTTTCCGAAGCAACGTTCGTCGTCTTCGGGTAAGTCGGAACTAAGGCGAGGCCCATATTGTGGGCGTAGCTCGATGTATAAACGGTTTATATTCCGTTACAAGTATATGCTGATTAAGACTCAAGGGAGTGACAGAGGAGGATAGGTCTCGCAGTCGATTCGTTGGCTGCTAAGCTTCAAAATAGTGATTATAGGTAAATCCGTTTTCACGTTAAATAAGAAGCAGGGAAGTCTAAACCGAAAGGGGCGGGCAACAGAGATAGTTCTGCTCTCGAGAAAAGCTTCACTGAGAAGTATATATTTTCCGTACCGCAAACCGACACTGGTGCGCTGGTAGAGTATACCAAGGCAAGCGGGTGAGGGTGGTTCAAGGAACTCGGCAACAAAAACTAGGCGTAACCTATGGGAGATGCCTTGCCACGATTTATCGTGGCTTCAATTAACGACACAAAGCGACTGTTTAACTAAAACACAGGTCTCTGCGAAGCGGAAACGCAACGTATAGGGGCTGACACCTGCCCAGTGCCGGTAAGTTAAGAAAGGTTGGTAATTTTTCGCAAGAGAAAAAGCTGATTTTTCAAGCTCCGGTGAACGGCAGCAGTAACTATAACTGTTCTATGGTAGCGAAATTCCTTGT
>CAYHHA010000045.1:0-1068 GCA_964356315.1 uncultured Gammaproteobacteria bacterium
TGAAGTATTATTACAGGAGGCTGGGTGGTGCGTTACTAGTTAGAATTCAGGCTTGTCACTACTGTGTCAAAACTGAAGTCTGCTCAGCGATATGACCGAATCTTCCTCATAAATAATTTCAAATCCTTTTGCCGTTTCGACGTACGCGACTCCGCGAATAGATTCCACCACCAATGGCTTTCCTGCATGTCTCGCGGCACTAATCATAATGGGATCTCCATGAGACACGACGGCAATCGATTCCCCAGCGTGTTGCTTCACTTTTTCGGAAAAAAACGCGCTCATACGATTCCAGATATCTGAGAGAGATTCTCCCCCTTTTTTGATAAATTGAGGCTCGTAAAAATTCCAGTTGTTTTTTTCCACCTCAACAATCGGGGAACCTTCGAGAGGAGAATAACATTCAATAATTCTCTCGTCGTGTCGAATTTCCAAATGTCCATGGTGTTTATGAATATAGGTAGCTGTTTCGTGCGTGCGCTCCAGTGGACTTGCATAAATAGCCGAGAGCTTTTTGGCTGAAAGATGCCCCCCAAGCTTGTCTGCTTGCGCTCTCCCCGTTTCACTTAAGAAGAATCCTGGGATCCTCCCATACACAACCTGATTTGGGTTGTAGACTTCACCGTGGCGAACGAGATAGATAGTTGTTGACATAAGAATAACAAAGTAACAAAGTAACAAAGTAACAAAGTAACAAAGTAACAAACTGTTAGTGAATGACAGTATATCAAAGATGAATGGTTATTTCAGGAGGGATGGGTAGAGAAACTTTTTTCCTGATTTCTTTTTTACCTCGTCCCAGCGAGCAAGGATAGTTACCGCGAGTGAGGCAACGGCGCCTGACCTTTTTTGGAACTCATCGTTCAGTTCAAATTCATCGGTCACCCGATTGGCGACAATGACACAGATGGCTCCCGCTCGTTTGCCAAACATGCTTGCAAATGTCAGAAGTGGAGCTACTTCCATTTCAAAATTCCGTACGCCTGCATTTTGCATGTCTTCTAGTATGGTCTTTTTATGTGACGGTAAATAGCCATTTAGACCTGGACGGCCTTGCCCTGCGTAAAA
>CAYHHA010000045.1:1168-3472 GCA_964356315.1 uncultured Gammaproteobacteria bacterium
ATTTAATTTATATATTCTATCCAAACCTAGGCTAGGATTGCCACGTCATCCCGATGCACATCGGGATTCCTCGCAGTGACAATTTAATTCTATAGATTCCCCCCGCTTAGCGGGGCGGGAATGACAAGTAGTAAATTACTTATATATCCGATGACACTTCTCGCAACTGGCAATGTATTTGTCCGCTGCGCCGACGACGATCTGACCCTTGCCACCCTTTTTGCGCTCTGTGTGACGAGCTAAACTCCCGCATTTCTGGCAAATCGCAAACAGCTCCAAGCGCTCATCAGCAAGCCCCATAAGATCTGGTGTGCAGCCAAAGGGTTTTCGCTGGTAATCATATAACAGACCTGCGCCGATGACGTGAACACCCTTTTTGCGCAGAACTTCGATGACCTTCATAACTTTTTCTTTTTCGAAAAATTGTACTTCATCGAATATCACTTTGTCTGCACCCGTTTCGAGAATTTTTTCGATTATACTTTCTGGCTCTTCGCCATTTATGACAATTGCAGAGGCGCTTTTGTGATCATGGGAATGAATTTCATCTTTCCCACCATAACGATCATCGAGTTTTGGTTTAACGGTCAGTACGGTATACCCCATGCGTGTAAACACTTCTACCATAGCAACCAGCTTGCTGGTTTTACCGCTAAACATAGGACCGGCGATAACTGTGAGTTTACCTTTTCGTGGTCGTTTGGATTTCATACTGTTTGGGGCAAGCCTTGTATGTATCAGTGCGTCATTGCGTCAGTGCGTCAGTGCGTCAGTGCGTCAGAAATTTGATGCATTGATGCTGTGACACATTGATGCGATATATATAGTACTCAAAGTATCTTGTTTGCGGTCAGAACGTCAAGTATATCTTTCCGTATCGCCTCTTTGGGTCGAAGCACACCATTTTCTGCACTATCGATCACTTTCCACTGAGAATGAGCGGCGGCAATCTCGTTATACAACCGATGAACCGTTACTTGAATTGCATCGTTTTCTTCGTACATGTCTTTCTTTTTCCCATCCAAATACGCACGGGGGGTTTTTTGCTCTATGAGCTTTTCTGAAATCGTCAGTGGCATGGTAAGAAACAACACGATGTCTTCATGAGGCAATCCAATGGCTTCTTGTTCGAGTTTATAGACCCAATCGATAAATTCTTTTTGCTTTTCCAGTGGTAACTTTGCGGCTTGATAGACAGCACTTGACCCTGTGTAGCGATTGGAGAGTACAATTTTTCCCTCGTTTAACCATTTAATAATAGAATCCTTCATAAGCCAACGATCACAGGCAAACGGCAATACGGCAAGCTCTGAAGAAAGGACATCGGTAGAGCCAAAATCTCCACGAAGCATGCGACCTGCCATCTCTCCAAACAGTGAACTGGAATACCGAGGATAGTCCATGGTTTCCACAGGAATACCCCGACGCTTGAGTTCATCTACCAAAAAATCAAATTGGGTCCCTTTACCTGAGCCATCTGTACCTTCGAATACAATGAGTTTTCCTTGTGACATAGAGTAATAATAAATAAGCATTAAGCATTAAGCAATAAGCAGTTGGGGTTGCGGGTTTGAAACAAAAGTAGAATGTAGAAAGTAGAAAGGGGTATGTAGTATGCACAATGGGATATACCTTCATATCCCTTACTACTTACTACCTACTACTACACCTATCACTTACTGTGTTTTATCAATGTAGTACTTGGCCCAGTTCGTAGACTGTCGGAAGTGTGATGTCTGCAATCGCGCTTTGCTCTGTCGCAAATACGAGTGCTGTTTTCATGCCTAATTCTTTTGCCATGGAAAGATCCACTTTTTCCCTATCCCCGATCATAAGATGAGAAGATGCCGGCAGACACGTTCGCTCCATAATATAGGTGTACCCAGCAGGATTTGGTTTGTTTCGCCCAACTATCTCGCTCGTAACGATTTCTTTGAAAATCGATCGGTCAAGTCCGAGAATTTGGAGTGCGTCTTCGATGAGTCCCTTAGAACCGTTTCCCAAAATATAGTGGTCATACCCAGAAAGTGATTCAAATAATGCAATAAGTTTTGGATCGTTCGCAATGAATTGAGTCCGGTCCAGATACTTATCTGTCAATTTTGCGGCATCTCCTACCGAGATCTTGCAAATCATCGCAACTGCTTCTGTAGCACTTGGGGTTTTGTGAGGATGCACCACATTGAATTTCGCAATCGCTTCAGCGTGATTGACGCCAAGGACTTCCATAATCGCGCTATAAGCGGATTCTTCGACATGATCGCCAAGATTTTTTGTGTGATAGAGGGTGCCATCAACGTCCCA
>CAYHHA010000045.1:3572-10311 GCA_964356315.1 uncultured Gammaproteobacteria bacterium
ATGACCTAGTACTTCGCGCTTTTAAGCGTAGCACTAGTATACAATCTTTTTCTTTACTAATTCTATAAGGGTTTCCTGTGCTATCGAGCTTTTGGCGATATTTAATTCATCTGTTTGAATGGAAAGCACCGGGATTTTTTTGCCCTTTGCCTGCGCATTTTCCGTGAGCCATTTATGATTGAGCATATCGAGAAGCTCCAAATAGCTTTGAGGGATTTTTTGTTCGTATTCGCGCCCGCGGGATTCTATTCGGGAAGCCACCACTGGCACGGATGTTTCAAGATAAATAATAAGCTTTGGCTTTGGAAAATACGGCTCAAATGATTTATATATTTTTTGATACAGTTTCCACTCGGCATCATCGATATTTCCTAACACATGCTGTGCTTTGGCGTACGAGAACGCATCTTGTTGAATCGGCGTATCCTGCACTACTCCACCCTTTGCAAGTAGTTTAGGAGATTCGAGCATTTGGTTTATTTTTTCCATCAAAAAGAATGTTTGAGAGTGAAAGGCCCACCGCTTCATATCATTATAAAATCGGGGTAAAAACGCATTTTCTCCAAAATTTTCCTCTACCAGCTGATATCCGAGCGCTTTAGCGATCACACGGGCCGCTGTGGTTTTCCCGCTACCCATGGTGCCCATGACTGAAATTAACGCGTTCTTTTTCATACACATGGGTATATCATATAACTGATAAATCGTAAATCGTGAAAAGCAAGGAGTCTTTAAACAGGATATAAACAAGAGTATTAGATTGTGGATTGTCTATCGAAAATGACTGTGTCTCGCATTTGCCAAAGCTTAGTCCCAAGTTCATCCTGTGGTCCTGTTCTATTTGCCCAACCATGACGCAGGCGATCGAATGTCTCATCTGCTTTTAGGCCATCTTTCTTCAGATTTTTTTCCGAGAAATATCCATCCGGTATTATATAATTTGAAAGTGTTCTCTCGCTCCAAATTTCATATGCCGGTGGCTTATTCCCACCAAGTCGAATCAATCCTGTCGCCTTTATAGCCCGATAGGCTCTGTCATATTCAAATCCTGAGAGTCCAGCCAGTGCACCCATAATCATGACGAATTTACCATTTATAAACAGACCCCATTCAGGATTGTGTTTATCTCCCATATACCCAATATCAATTTTTGTTGAAAGTTCCCGTGTGCCTAAAAATTGCGTATGCCAGTTATAGATTGGTATACTACCATCTCCTTTCATCCCACGCTCCAGAATCAGATGTTTTCCGAGAACTCCATATCCGGCAACCTCCGCAACATCAGACCACGATCTAAAATAATCTCCATGACCTGTGTCTACCGTGTCACAAACTTGAATTGGAGGAGGTGTAACACCTTTTTCTAAAAAGATCTCAGTCATCATATCTTTCACGAATCCTGTATATGATTCTCCTGTATCTTTGTGTCGACTATTCCACTCATGATTTCCAGGAACTATTCGCACATCTACTATATTTTTTAATTGCTCTGGGGTGGCTTGGGCAAATGCAGCCTTAAACACTGATGACAGATATGATTTCTGGTGGTCTATTTTTATAAGTCCTATATGCGGATTTTCATTTGGCATTTCAGGATAATTTCTTCCTTGGATCATGTCACCGTTAAAACGCAGATGAACTTTGTGGTTTGGCAAGACCTCGTGAATAAATTTCACTATTTGCTTCACAAGCAGATCCGGACGCATAGTGGTAGAGCCTACCTGTAAATCGGTAAACACGAAAATAACCTCCTGATCTGACACTATGTCCATCTTCGCCATGAGCCTGTCTGAAAACGCCTCAACCACTATCCGATGATCAGCGGTCATTGTAACCTGCTCCACCCCAGCCCATGCCGTCCTACCCCGAGTTGCCCGGTCCCTCATGGTTGGTGTATCTGCAGAAAATATCAGTCCGTTTGCATCAATATATGGACTTTGCATATCAGGCGTGGTAGTAACATAGGTGTCTCCGACTTGTGCTCCTATGCCTTCCCCGTGATGCGTATCTACAAATAGATCAGGAGTTTCTACACCCGCACCAACCAAGCCTGCTACATATTTCATTTCCGTATCCACTGCATTACCGTATCTGGGTACTCCACTCAATTTCAGATTTCCGCGTACCACCATTGTTTTTTCTATAGTCTCTTTCATATTGCCTCCTGTACTGTGGCCGTCAAACGAACATCATTGGTAATTAGAAATCCGGGAGGCCTCCTGCCTGGAAGAGGGAGGTTTTGAACATTTACAATTGATGCAAATGAAGGATTCGGATCCCACCCTTCAAGAAGTGCCTGATATACGCTATAGAGCATGAGGTATTCTTCCATGCGCACTTTTCCTCCCGTTGCTGAACTTACCTCATCTGCAGAAAGAAGTCTTCTCCCACTTCGCAAGCAATACGGAAATACGACCGCTTGTTGAAATCGCTTATGGATGGCCCAGGCCTTGTCTTCTTTTAGCTTATCTGCAGAAAATTCTGTTAGACCGTGTTTATCTCGGTCTGCCAAAGGTTTTCCATTATGTCTGAGCATTCGCATTGTTTCGATGGTGTAATTATGGGCAACCTCAAAATCAGATGGACCCATGTTGTAAATAATTGTTGGATTGTTGAGATCTTCCAATTGTTGAATATAGCTTCTGGCATATCCAAATTGATCATTTACACTTGGATATACTAATGTCTCTTTTTTTCCTTTATACCTATATTGGAATCCACCTGCGAGAATTTCAGAAATGACGATAACATCAGGCAGATTTTCCACCGAAGTCTGCTGATAATATTTGAGCATTCGTGTGGCAAAATCTACGTCAGCATCAGGACTTCCGAGAAGTAATCCTGATAAGAATGCAACTCTGACATCTGGTTTTGACAAAACGAGTGAAACTTCATCCAATGTATTGTCTGCTTTGAATTTTTCGTACACAGATTTCACATCGCTCCATCCTCGAGGCCCTGAATTAGTCTCAGTCGTAGAAACATCTAAGAGGAGATACGCCAGACTCGCCGATCGAAGCTCATAATACCCTAGTTGATGTGCCCGTTTCCCGCGTTCTGTCAGCCGAAAATCTCCATTGGCTGATCTGGTAATAAATCCGGTTTCCACATAACACATAGCTATAGCATCTAATACGAATTGTTGAGGGCTTGTTAGGTGTAATTTAGAAAGTAATTCAGGCCATTGATCCAATATAGTAAGGAGCGGTTTTGATCCATCGGACAGCGACTCCTTTAACACCTGTCCCACCTCATCAAAGTAGTCCTTTGACACACAGGAATTGAGGCGTTCTAAATACTGAAGATTGTCTGATCCTCCAAGATCTTCACTGTCACGCAAACCGATAAGCCAGGTTGACCAAACCTTGATGGCTGTATCATGATGAATATCGGGATTGATCTGATCAATTGTATTTTTCACCACATCAGAAAGAATCTGCCTGTTTACCTCTTCCATTTTTGGATATACTGACACGAGTAGATCAGTAAAGAAATATATATGTTCCTCAGAATTCTTAGAGATTTTTTGGGAAAACTTTCTCAGTGATTTTATCAATGTTGCTTGTTGTTCAACATCCAACGGAGAAACAGATCCAAGTGCTTCTGTAATACAAGCACGCTGTTTCGGACGCACACCCAATAACTTCCCCAATTGCTGAGTCTTACGAATCTGTGTCTCCTTTGGTGTTTCCAAGCCAATCCTCACAAACTGTACCAGGTCTTTTTTATTTTTTATAATCGGCTCTGCTTCTCCTTTGAGGATATGCTCTCCCCACTTCGACAGAATTGAATCGACCTGTAGAGATCTATCGGGGATAAGCGCACGCATACGTTCACGAATATCTGAGGATTTTTTTTCACGTTCTTTTGCATTTTCTGGAGCGATTGCTACCAGATCTTTGAGTTCAGTCGTAAGTAATTCACGTGCAACTTCAAGTGGAGATTGCTCCAGTTTTCCTTCTTTTCCTAGTACCTTCCTTGAGAAAGCACCGTTCTCTCTATCCAATACACTCGCTGGTACTATGTTTCGTTCAATCATGTGTTTTTAAGATATATATATTGTTGATAATCTATATATTTTTCAGTACACTATGGGTGACTACAAACATATTAGCGTTCAAACGAACACATTAAACAGGAGATATATACTATAAGATATGATGTATACGTATCATAATTTGTCGCGTTTGAGTATGACGAATGCAAAAATACTTAACAATATGTTTTCTCCGGAGATCTCTATATAAATGCGTATAAAGATTTTTAACAACAAAAAACGATCATGAATACACGGACTATTCAAAAAACAGGCGGATCGAGCTATACGATAACCATACCGAAGGAATGGATGGAGGCGCATCATTTGTCCGAAAAAGAATCTCTTGAGTATTTTTTCTCACCAAGTGGTCCAATTTGTTTTCGACCAACGGCCACCAGACCGATTTACAAAGTATCGCTGGAAATCGACTACCTGAGACATGACCACATAGCAAGGGAGATTTATGGCATGTATGCGTCTGGAAGTGAGGAAATAACTATCCATGCACGCAATATTACCCACGAACAACGCGCGTTTATTCGAGCACTTTCCTATAAACTTATCGGGTTCGAAGTATTTGAAAGCACGACGCATACAATGACTCTTCGCAATGTATCGACGAGCACAATTTCTACACAAGAATATATGGGAAAAATCTATTCGATCTTACTTTCTATGTATGATGATGCGATTATTTCCATAAAAAATAAAAATATTCAACTTGCACGAGATGTGATTGAGAGAGATGTAGAAATTGATCGCATTCATATGCATATAAGCAGAAAATATCACATACTTTTGAACAATATACTGCCAAGCAACTCAGAAACAGACACACTCTCACATATGCAATACAACACTCTCGTGACGATACGATTAGAACGAATTGCGGATCTTATTGCACGAATTGCATACTCACTGCTTTTGCTTGTTCCATCCGAGACATTTGTGCTTAATAAGTTTGAACAGCATACGATTGAATCTACTGCGGAATATCTCGTGTTGCTTAAAGAAATAATATTTAGTGGAAATAAACGTACTGCACATAAGCTCCTTGATATGTATCATACTTATCAAGAGATCGAGTTATTAAAAATAAATACCAAGGATAAACCATATAGCAATATCCGTATAGCGGAAAGTGTAGAAAGAATTCGGGGATACAGCGCAAATATTGCTGAGGAAACGATAGATTTTTCCTATATGGTAGCGTAGAGAGAACAAAAAGTGTATTATTATTTTTATGGAAACATCATTGGTAAATCAAACGATACACGTGCCACTGAAGGGAAATAAAATTCTTGAGCAAACACTGGAAAAGATAAATGCTAATAGTGAGATTTTGACCCTTTGGGAAATCCTCAATATAAATGCTATAGACAGACTTGGTATGAGCGATCACGGGCCCGTGCATTTCCAGATCGTGGCTAATATTGCTCTGCGCCTGGCTCGCATCCTCGTAAAACATGGAGTGGAAATGTCTGTAGTCAAAGATTTTAAACTTACCAATGACTACTCTGAAGTTGTGATAGTGCTCGCGAGCATCTTGCATGACTTGGGCATGTCTATCCACCGCACCGATCATGAGACATATAGTCTAATCCTAACGAATTCTCTCCTTCGGGAAACACTGAGTTTTATGCCGATTCGGGAGAGAACGATTGTCATTTCTGAAACGCTTCATGCCATCACCAGTCACCGACGCGGAGGAAAACCTTATACCAAAGAAGCGGGCATCGTTCGCATAGCCGATGCGCTCGATATGAGTTCAGGACGTTCGCGAATCCCCTACGAAGCCGGGAAAATTAACATCCACTCCATGTCTGCGTATGCGATAGAACATATAGAAATTGTGGAAGGAAAAGAACGGCCCGTGCTTATCAATATTGAAATGAATAACAGCTCTGGTATTTTTCAGGTCGATGAACTCTTGAAGGAAAAAATGGATAAGTCTGGTATAGAACAATATTTTGAAATTACTGCATCTGTACCGGGAAAAACTGAAAAGAAACTACTTAAGGAGTTTGTGATTAAATATTAGCGATTAATTGCATCCTATTCTAGGGTATCCTATAATTATCCTCCTGCCACGCACGTTTAGGCATATCATAAAATATGTACTGTCGCTTCAGCGCGATTATTATATATATGTTTGACTTGCACGGAATTTTTTTATTGAGTGGCTGTACTATTGAGGTGCTTTTCGACTTTTTCAATGCGCTCATCATGACCTGCGAGTTTGCCAGAATTTAATTCTTGTTGTTCCCGGTATGTTGTTACTTCGCCAGCGATTTTATCGACTTTTTCATATATTTTATCCAGGAGATCTAAACGATTTTTCAAATTTCCCAGATCTTTGAGGTTTTGTTCATTTTCTTTAATAATACGAGCAGCATCCAAAATAGAATCAACGTGTTGCCCAATAGTATCAAGATTCGCTTTTTTTATCATACCCATACTGTACTGCGTGAAAGATCTTGGGTCAATATATATTTTTCTTGCAATATTTGCTGATAAGAGTACAATTAATTGAAAGTGAGTGATCCTCCACATCTTACTTTTTGCCTTATCCCGCTTAGCGGGACGGCTCAAAGAGCGATGTAAGGAGGACGTAAGAAACACTAAACTCACTTTTGTTCATTAAGTGTTTCTAACGAAAGGTACATTAACAGGGAGTAAAATTTTACAACTAGCGTGTGG
>CAYHHA010000046.1:0-2833 GCA_964356315.1 uncultured Gammaproteobacteria bacterium
CCTACTGGAAATTCAAGTTTTCACGAAATTAGCAACCGTTTATGTCATTTAAGCTATATTTTTTATACGCTGTATGTATTTTCTTATGTGCAACGCCTCGACTCGATAACTGTTGTTGATCAAATGTGGCATCAAGTGAATGAGTTATCATTGCTCGTCCGAATGCTCGACTAACATCGTGATATGTATTCAACAATGCGCCATTTTCGACTTCGCTTCTTCGAAGCATGAAATAGTCGAGTCGAAATGAGTCAACCCAGAATTGCATCATTCCATCATCCTCGTGAGTAAATTCATTTGATCTTTGGGATTCACGTTCAATTTTTGGCATACGGTGTTTTAGTAACGAATACTATCGGATTATATCAAATATGCTGTGATTGCGATTTATTACCGCACTATATATACTCAATCGTATGAAAACCATCGTTACTCACATCGGTCCAGACTGTGACGCAATTACCAGCGTATGGCTGGTGAAAACATTTCTCCCAGGCTGGGAAGAAGCAGCATATGCGTTTGTCCCGGCTGGGACGACCGTGGGGAAAATGCCTCCAGACGATAATCCTGAGCTTCTCCATGTAGATACGGGTTTTGGTAAATTTGATCATCATCAGACAAATGAAGATATCTGTGCAGCCACACGGGTATATGAGGAAATTAAGATCCTCAAAGGTCGTGATATGGCTCTGGAACGACTTATTACTCTTGTGAACGATATCGATCACTTCCGAGAAGTATTTTATCCAAATCCAACCGCGGATTTCTGGGATTTCGGCATGGTTGCCGCGGTAGATGGGTGGAGGTTATTATATCCTGATAACCCAATAAAGATAGTGGAAATGGGTATGGATATACTTGATGGCGTCTATAAATCGTTTCAAAATAAAATTTGGGCAGAAAAAGAACTAAAGGAAAAAGGGGTAGAGTTTGTCACAAAATGGGGAAAGGGTATAGGATTTGAGACGCCAAATGATGAAGTCGTTCGTCTTGCACAAAAATCTGGATTTATGGTCGCGGTTCGCAAAGATCCGAAAAAAGGATATCTCCGGATAAAATCATTCCCGAAACCGGAAATCGATTTGGAACCAGTCTACGATCGTCTGAAGACCGAAGAGCCCGATGCCACATGGTTTTTGCATGCCAGTCACCATATGGTGTTAAACGGTAGTAGCAAAAATCCCGACATGCGCCCTACACAAAAAACGTTGCAACAGGTTATTGAGCTTATATCTGATGTTTGTAAATAATATTTCTAGTTGATAGTTCATGGTTAATAGTTCATAGTTTGTCTATGAACGATGAACCCATAACCATTAACAAATATGGATTGTATATTCTGCAAAATAATACATGGGGAAATTCCTTCCAAAAAAGTAATGGAAGATGAGTATGTGTTGGTAATTCATGATATTCATCCAGAAGCCCCCGTGCATTTGCTCGTTATTTCCAAAGAACATCATACAGATATCACTGATATGGGGGACAAACTCTATACGGACTATATGAATAGTGTGAGAAACGTGATCAAGACCCAGCAAATCAAACAGTTTCGCATCGTCCACAATGGCAAAGGTGCACAATTTATCCCACACGCACATGTGCATGTTATGGGGTCAATAGACGTAGATCGCAAGTTATAAAACGTGATATAATAACGTATCCAAGTGGAGTCCACCGTGACTTTCTTTTCGCCTTTCTCCGATATTCGGGCGGCTCAAAGGGCGTTCACAGGGTGGATTTAAGAAAGAGTAAGCTCAAAAGATTCGCTAACTCTTTCTAAAAGGGGGTGTTATTTTTTATGGTATTTGTCAAAGCGCAACCAGGTGATTCATCAGATTCAATGATTCGAAAATTTACCCGCAAGGTGTTAACCGAGGGTATTTTGCAGGATCTCAAGAAGCGGGAATTTTACCAGAAACCATCTCTTATAAAAAAAGATAAAGCTCGCGAACTTTCTCGCAGGCTTCGTCATCCAAATCGTGGATAAATTGCAATTGTCATTCCCGCGCAGGCGGGAATCAAGGATATGGATTTAAATACCCTACAATTGGATCTGAACACTTCTCTGAAAAAGGGGAATGTTGTTCGTGTTGCGACACTGCGCATGTTCGTATCAGCGGTCAGAAACAGTGCGATAAACAAATACGGAGCCGCCTGGGAATCATCTATTACAGAGGCGGACATTGTTGATATTGCTAAAAAACAATTAAAAACCCACAAAGAATCAGTTGACGCGTTCACAAAAGCCGGTAGGCCAGAGTTAGCCCAAAAAGAACAGGAAGAACTGGTCATTCTCGAAGAATTTGCACCAAAAGAACTATCAGATGAGACGCTTCGGGAATTGTTGGCTCCACTGGCGACTTCAGGAGAGGCAAATTTTGGGTTACTTATGAAAACAGCAATGGCTACCGTTAAAGGCCAAGCAGATGGCGCCCGCGTGTCCGCGATGCTTAAGCAACTTTCCTCTTCCAAATAACCATCAATTGTTGTAAAGTTGTGGAGTCCTAGACAACGATAGTGTACCGATTTTTGGGATTCATTGTCATTTTGATCTTGTTTGATTATTGGTTATTGATTATTGATTATTATTTGATGCTATGATTTCCGTTCTATTTCAATCCGAGTCTCATTATCCGGCAAACAGAAGTGCAATCGTCGAAGCGATTACCGATTCTTTAGAGCGACGGATGAAAGGCGCGGTCGAGGTCAGTGTCTCTATTGTAGGAGATAGAAAAATGCGTCAGCTCAACAAGAGCTATCGTCAGATAGACGCAACGACAGATGTTTTATCATTCCCACAGAACGACCCTTCGCAAAAAGAGATAGCTCC
>CAYHHA010000046.1:2933-5023 GCA_964356315.1 uncultured Gammaproteobacteria bacterium
CAAATTATCGATGAGATAGATAATCTCGCTGTTCGCGAGTCTCTGTTACGGCTTTTGACCAAGCCAAAATCAGAGCTTCCTCATGCCTATTTATTCAGTGGCCCCCGAGGAGCTGGGAAAACAACCTCAGCCCGTCTAATCGCAAAATTATTTAACTGCTTAAGTCCTACAACACACGGTCCGTGTGGATCATGTGAGCACTGTGATGCAATTGCAAAAGGAAAAAGCTTGGATGTGTTGGAGCTTGATGCAGCAAGCAACCGCGGTATAGATGAAATCAGGCAAATTAGAGACGCCATAGGATTGTCGCCAGTGTCTGCAGAGTATCGCATTTATATCATCGATGAGGTTCACATGCTTACCACAGAGGCGTTTAACGCTTTGCTCAAAACGCTAGAAGAACCACCAACACATGCGGTATTTGTGCTTGCTACCACCGATCCGCAAAAAGTTCCCATTACGATCCAATCCCGCTGTGTGCCTATCGCCTTTACCAGGGCCTCCGAGGCAGAGCTCACTGTTGCGTTAAAGCGCATTGTGGAGCGAGAAAAGCTGACAATAGATGATGGAGCCATCCAGATGATCGTCAGTCATGTAGACGGGTCATTCCGAGATGCTGTGAAACAATTAGAAGTAGTCAGTTTTACCAAGGGAGCGATTACCGCAGAATCAGTTCGTGGAACGATGTCCATCGGAGAGCAGGGAATCAGAGATGTGTTTTTACAGCATCTTTTACAGAAAAATACTGCGATTGCCCTTCAGGATATCGCATCAGTAATCGCATCGGGACGGGATATAAAATTATTTACTGTAGAGTGTCTGGGCGATCTCGAAAAACGCATGGTTTCCAGTGTTTCAACACCTGATGCATCTGGCTGGACGTTGCCAGCGCTTTCATCACTTATTAAGTTATTTTCATCCGCATTTGTAGACATGAGAACCACAGCTATAGCGCAGTTGCCCTTAGAATTGGCGGTTATTGAGTATTGTGAAGTTGCAGCTATAGTGGCACCTACAATTGTTGCTCCTGTTGCAGTTCATGGTCAAGCTCATACAACCCCAGCTGAATCGATAGCACTGAAGCATGGAGTGGTACACAATAAGCCAGTAGAACCTGTCGCCCCACCACCAGTGAGCACGGGGGTTTTAACAGTAGAAAAGCTGGCAGATCATTGGCCGGATATTATTGCAGAATTGAAAAAACATAATCACTCCATCTCAGGGGTCATGCGATCCACTAGACCAAAGAGTGTAGTAGGTGATATAGTGACCGTTGAAGCGTTTTTTACGTTTCATAAAGACAAATTATCTGAATCCAAAACGCGCGATATGCTCAATGGAGTTTTTTATTCGTTATTTGGAGAAAAGGTAAAAGTCGAAATCGTTCTCGGAAAGAAATAGTGAATAACGAATAACGAATAACGAATAAATAATAAGGAATGTTTTGCTTATTGTTTATTGATTATTGTTTATTGTTTATTAATTAAAGGAGGTTTGTATGATGAATCCATTTAAGATGTTAGGCGACATGAATCAAATGAGAAAGCAAGCCGCTGTGATCCAAGCCGCGCTTGAAAAAGAAGAATTTGAAGTTATCATTGGCAACGTTCTTGTGAGAATTACAGGAAATCAAAATGTGAAAACGGTAGAGATAGATGGCGTGTATCAGGAAGATGTGAAGCGCGCGATGAACGACGCAATCAAAAAATCACAACAGGCTGCCGCAGGAAAGCTCGCCGAACTGTCCAAAAACATGCAGTAGTATTAAAATCCAAATTAAAAATCCCAAATTTCAAACAAATCTCAAATACAAATTTATAACTCTGATTTTTGGTTTTGGTATTGTTTGTGACTTGGGGCTTGATATTTGGTGTTTATATTGTGAATATCATTGTCACTGGTTCTTTAGGATACGATTATATTATGAATTTTTCTGGTCGATTTGCCGACCGGATTATGCCGGAGAAATTGCATCAGATCTCTCTTTCTTTTCTCGTGGATAGACTCACAAAGCAACACGGTGGCACTGCAGGAAATATTGCCTATTCATTAAAATTGCTGGGCCTTGAGCCCTATATTATGGCGCCAGC
>CAYHHA010000046.1:5123-8878 GCA_964356315.1 uncultured Gammaproteobacteria bacterium
CTATCTCTACGATCCCGCCTTTCAAATCGGAAATTTTTCAAAAGAAGAGTTGGTAGATGGTATTTCTCATGCAAAGATATTGATAGGAAACGACTACGAAATAGCCCTCATCGAAGAAAAGCTAGAAGTGAGTCATGAAGAGCTTATTCTTATGGTCCCCATACTTATTACCACGCTGGGTTCCAAAGGGTCCATTATCGAGCAAAGAAATGACGCCATGCATATCAAGCCGGCGAAGCCAAAAAATACGACGGACCCAACCGGAGCGGGTGATGCCTTCAGAAGTGGCTTTTTAGCTGGGTTTTTGCGCGGATTTGATCTCGTAACCTGCGGGCAAATGGGTTCGGTTGCCGCAGTGTATACCGTCGAGAAATATGGCACACAAACACATGGATTTACCGTAGAAGAATTTGCGAAACGCTACAAAGAAAACTATGGAAGCCATCTTGTATTGTAAGCATTCTCTATGATATACATAGTGTGCTGTCCGTCCTGATTCAGGGCGGTTTTTAGTTGCTAGTATTTATAAACAATAAGTACCATAAGTGGCGTAATTCACGTAAGAAACTTATCGTACTATTTATGCCCGGAGGCACTATGGCAAAACTCGTAGATCATGATGTCAAAGATATAGAGCTCGCAAAAAAAGGAAAACTTCGCATTGAATGGGCAGGGCAATCCATGCCAGTTCTTAAACTTCTGGAAAAAAGATTCACCAAAGAACAACCGCTCAAGGGTATTCGATTGGCCTCATGTCTCCATGTTACAGCGGAAACTGCAAATCTCATGATTGTTCTGAAAGCTGGTGGCGCAGATGTGGTGCTTTGTGCTAGTAATCCGTTATCCACTCAGGATGATGTTGCCTCATCCTTGGTTAAGGACTATGACATTTCTACCTACGCCATCAAAGGCGAAGATACAAAGACCTATTACAAACATTTAAACAGCGCACTGGATTTTCATCCAAATATTACGATGGACGATGGAGCAGATTTAGTATCTCTGCTTCATACAGAGCGACCAAAGCAACTGTCAGAGCTCATCGGCTCCAGTGAAGAGACCACAACCGGAGTCATCAGGCTCAAGGCGATGCAAAAAGATAACGCGCTAAAGATTCCGGTCTATGCCGTTAACGATAGTGATACCAAGCATATGTTTGATAACCGCTATGGCACAGGGCAATCAACGCTCGACGGAATCATGAGAGCGACAAATATGCTTCTGGCAGGAAAGAAATTTGTTGTGTCAGGGTATGGCTGGTGTGGGCGAGGTCTAGCGAGTCGTGCGCGAGGCATGGGTGCGCTCGTAGTCGTCTGCGAGGTGGACCCTACAAAGGCGCTCGAAGCAGTCATGGATGGGTATGAAGTCATGCGGATCGCAGATGCCGCAAAAATCGGCGATTTCTTTGTAACAGTGACCGGGGACAAAGGCGTTATTTCTCTGGAACATATCTTAAAGATGAAAGACGGAGCAGTAATTGCTAATTCCGGACACTTCAATGTCGAGATCGAACTCGAGGAGCTCAAAAAATCAGCAAAATCAGTCAGAAATATGCGCGATTTTGTGGAAGAATACACGCTTAAGGATGGTAGTCGCCGCTTTGTGTTAGGGGAGGGTAGGCTTATTAATCTCGCCGCCGCAGAGGGACATCCAGCTGAAGTCATGGATATGAGCTTTGCCAATCAGGCACTCGCTGCTGAGTTCTTTGTAAAAAACAAAGGGAAATTATCCGTTCAGGTTTACGGTATTTCTCCAGAGATGGACAAAGAAATAGCGAGACTGAAACTCGTTGCGATGGGAATCAAATTTGATGTTCTGACCAAAGAGCAAAAACACTATCTGAATTCTTGGCAGGAAGGTACCTGATCCGAAACGACTGGTTTACACTGAGTCTCGTTGTGTTGGACGAACTGCAAGACGTGGCATAAATCGTCCTTTGACTGACTGAAGGAAAAGGCCTATAATTGACGGATGGCAAAGGAAAGACGTAAGGAATATTCTTCGAATTTTGAAGCGTATACTGGATTATTTAATATCGCTTCCAAAAAAATCACGCAATTCGGTCATGGCGTAGATGTTTCGCACTTAACAGGAATAGAGAGCCAATTACTTGCGCTTCTTGTAGATACTACTCAGAGTTCATACTATTGCGTCGTTTATTCCGAAAGTGCATCAGGTGAGGGAAATCTTCAAATTTCCTGGACAACAGACCATTCACTATCCAATGCAGATAACGGCGACCTTCGATTAACCAATTCTAACGGATCTGTTTCTTGCAGAGGTGTTGTATCCTCAGTAGCGCTCGTAGAGAAACATATGTTTCATCGTTTTGGTATTCCTGCAAATGAAAACGAAATGGAAATCGATGGATCGACGATTGGAATCATTACATCGAGTCTGGAAAAGACGATTGAGCATCATTCGTTTAGTATGCATGCTTATATTGAACAAAGATTATCTGGGCACGCAATTCTCAATATTATGAACGATCTTACATTATCAGAGCAAGAAAGAGTGTCAAACTACTTAGTCGGTATCCAAATGGGGTATTTTACAGAGGAAGAAGCGGCTCTCTTTGCGCCACTAGGATTTGCTGATCTGAGATCATCAACGTTTCCAATTAGGAAAGCGATATCGAAAATTTTAACTCAAATTGACACGATGGGTAAAACATTGGGCTATGTTATTGATTTACTTGCGCCTGGATACGACAAAAGGCACCCAAGCGACACACCTATCGATAAGACATATCGATAGTACGTCCAACATCGTTTCAGTACTTCAATGACACAGGCAGAGTCTGTCTCTATATTGCGTTTGTTGCTATTTATTCATAAAATACGTATGCATCGTTTCCGAATCGTGTTTAAGAGATTTGGAAATACGAGCATACGCGTAGAATTTTATGAAAAATTCTACGATACAATATAAACCTGTCTTGCATCTTTCGCATATATCTATGAACAATCCAACATTTATTCAATTTATCGGAGATTACGGCGTCGGAGATCCTTCATTTGGGGAAATTATCCAAAAGCTTCAGTTGCTCTCTCCCGGTGTCCAAGTATTTCCTACGGCGGTTCCATCGTTTAATACGATAGCCACAGGCTTTTGGGCATTGCAGTATTCCCTGATAAACACATTTCCAGAGATGATCATATATACAAACACGGCTCCCCGAAAAGATAATGCGGAAAAGAGAAAAGATAACGAAGGGGAAAAGCTCGTCTATGCACTGCTGAAAAACGGGACAAAAGTCGTTGGTGTAAACGCGGGATACTGTTTCTCATTTATAAAAAAAGACATCAAAGCCCTCTATGCCATAAACGTCGCAAACAAAGGGTCTCAATTCCGTTCGCGGGACTTTTTCCCAGAGGCGGTTATTGGTATTGCTAAAGGGGATGAGAAATTTATTGGCGAAAAAATGAACGTACAAGATATTCCAGAAATCCCATTTGGGAAAATAGCATGGGTAGATGGATATGGCAATATAAAAACAACGGTACGCCAAAGCGAAATGACCAAATTCAAAGCAGGACAACCAGTGCTCGTATCTCTCGGCACAATGAAGAGAACTGCATGGTTTTCAGACGGAACATTTAGCGTTCGCGAAGGAGAACTTGCCTTCGCTCCAGGTTCATCGGGTGGGGAAGATAGATTTATGGAATTATTCCTTCGCGGGCTCTCTGCATGGAAAGAGTTGGGAAAACCATCTGGGGACGAAACACTAACGATTGAAGAGTTTAAAGAATAGA
>CAYHHA010000046.1:8978-10263 GCA_964356315.1 uncultured Gammaproteobacteria bacterium
TTATCATCTGTTCCTGCTTCCCCAATCCGCAAACTTGTGCCGTTTGCCCAATCAGCGAAAAAAGATGGGGTAAAGGTCTATCATCTCAATATCGGGGACCCAGATATCGAAACGCCATCGGTCATGATGGATGTCCTAAAAAACTGGAAAACAAATCCCATTGGATACAGTTTATCCCAAGGAGAGCCGGCGTTTCTCGAATCGCTCAAAACCTATTATCATGGCCTCGGAGCAACGTTTATTGATGTGTCAAATATTCAGGTGACAACCGGCGGATCAGAAGCTATTTCCATGGCATTATTTGCGGTTTGTGAGCCGGGAGATGAAGTTATCGTATTTGAGCCGTTTTATGCAAACTACAATACCTATGCGGTGGTAAATGGAGTTACCCTCGTGCCGGTAAAAACCTCAATCACCGACGGCTTTCATTTGCCAGATAGAAAGACCATAGAATCCCATATTACAAAAAAAACAAAAGCAATACTTATCTGTACCCCAAACAACCCGACGGGCACCGTATTCACGAAATTAGAGATGGATATGCTCGTTTCCATTGTCAAAGATCATTCCTTATATTTCCTGACAGATGAGGTGTATCGGGAGTATACCTACGACGGCAGAATCCAAACCTCTCTGCTTTCCTATATGCAGGAAATCCCAAATCAAGCGATCATGTTAGATAGTATGTCAAAGCGCTACAATCTTTGTGGCGTTAGGCTCGGTATGTTAGTGTCGTTAAATCCTGATGTCATGGCGGGGGTCCTCCGAGTCGCACAGGGGAGGCTGTCTTCAGGCATTGTAGATCAGCAGATCGCAGCAAAGCTGACTGAAGTTCCAAAATCTTGGATGGATAAATCTCATGATGAATGGGCAAAACGCAGAGATGTGTTATATGATGGACTCAAAAAAATCCCAGGGGTAACCATTCCGAAGCCAGAAGGCGCATTTTATAGCATCGTCGGACTTCCTGTTTCCGATAGCGAAGATTTTGCCAAATGGCTTTTGACCGATTTTCGAGCAACGAACAAAGAAACCGGACAACTCGAAACGCTCATGGTCGCGCCAGCCGGGGGATTTTATGCCACAAAAGGACTTGGCAATAATGAAGTGCGTATAGCATATGTACTCAATACTACAGATCTTACCCGTTGTGTCGAGCTTCTTTCACTCGCCATCACACAGTATGCCAGTAGATAGTATTTAGTATTCTGTATATTGTATACTGCTTAATAACTCGTAACTCGTAACTCGTAACTCGTAACTCGTAACTCGTAACTCGTAACTC
>CAYHHA010000047.1:0-9349 GCA_964356315.1 uncultured Gammaproteobacteria bacterium
GCCACTAAGCCACTAAGCCACTAAGCCACTAAGCCACTAAGCCACTAAGCCACTAGTTTAGTATCCCCGATCCCGTAGAAATCGGTGTTGGAGCCTTTGAAGGCGTCATTGTAGCAGTCGGAGAGGTTAGCACTGCACCCTTCTCCCCTATTACCGTAGGACTAATTTCTAATTTTGATAGAATCGTATCAAACAGTGCATCATCACTTGCGAAATCAGTGATAATCCCACTTGGCGTAAAGTGATTAATTTCCAGAGATGTGGTATCAGTCAGTGGAATCATAACTCCCCGCATAGAACCAAACGCGTACCCAGAAATCGTTCTTCCGGTAAATTCACCCTTAAATTCCATCGACTGGCGCCCGACAACGAGAATATTTTTTGTCGCAAACACCGTACCATTCACATCGCTCACCACAGTCCCTCTATAATCCTTTAACACTTGCCCTGTTCCTCGTGGAGCTATGGTCAACCTTGTGCCACCAGGTAAATACGTTCCCTGAGATGCGCAATTTGTTCCATCACAGATTGGAGACAATACATCAGCAGGCAAAAAGACACGAATTCCGTCAATTGGTTTTTTAGAAAGACCACTGACCACAGGATATGATTTCCATTGCGTTTGTGCAGAGATCGTACTCTCTGGTATGTTTCTCGCAAAAGGTGACGGGGTTACCTTCCCAGTGGCACCTGTTTCTCCAGAATCCGATGGGAAAAACTGCCGAACAGAGCTCGAAATCCAAATCCCAACAAAAAATAAGATAATAAAAAGTAGTATTCCAAATGGCGACCTTGACTTTGACCGTGCTGAATTAGCCCCCCCCGATGCCATTCGTGGCAAGTCGTGAGGTGCGCCCAATTTCGGAACGGCGGATGCAGAAGTATCAACAATTGGCTCAATAACGGGAGTTTCTTCGTAGGTAAGAGTCGGCGATTGCTTTGAAGCTTGCTCTGAATCAGGGGTTTGAGTTGGAGTTGAAGCTGGAGGCGTCGTTGAGACTGTTGAAGATGGAGATGGCGACGGCGTTACCGTTGCCTCTGAAGACGGCGTTTGAGAGCTCGCGTTCGGCGTCGGCGTCTTTCCATACAAATCTTCTGTAGTTAGTCTATCGTTCATATATACGATTATTGTTTCACCTCAGCCCAATAGTGTCAACAAAGGGGAGAGTTTCCGTAAGATGCGGGACACGTAACATGAGACGTGCAACATGTCACTTGTTTCCTGTCACTTGTCTCTTGTCCCATCCAACCACCTATTTCCTCACAAACACTATCGCATTAGGGATTCCTCTACCCGGACCCACTTTATATCCGTTAAACCATAATGCAGACGATCCTCCGCTATCCATATTCAGTGCATTATCCATACCAAGAGCTTTCAACACGAGCGCCGCTTCGGCGACCGTCGCATTATGCACAAATCCGATATACACCGTATTCCCTTTGTTTGCCACAAATCCGCGCGGACCTTTACTTCCTTTTTTAGGATCTCCGTCTCCTCCAAACACGCTACTTCCCCCGGAAACAAGCAGGGGTTGATTAGCAATCATGCTATCGATTCCTGTATCTCTCCCCCAGTCGAGCGATCGCCCCACAAATCGCACAGATCCTCCTTGGAAAATCACTGCAGGGACAACGCTGTATTTATTATTATCCGAATTAAAATAGGTTTTCTTTTTATTCATCAGAAGCGTATCAAACGAATTCTTTTTATCCTGGCAACTTGGGTAGGTAGAAGGGCAAAAATACGATCCATTAATGCCGGCGTATCCGCCACTTCTGGACACGTAATCTCCCAGAGAGAGCACAGGACAATCCGTCTTACAATCTCCGTCAGACGCAGTATCCACAATCACTCTTGTAGTAGATAAATCCCCTGCAATCAAATCCACCAAATGTTGTTCTCCATTTGCCGTCACAGATTGCCTGCTGTGCCCAGATCCAGGAGCGGTATTGTTTACCGGCACACTTGCAGGGATCACAAAAGAGGCAGCAATTTTTGATGACTCAGCGTCGAGAGAGGCTTTAAATGTTTTAAGAGACGCAGTCGCAGACGCATAATTTCGTTTGGAAAGAAGTGTCAAAATGTCAGCAAATCCATCATCAAATTGTTTTGTTTTTGCAGTTTGCTCTTTGAGCTTTAGCAGATCCTCGTATACAGAGACCGTTTGGGCATACGTGGATTCAATCTGTTTTATATCGGCGCTTAAATTCTTATTGATGACAAATTGATCTTGGGATTTTACGTCATGAAGCTCTTTTGCGATCGATGAAACTTGGCTCTCGAGTTTTTTCTTTTCGCTGGTAACTCCGACGATATTCTGTTGTACACTCTCCCACGTATCAACAATCCACAGAGAGATGATAAGCACAACAAAAATGAGGCCCAAAAACCCAACTACTAGATGGAAAAATGGACGAGTATTTTTGGCAGGAGAACTACCCATGAATATAGTGTATCAGAAATTCTTTCCCACTCGAAGACACGCACATCATTTGAATTTGGTATTCTGTATTTTGTATTTTGTATACTAAATACGATATACCATATACTAAATACCAAATTCAGACTGTTCTTCTAAGCTACTACCAGTTTGCTAAGCTACGAAGCTACTTTTCCCTAAACTCTAACCTCTAAGCTACTAAGCCCACTCTCACCCTAAGCCCGACTAATTATCCTCTCTCCAAATACGCGCCTGTTTCAGGATCAATTGCGATGATCTCTCCCTGCTTTATGAACATTGGGACGGTTATGATTGCGCCGGTTTCGATCGTTACTGTTTTTGTGGCTCCTCCTACGGTGTTTCCTTTTGCTCCATCATCTGCCTCAGACACCATCAGACGAACCTTCTTTGGAAATCGAAGGCCCACTGCCTCATCTCCGTTTACCAAAATTTGATACGTATCGTTTGGCTTTAGGTAATTTACGTAGTTTCCAAGCATTTCTGCGGAGATGCTAAATTGTTCGTATGATGCATTATCCATGAAAATATAGTTCTCATTCTCTTTATAGAGAAATTGCATTTCCTGTGTGGTAACAGGCACTTCTACCGCGGACTCGCCAGACTTAAATGTAAACTCTTGCACTTTTCCGGTTTTCAGAGATTTCAATCGGGTTCGCACAAACGCACTCCCCTTCCCAGGGTTTACAAACGTCAAGTCTGTGATCTGATGTGGTTCATCTTTAAATTCGATGAACATGGATTTGGTAAAGTCTGCGGTTGTGATTTTTCCCATAATAGCTCCTTATGACGATCAAATTATCTCATAAAAACGCTCTTCTGACAATTATTAAGACGGAGATCTAAGCTGATGCAGAGCGATGCAGATCCCAAAAATCATAGAAGATTGATGCTACATACAGTAAAAACAAACTCAAATCAAATATCACAAAAGGACCCATGAGTAGTCGAACGACTGCCGATGTCATTTCAAGCGACAAACCGATAAGAAGCATTAACAAGCCTGTGGTGATATGGGCGATTAATTGCGATTCTTCTTTCCTCAGGTTAACCTTTTCGTACGTAAATGCAAAATTTCCAAAGCAAGCGGCCACAGAAAGCAAGCTTACCGCAACAAGGAGACTCCCCAACCCTGCCTTATCTACAGCAAGAGATGATTTTGAAATTTCAGAATATATCGGTTCATACGCTATAAATAGGACAACCAAAATACCAACATTTTTCCATAAATTATTCCACAAATACGGTTTCATCAGGATTACCTCTATCTCTAGAGTATCCCGACTAACCAACCTACGTCAATCTTGCAGTTCATTTACTGACAAAGATTCGCGCACCACCTTCAAATTACTCTTATCAACTCCATAAGCAGGACTCCAAGTTGTGTGTAATTTTAATCTTAGGAGCCGAAATTCCTCTAACCTTAACCCATCAGCTATGGATGGTGGACGCGATTCAGGATCCTCACCCTTTTGTATAGCAGTCCAAAATACTTCACATTTAGTAACATACTCAGCATACAGCTCGTCTCGCCCTTTAACTATTTGCAAAAAACCTACTAACTTCCGTACGTCATCTACAGGGTTTTTACCGCTCATATATTCACGTTTAAGTCTTGCTTGCTCCAATAATATGGCACTAAACAGAGTTGGATAGACATGACTCTCACGCTCTTCTCTGCTTAATGGTTGATTACCTGAGTACAAATATGGTTGAATCTCTGAGGCCAAATTCAGATTGCCACATTCTTCTTTTCTAGCCCAGAATAAAAGGCTCGAACGTAAAAACGCTCTCTCATCGATATTTTGACTTGTACATGTATATACACCTATTGCAAAGGAAGCAATTTCTATCACACTTGGAAAGTCAGAATCACTAAGTCTCTGCACAAGCGAGTTATGCTTCTTTAGTAGATTTTCAAAATCAGAATTTTTTGTCCGTTCTTTTCTTTCAGTCATATTTCCTCGCTTTCTTTACTATAAGCCATTATAGGTGTAATTAGTTTTAGTGTCAAAATATTCCGACAATATCTCTTGACAAACCGATACTATGAGGCTAATATAGAGCTATATTTACTGTTGTCTACATACAACAACATGCAGGATATTTTCATTCGTTTCGGCCTATCACTAAAAGAAAGCACAGCACTTCTCGAGCTTATTCGCTTAGGGAGCAGTCCTGTCAGCACCTGGGCAAAGCATGCGAATATAAACAGATCCTCCATGTACGTGCTTCTGGAACGACTCAAGTCCCAAGGACTTATCACAACATTTACCCACAACAATGTCCTATACGTTCAAGCCGTCCCCATCAAAGAACTGCCGGCAATTATTTCTGATCGCCAACAATCCCTCGAGCTCACTCGAAGCATTCTCATGAATACCCTCCCCGAACTGCAAAAACTAGAAAAATCCCATGGCCTCACCCCAAAGGTCACGTTTTATGAGGGGATAAGCAAAGTAGAAGCTATGTATGAGCATGCCATGGCAGAAAAGTCATTTAAATCCTACTTTCATCCAGGGAGGATCAAAGCGCTTATGCCAGAATATTTCCATAAAATCCCACTCGCGCTACGAGAGCACAAAGGCAAGGCTAAAGAATTGCTCATAGAGTGTGCGGAAGCAAAAGAATACCAAAGCCTTTACGCATCCTCTGACCACGAAATACGGATATTGTCCAAATCAGTCACATTTTCGTCCGACACCATCATAACTGATCAAAAAATCTACCTAGTGGGCTACTCAAAAGAAGACGCCGTCGCAACAGAAATCTGGAACGAAGAACTCGCCCGAACCCAATCTGCACTCTTTGACCTCATCTGGGCAACGCAATCGGCTGGTATTTAGTATTCTGTATTCCGTATTTAGTATACTGTATACGATATACCATATACTAAATACTAACCCCGCTCCCCAAACAGTGCACTCCCCAATCTCACTTCTGTCGCACCCTCCTCTATCGCAACCATATAATCACCACTTGTCCCCATAGAAAGAGCGCTTCCAAAGCCCGGCACATCAGTCTGCAAAGACGTTGACAATTCCTTCATTTTTTTAAATATCCACCGGTTATCCTCGGGATTTGTGACAAAAGGCGCCATGGTCATAAGGCCGTCAATGTGGATATTCTTGGCGTCGGCGCGTCGGAGCATCAACGCGTCAAGAGTACGAAAACCATATTTTGATTCTTCGTCAGATATGTTTACTTCAAGAAGAATATGCTGTGTTTTCCCAATTTTTCCGGCTTCTGCATCAATTTTCTGGATGAGCTCTAGAGAGTCAACAGAATCTATGCGATCAAATAATTGTACAACATCGGCAACTTTTCTTGACTGCACATGTCCAATCATGTGCCAGTAGATATCATGAATTCCTTGCTGTTTCGCTTTGGCAATTTTTCCCTCTGCTTCCTCTACCCTATTTTCCCCAATATGTCTAAGTCCCGCAGTATATGCCCCAGAAACAGCTTCATAAGGATGTGTTTTGGTAACTGCAATCACTTCGACTGGAGTATTTCCCAGCATCTTTTCAGACATGCTCTGTAGCGCATTGATGTCCATAGTGCACAATTTTGAATTAAGTATTCTGTATTAAGTATTTAGTATTCTGTAAGCTGTATACGATATACCATATACAAAATACTAAATTCCAACTACCTACATCCAAGATCCAAGATCCAAGATCCAAGATCCAAACTCGCAACCCGTAACCCGTAACCCGTAACTTAATACCAAACCCTCACCTCTTATCAGCTTCCCACATCTCACTCGCTGGGAAAAAAAGTGTATCTGCGATATCGGTCACATTTGCAAACAACATAACGAGACGATCAACTCCAACAGCAATCCCTGCACACTCCGGCAGTCCGACCTTGAGCGCCTCAATAAAATCGTGATCATAGTCATAGGTCGTTTTTCCGAGTCTCTGAAGCTCTAGAAGCTCAGCATTGAATCGTTTCTCCTGCTCTGCCCAATCAGTCAGCTCGCTATACGCATCACCTAATTCAAGTCCTGCGATATAAAACTCAAACCTCTCGGCGTACCGAGGGTCAGTTTCTTTTTTCTTCGAAAGCGCCGCCATAGATGCTGGGAATTCATACAAAAACATTGGCTTGCCAAACCCCAACTTAGGCTCTATCTCATTGAGAAATATCTGGTTATACAATTCTTCCCAAGTATTAGACGGCTCTACTTGATACCCCTTTTCTATCGCAATCTTTCGCGCTGTATCCATATCCAAAAATGCATCCAGATCGACGTTCGCATATTTGGAAAACGCTTCTTTCATCGTCATCCGATCCCAGGGGGGACCTAGATGGATATCATTCCCCTGATAGTGAAGAACGGGATCATCACTGACAGACTGCTGTATGGAAAATATGATGCGCTCGACATCATCCATGATCGCGAGACAATCTACGCCCACACGGTACCATTCAAGGATGGTGAATTCTGGATTATGCCTCACCGACTGCATTTCGGTATTGCGAAAACTCTTAGTCATAGCAAAACAATTCCCAATACCGGCCACGAGTAATTTTTTCAGAGCCACCTCAGGAGAAGTAGACAAGTATCCGAGCATTGGACGCCTTTTCCTGTCCAACAGCGTCGTCTCAAACACCTCAACATATGATTCCGCTGGAGGTTTTGCAATCAAAATAGGGGTTTCTACTTCATGAAACGTATTTGCTTCAAAGTACGCCCGAATAGCCTTTATTACATGCTCGCGCAGTAAATAGCGTTTCCAAAGCCCTGGAGAATTGCGCAGTGTATTCCAAGTGGACATACCAGTTTATTTTTTCCCTCGTTTTGTTATGACGCGGGTCTTGTGATCTGGCTTCTCAGGCGCGTTAAAAATACCTACAACGAACAACAAATAAAGGAGTTCAAAAATACCTGCGGTATGGATGAATAAAAAGAAGATAAACCACCATTTCTCATTTCTTTTGGCCGCATGCCAAAGGGCAAATCCCATCGCGACTGCAGACCAAATAGCCAGAGGGATCATAATTCCTGGCCAGAAAAAAGCCCCTGACCAATCCATCATCCCATTTCCCCACCCATGTGCATTTCCTAAATAAAATGGCATTTCTTTATGTTGTCATTGCGAGGAGTCATGAGCGTTTGATCTGACGACGAAGCAATCTCTTAAACGACTCGATGTACCCGCAATAGAATCTATCTTTCTACAACCGTCACAGACTCAACCGTTATAGCATCAACTGGCTTAGATTGTTCTCCCATAGCGCCAAAAGACGTTGGTGTTGTGGCGATAGCTTCCAGAGTCTTAAAGCTTTCGGTGTCTCCTGCTTCAATACCACCAAAAATCACATAATTTTTAGGTAATGGGTAATCCGCATGCATGACGAAAAATTGGCTTCCGTTCGTATTTGGCCCTGCGTTTGCCATCGCAATGGTCCCTTTTGTATAGTCTCGTGTTATTTTTTCATCTGCAAATCTATATCCAGGCCCACCTGTACCGTCTCCTTTTGGATCACCGCCTTGAATCATGAATCCTTTGATGATGCGGTGAAACACGGTGGAATTATAAAATCCCTCGCGTGCCAAAAAGACAAAATTATTTACGGTATTTGGCGCATCTTTTGGATACAATACTATTTTCATTACCCCTTTGCTCGTTTTTACGGTAGTGGTGTAGGATTTATCCGCAGAAATCGTCATCGCTGGTGGATTTGCATATGATTTTTCTTTTTTGACTTCCTCTTGTTTTGTTGGCATAGGTTCCTCCGTTTTTATAGGCACTTCTGGTATCTGCGTGGCTTCTTGTATAATCTCAGGAGTCGTAGTCGCCACCACCTCAACTCCTTTTACCGCTTCGACATCTGCTTTAGACCGGGTATACGCCACCCACGATGCGGCAGCGATAATACACAAAAATGCTAGAACAATAAGCGCATTTTTCATACTATTATTTCATCAATCGGACAACCTTTGCGGTCTCTTTCAACTTTGCAAACCACGGCTGGATCTTTTCATTGATCTTCTGAGACATCAATGCTTCCCTTGCTTCACCATTCATAGCTGCGCCTTCTGTCGCTACCATGGTTTCTTTATTTTTGGAAATAAATTCTTCAACTTCGCTATCTGTCACTGCGACATCTTTTCCTAATATCTTTTCAACAGTTAATTGAAGCGAGATCTGATGTTCGAAGTCAGACTTGTTCATTCCCTGGTATTTCAGCAAGTCTTCAAGTTTTACGTTTGGTCCCAATGACTTCACGACTTCGTTGGTTTTTGCATCAATATCCTTTTGAGAGATGACAACGCCCTGTTTTTTTGCGGCGTCTGCAATCAATTTTTCACTAATCATGCTTTCGAGTGTCTGTTGTCCATATCGAGCAGTCATGACAGAGACGATATCCCAACGAAAGACAGGAACTCCATTTACTGTAGCGGCCACTATATACCCTTTACTACCTGCGTATACCCCAACAACCAAAAGAAGTCCAACGATAAGCACTCCCCATTTCATAGGAGATGGAGGAGCTTTTGGAAATGCATCTGTTGAAGCCTGATAAGAGTTTTCTGGTGAAAAATCTACGATCTCATGCATTTGGGCGGAGGTTTTTGTTCTTTTTGTTGCGGTCTTTTTTACTGCTGTCTTTTTTGCTTTTACCATAATAGATCTCCTTTAAATGTGGCAGAATGTAAGTGAAGCTAGAATACCACAGAAGTGCGCCATCGCGCAATTGGAAGTTGCCATACCTTTTGGATAGTAGTATGGGGAAAGTAGTAAGGGGTAAGGAAAACGTTTTTATAGACCTTACTACCTACTACTTTCTACATACCCCTATTTTCCAAAATCTTAAATCTTAAATCTTAAATCTTAAATCTTAAATCTTAAATCTTAAATCTTAAATCTTAAATC
>CAYHHA010000048.1:0-9013 GCA_964356315.1 uncultured Gammaproteobacteria bacterium
TTCTCGTTATTCTCGTTATTCTCGTTATTCTCGTTATTCTCGTTATTCTCGTTACTATGTTACTTTCCAAGCTACAAAGCTTCTACTCCTCCCAACCGCTACCAACTACTTGCAAACTCTCCTATCAATCCACCAACATATCGAACCATAGGGACCACTTGGGCGTAATTTAGTCGGGAAGGTCCTACGACACCGATTGCTCCAGACACGTGAGGCGTAGAAAATTTTATATACACAAACCCACATTCCGCAAGCATGCCTCTCGTCCCAAATTCATCACCCAACACAACATCGAACAAATCATCTTGCGATTCGAGTACGGTCCACCAAAAGTCAAAATGATCAAGAGTCACGAATAATCGGTGCGTCAGTTGGTAATCGTAAAACTCCGGCATATCCAGTAAATTTGCGACACCAGAATAATACAAATCACCCTCTTTTGTGGCAGTAAGTGCCAGTGTTTTTGTGCGCTCTGCGAGCGTTTTCGTGGCCTCTCGGAGCAATTTGTCCACTTCTTGTCGATAATCCCACATTTTCTCTTTCATCGACACTTCTTCCGTTACCGACATATTCTTCGGTTTCATGATTTGTTCGACATAATACCGCATTGCGATAGGAGTTGGACTTCGTCCAGCAGAGGTATGAGGTTGATGCAGAAGCTTCATATCAGTCAATCGCACCATTTCATTGCGAATTGTAGCTGGAGAAACTCCTAGATTATACTTTTTATCGAGCGTCTCTGAACCAACAGGCTCAGCCGTCGCGATATACTCCTCTATAATCACTTTCAATATTTGAATTTGTCGTGGCGATAAGTCTTTTACGTGATCCATAATTAGGTAATAAATTTGCTATCAAATTAGCAATACTATACAACGAGTGCTAATCACTGTCAAGACCTATAAATGATCTTGTTTCGAATCTTGCAGATACATATATTCTCAAGCATAATAGACATACGGATGAAAAAAGTACTCCTATATATTGGTATTGGTCTTGCCTTGCTCGCTGTTCCTGTTACGGTCTTTGTTGTAGGACAAAATTCCGATAGTCGCAAGAAAGCAGCCCCAGCCTCAACACTTGCATTCAGCCCAGCTTCAACGACAATAAATGTGGGGGAAAAATTTACGCTCGCAGTAAAACTAGATACAGCAGATAATCAGGTAGGACTCGTTCAACTTCGCATTGTCTACGACCCAGCATATCTTGAAGCGGAGGATGTTACCAATGATGCGTTCGCTCCAAGCATCAAAGTTTCCAAGAAAATAGATCCAAATGGCAAAGCATCAATCACGGTTGGAGCAAAAGATACCACTCATCCGATAAATGGATCAGGCACGATCGCGACCATAACCATGAAAGCGATTAGAGAATCAGCAACACCAATTTTAGTCAAATTCACCCCATCACCAGATACTATGGCAAATGCGCTGGGTGAAACCGCAGAAGATATCATTATTGGAAGATCACCAGCCTCAATCACGATACACAACCCAAATCAGATTGCCACAAGCACTCTGACTCCAACGCCAACGGTTAAACTCGGCAATTCGACGGCATCATCGCCTTCGCCTACGGTAAAACTATCTCCGACACCGATAGCATCATCGTCTGCTTCACCGCTATCTACAGCCACACAATCAGCCTCACTTTCAACATCCGCGACTAGCTCGGCCATTGTCATCACCTCGATCAAGGACAATGAACAAATCAATACAGATACACCCGTTATTCGTGGCAAGGGAATCCCAGGGTCAACCATTACCATTATCATTCATTCAAGCAGCGAGCAAACAGCCGTTGTTACAGTAGACGCGAATGGTAATTGGGTATACCAACCTTCCGCCCCGCTTGAGCCCGGAGATCACACTGTTGAGGCTATGACCACGGATCCAAACACAGGCACGACACAGAGCGATGTTACGGCATTTGTCGTTGCATCTGGTAACGAATCTGTGTCCGCTTCGACGGGAAGCGCTATTCCCGTATCAGGCTCATATTCTTCTACACTTCTGACAATAACGCTTGGAATTCTCATTATCGCGGTTGGAGCAATACTTCCAATCTTTTTATAAATCTATGAGCAATCCATTTTATAAACCCGCCACCCCAAGACTTACCCAGCTAGTGGTTGTGTTTGCGCTTCTTGTATTTATGCCAATACTGCTTCTGGGCGCCAGTGAAATTGCAACGATACTCACAAAAGCCTCTGGCACACCGGCAAATATTGTTGTAAATACAAAAATTGAACTCGAACCGCTCGATTTATCTTTTTACCATGCGTTTGCCCAAGGAGGCGAAGAGTCAAAAGACATGATAAAACCGGTCATCTCTGAAGTTCGTAATCTCAAACCGCGTCTCATTAGGCTAGACCACATATATGATCATTATGATGTTGTGGGCAAATCAGCAGATCGGTTAACATTCAATTGGACACGATTGGACGAAGCAGTAAACTCTATACTCGCAACAGGTGCAAAGCCACTGCTCGCCCTCTCGTATATGCCTTCGGTTATTGCAAAAGATGGAAGCATTATAAACATTCCGAATAACTGGAATGATTGGTCAACGGTAGTGCGAGAGACCATAGAACATTACAGTGGTAGGTCAGGGAAAAACATCTCCGGCGTATACTACGAGGTCTGGAATGAGCCAGACTTGGCACAATTTGGAAATTGGAAGTATGGAGGCGAAAAAAGCTACATCACTCTCTATCAATACGCCTCAACAGGAGCAAAACAAGCCGCAAATGTAAACACGTTTTTCCTCGGAGGCCCGGGAACCACAGGATTATACAAAAGCTGGATTTTGGCGCTCGTCAATAGTGGCGCACGTATAGATTTCATTTCTTGGCATACGTATCAATGGGATCCGGAAAAGTATACTGCAGATCAGGAAAATCTCGCAACATGGCTACTTCCGTACCCATATCATTCTCTTATTCCAAAACTTATTACAGAGTTTGGCCCCACAGGAGACAAATCAACCCTGTACGGCACAATGTACGCTGCCGCATATACCGCAGCAAGTGTGAGGCAAATGATAAGTAACGGCATCACCTATGCATTTTCATTTCAGCCAAAAGATGGCCCTGGCCAAGAATCAGGAAATGGTTGGGGACTCATCACACATGAGTCAAATGGGAAACGATTAAAACCTAGGTATTATGTGTATTCATTTCTCGATGCAATGGAGGGAAAACGACTATCTCTCAAAGGAGAAGGATCGTGGGTCACAGGATTTGCGAGCACAAAAGATGCTGTCACTCGCGTTCTTTTGGTAAATTTCGATACAAATAGCAAACACAGTGAAATCGTTCCCATTACGCTAACAGGCCTTGTTCCAGGAAGTTATAAAATCAGACAGCGGTTTTTTCTCGGACAGGATGTAACATACACATCCCCTACCACCGGAGACACCATTCAACGGAAAATACTTATGCCCCCATCAAGCATTCTCATGCTTGAAATAACGAAGAAATAAAAAAATAGAGTGATAATTCTACGTTAATGAGTCACTCTCTCTATCATTAATAACCTCATTTGCAGGAGCAACAAATGCTGGTGTCACTTTCCCAACACGTTTCATAAGCGCAAGAAACGACTGTACTTCGCCTATATTAAATAACCATGACAACACAACGTATGTGACTAGCCCAAACAAACCGGTAATGAGCGTTAAGAGTAATAGTCCAAATGTTCTTGATGTGTCAAACACGAGTTGATCAAACACTTTAAGAGGCACATACACCGCAAATCCCGCAATAATCGAGGCCACAAACATCTTTATAGGAGACACCCACAATTCGTATACGCTGATGATATGTATACGTCTTACGAGGACGATGTACAACACAAATGCGTTAACTATACTCGCGACTGTTGTAGAAAGCCCGAGTGACCAAACAGGGAGATGCCACCATTGAATAAACAAGATGCTTAGGAATGTATTTATAAAAATAGAAACAATACTGATGATCACAGGAGTTTTTGTATCATACAAAGCATAAAATGCTCTCGCAAAGACATGAACAAGTGATTGAGCGCAAAGAGACAGACTAAACATCGATAACGTCATACCCGTTAACACCGTTGCCTCCCAATCAAATCGAGAGGCGCCAAATACCAGCCGAACCATTGGGATACGAAGCACGATAAAAAATACCGAAGATGGTAATACGAAAAATAAAATTTGATGCACGGCGGAGATGATAGACTCTTTAAATTTTGGCATATCTTCTTTTATCGACGCTACCGATAACATGGGAAGTGCCGCTTGTGCAATACTTGCTCCAAATAATCCAACTGGGAGTTGCTGTAAATGCTGTGCAAAATTAAATATCGTGACCATTCTAGCCCCGAGAAGTGTTGCAAGCATCAGATCAACCGTCGTATCGATTTGAGATACCGCAAGGCCAAACGCTCTTGGCCCTATAAGTCTTCCAACTTCTTTCACTCCATCTTGGGAATACTCCAAAGACCATTCATGCTGATATCCAATACGAAGCAGTAGCGGTAACTGAATGATCATAAACAAAAACGCTCCAATTCCTACACCAAACACCGGAGCATACAGTCCATACAGAGGAGTCAAAAATACTATTCCGAGGATAATTCCGACGTTGTACACGACAGGGGCGATAGCCGGGATAATAAACAATGTATAAGACTGTAATATGCCAGTAAAAAAATTTCCGACTAGAAGCGGTAGCACTTGTGATGCAATCATGATCCTCGTAAATTGAGACATTTGATAAATTTGTTCTGGCGTAAAACCAGGAGCGAAAAAACGTGCTACCTTCTCAGTCCAAATAAAAATTGGTAGGGAAAAAAGAAAAAGGATAATAATACTCAAATTTATAAGAATCGACGCCATCTTCCATCCTTCACGCTCCTTATTTTGGGTCAAGTACTTCGTAAATACGGGGATAAATGCGCTAGTAAGGGCTCCGGTAACCAATAGCTCGAAAATCAGATTCGGAAGTCTAAATGCAGCAAAATAGACACCTAATTCATCGGGGCCGAACCTGGCTGAAAGTAACCTGTCCCGTATAAGACCTAGTATTCTGGATGTAAAGACCATAGATACCAAGATTAACGCAGCTGATCCAACGGTGGTCTGTTTTTTTCCGATAGTCTCCCAAATACGCTTCATTGTTGATATTATATAGTGACTAAGCCAACAAGTGCAGTAGGAAACATGGGATCTTCCCCGAGCAAACAAAACATGATATACTCCATTCATTATGCCAATCACAAAACAAGCCTCTAAAAAATTACGACATGATCGAAATCGGACAAAAGTTACCATGAAAATCCGAAAATCAGTCTATGTCGCCGTGAAAGAAGCGAGAAAGTCTCCAACCAAAAAAACGATATCTTCTGCATTCCAAACATTGGATAAAGCCGCAAAGCGCAGTGTTATCCATAAAAATAAAGCTGCGAGACTCAAATCTCGTATGTCAAAGCTTCTAAAGAAATAGCCTCATCTGACATAGTAATATCCAATTGTCCATTGGCATTTTTTTGAGTATGATAGTATCATGCCTGCCAATTCTACCACCATCAATTTAATCGGCGAATCTGCCATGGACCATACGACGCTCGGACGGATAGTCGGATGGGCGGTTACCTATGGGAGATATATTATGATTGGAACCGAGATAGTCGTGCTTCTCGCATTTATTTCTCGATTCAGCCTAGACCGAAAGCTTACTGACCTCAAAGAGGAAGTATCTCAAAAACAGGATATTATCGAAGCGAATCTTGCATTCGAAAAAGATATCAGAGAACTTCAGGGAAAACTGGAAAAAATTCGATTAATTGTAAATCAACCAGTAAACCCACTCGCAGCCGTATCACTATTTCAAACTATTCTTCCTCAGGGTGTGTATTTGAGAACGTATGCACTCAACAAGAATATCCTTGAAATTCAGGCAGTCGCAGGCTCGACGGACGCGTTTGCTCAGCTCATGCAAAATTTAAAATCATCAAAATTACTTACTGAAATAGATATTGGCGATATCAGCCGTGATCCCCTACAGGGGATAAATTTCGGATTCACAGCGAAAATTGTCGCATCTAAATAACGAGTATGGCAATAAATTTTCAAAACCAAATAGACAGATACCAACGATATTATAAGTCGATTGAACCGAAATTGGAAAAGCCAAAGAATAAAGCATATACCACTATTATTTTTTCAATTCTTGTAATATCGTTATTTGGTTTATACGCGATACGACCGACTATTCAAACTATCATCCTACTGAAACGCGAAATTCAAGACAAGACAGAACTAAGCAAGAAAATGGAAGATAAAATTGCCGCACTCATAGAGGCGCAGGCCTACTATCAAGAAATCGAACCACTTCTCCCAATCGTGAGTCAAGCATTACCCACTATTCCCGATGCAATTCCATTATTGATTCAACTACGAAATCTCGCGAGTATGAGCGCGACGACAATCACAGCCATCCAACTTCCTTCTACTGCGATCACAAACCCAGAAACTCCGGGTGCGGTAGATACGAAAAACCCATCAGCCGCAAAACCCACAAAACAAGAAACATTCGACATAACTATGTCTATAAAGGGGCCGTATTCCAATATCCATGCATTTATCGAAGGCATCACTATCATGAGAAGACTTGGAACCATCGAGTCCATATCTATAGCACAAGGAACATCTGAGCAAGTAAGCACACAGAGTGCAAAACCAAATACAAAACTTTTGCAGCTTGCCCTAAAACTAAAGGCGTATTATCTTGTAAACTAATATGGATACAGATCGGGATTTATTACTTATTTCTATATTCACATTCTTCACCGTATGTTTATGGATTACCTTTGAACTTATCAAAACATTCAAGACATCAACCATTACCACAACCACGCAACAAATCGTACAACCTCTTAATCCTAAGATAGATGGAGAAATATTAACGATCATCGCAGGTAAAAAAATATTTTAATATGAAATTTCCAAACCGAATTCCTACCATCATCGGAATCCTTCTCGTGATAGCCGTCGTAGGTGGGATAATTTTCTCTTTTGAACGGATATTTAGAACCGATACAAACGCATCAGGATCAAGAGAACCAAAACAGCTTCTCGTTACAAACATTAGCGATTCCGCCTTTACCGTATCTTGGACCACAGAGATTCCAACCACAGGAACTCTGCTTGTCTCAACAAAAGGAAAATCCAATAAAGTATATTTCGATGATCGGGACACTACAGGAAAACTTGGAACATACAATACTCACAACATCTCTGTTCGAGATGCAGTAGCAGACTCAGAATATTTGGCCACTCCTCTCGTCAATGGAAAGCCACACATTCTTATAAACAAGCCTATTCCCGTCCACGTTCCTTCAGCACTCCCTCTAAACACAGGGGGATTAGAACCCGCATATGGCACAATAGTTAACGAAGATGGGACACCCGCTTCTGACACACTTGTGTATCTCACCATTGAAGGCGGACAAGAACTTTCAGCACTATCAAAACCATCAGGGTCTTGGATTATTCCACTCAATCAAGTGAGAACAGCGGACTTAACGAGCTATTTACCTGTTATCGAACGGATGAATGAATCAATTCAGATGTATGGAAGCTCAACACAGTCAAGAATTAGCACAGACTCTCTCAACGACTCACCTGTTCCTGAAGTTACGTTGGGAAAAGAGTATGATTTTAAACATCAGCAGGCAAAGAAATCAGATGCCTCAGCGCTCGCTCTGCGTCCAGTAACCCCGACACCACAACCTGCGACAGAGGGAAAAATACAGCCAGTCATTTCAAATATATTAGGATCCTCTACTCAAAAAATATTCTCGGTGTCGTTGACTAATCCGAAAGATGACAGCTCACTTTCAACAACACTTCCGTTTATCCAAGGAACAGGCATACCAGGAAAGTTCGTCGGCATCAGTATTGGACTTACAAATCCATCTCACGGATCTTCTCAGGTTGCCCCTGATGGGACGTGGAGTTTTACCCCAAAAAAGGCACTAAGCCCCGGGAAACAAAGCGTCACAATATCGACTATAGATGTAAAAGGAAAGGCCGTTGCGATCACGCATATGTTTTCCATTTTTAAAAGTGGCACACAAGTTCTTGGAACTGCAACAGCATCAGCAACACTTCAACCAACAATACCATCAACAATAACGAATGTTCCAACGATTACTGATGCTCCTATTGAAGAATCGACTATCGCAGGAACACCACCACCGGTTAGTGGAAACGAATTACCAACACTCATCATGATACTTGTTGGTATTGGACTCATCGCCGGAGGGTCTATACTGTTTATTTTTTAAGTACGAAAAGTTCTCCTTTTCGTCTAAATAACTAATTTCACATTGTCTTACAGGTACGGGGATTCATAGGACGCCCAAAATCTATTTTTATTACTCAAAATTTTCATTTCAATATTCTCAATAAGAATACATAATTGTTGAAACGAAATACCCCTATTAACCGATATATAATCTCTAAAAAAATAAAATTTACCACTAAAGGGATTATTCTGCTCCGTGGGTTTCAATAAAACTTTGAAAGTCTTCATCAAGTTTTATATGTTTATAGAATGGCCCTTCGGCTTTAAGTAGCTTAAATGGTGTTTGAACAATTCCCTCCTCAATAGGAATAACTTCAGTTTTATATGTGAACGGATCTTTCGCGTTGGCATCAGGTGGATAATCATTAACTAGTAAATAACCATTTCCATTAGTAACTTTTATTACTTCTGTCAGTAGTTGTCCTTTGAGATCTTCAGAAAATTGATAAAACATTCCACTGGCAACAACAATATCTACCGAATGTTTCAATCTAGAATCATCACCCATTTTAAGGGCGTTTAATTTTAAAAATTCCGGCTTAAATGCTGCCTGTCTGAGTAACAATATGGATTTATCAATCGTATCTCGCTCATCTTGGTGGTCAGGCCATATACACGCTTTCACCCATGATGTATCTGGCTCAAATAAATCAATACCAATTCCTC
>CAYHHA010000049.1:0-8813 GCA_964356315.1 uncultured Gammaproteobacteria bacterium
TTTTCACAAACGGGTACTATTATTTTAGCCCGATACAACAATCCGAAAAATTCATTCAAAAGAAATCGTCTGCGTGAAACGAAAAAATCGACAAAAATATCTATCAGAAAAACTATTTTGCCTATGAGAAATTAGCACCCATTTCACTCTCACTGCCAACACTGGGGAATAGAGGTCTATCTGACAATCTGTTTTGAATTTTTCTGTGTTTTTATAGCATAAGAGCTCCCGTCACTGATAATTTCGACATCTCCCACCTGATCAGTACGAAGCGTGGTCGACCCGATTGTTTTCAGCAATCCCTGCGCTTCCTTCGATGGATGACCATAGGTATTTTTCCCAACGGAAATCACAGAAACCTGAGGATGAACCCAATCGACAAATGCTTGTGTCATGCCTGTTTTACTCCCATGATGTGGCACCTTTAATATCTCTAGTGGAGCACTCCCAAGCCATAAACCAGTATATTTTGGCTCGACATGATCATCTGCATCGCCAGGGAATAGTACATCAAAAGAACCATATCGCAACAACTGCACAAGGCTGTAATCATTAAAATCACCCGTCTGTGCACCCAGCACTCGTTCATCAGAACTGGTTTTTTGCGAATCAGCAAATTGCACCGATGCCACACGCCCTTTCGCTATTTGCTCTTCAGAAGGCCACAGATACGAAAGAGAAACTGAGCCAATAGACACATGCTGTCCTTGCGCCATATATCTCACCGGAATTTTTAATTCCGAGATAGATTTTTGCAACTCGGTGAAGCCCTCTGACGTGCCAGCCACCTCACTACGGAGAATAGAGCCTATAGCATATCGCCGTGTCACCTGAATCAATCCTTGAAGGTGATCTTTTTGCGGATGCGTCAAAACGACAAGATCGATACTCCTGTCCCAAAATGGCATATACCTACCAAGACAAGCTAAAACACTATCATTCGGACCTCCGTCTATAAGCAAGTCGCGACCATCTGGAAAGCGTACATATGCCGCATCGCCTTGACCAACGTCACAAAAAATCACATGGAGTTTTCCGTCGGGGAGTGTCCATATAGCGCTACACAAGATGATAAATCCCGTAATCATACCGCTAAATAGATATCCGTATCGTAGTTTCATATTATTCAATCTGCATCAATGCGTCATAGCATCAAAGTTTCTGACGCCCTGACGCTCTGACGCTCTCTGACGCCCTGATGCTCCCTGATGCCCTGACGCTTACTGACGCTCTGATGCTCCCTGATGCCCTGACGCTTACTGACGCTCTGACGCTCTCTGACGCCCTGACGCTCTGACGCTCTCTGACGCCCTGACGCCTTCTGACGCCCTGACGCTTACTGACACATCCTAAAACCCCACACTCGCAAACGGGATCGCTGAGGTCGCTTGAATCATAAAGATTACAAAAGACAACAACACCCACAAAACCATTCCCACAATCTGTCCAAGAGGGAGCCATACAAGTCCAACCGCAATCATCATAAATCCAAATATCATAATCGGTGTGATAAGCCAACCGATCAGGATATTGGAAAGAGGTGCAATCAGAGACAGCCTATGAAATTGGAACAAGATAAGCGGAATCGTAAACACTTGTGCCGCGAGAGTAATGCGCAAATCGTCTTCGATAAGAGAGTAGAGCTTGGAGACTGGATGCAGGATTGATCCGGAATCCGCGGTCAATCGTTTTTTCCCAAACAAAATAATTCCGAGCGTAGCAAGTACAGACAACTGAAAGGACAGATCAGTGACCCATGGGGGATGCAACAAAACCATGAAAAACACAGCAATACATAAGGTGTATAGTGGTATATTTTTTCGTCCAAGATTTACGGCTAAAAGTGATATACAGCCCATTACAGAGGCCCGAATGACACTCGCCGATACCCCGACGATAAAGATAAACCCTATAATAAAGGCTATAGACACAAAATTGGCAAAGGACCGTTTCATGAACCTCAAAAACGCATACTGCGCAAATGTGATTAAAATGGTGATATTCATACCAGAGAGAGCAACGATGTGTATCGTGCCGGTTGCGATGAGCGCCGTTTTAAAATCTGCAGATAACGTCGCCTTGGTACCAAATAAAATTCCAGATAACAATCCGGCATGTGGCTCGGGCAAACTGCGAAAAATGACGCTGGTAAATGTCTCCAATAGCGACATAGTTTTTTATGCAATATTCATCAAAAAAATCAGCACGATAGTATTCATAGTTTTCATGAACGAATACCTAATCAGCAAAAACAATTAAAGCCATCCTAGGTCATTACAGAGCTTGTCTATAACGCCCACACCATAGAGCACGTATCAATCGAATCTATAGATCTACAAATGGTTTAATTTTTTCAAAAACAGACTGGCCAACTGCCTTTTTCGACACCAATTCTTCTAGTGTTTGATACGGCCGGTTATCGATGATTTTTTGTGCAGTGACTGGACCAATACCGGAAAGCGTATCGAGCTGATTAAGAGTTGCCATATTTATGGAGATTCGTGTGGTGTTTTGCGATGATTTCCCAAGCGTCGCAACAACTCCACAAGATTGTGCGACGTCTATCCCATTCTGGGACGTTGTGCAATCTCCGCTGTGCGATGTCTCTGTTTTTGACGGGATATATATCTTCATTCCGTCGGTGAGCTTCATCGCTTTATTAATATTCACGGAAATATAGTCAAAATCAGCGTCTTTTTTCAGTCCTCCTGCCATTTTCAGGGCGTCCTCTACCCTGCTTCCAGTTTGGAGCGTAATAACGCCTGGATTGACCACTGAGCCCTCTACGTCAACGGATATTTTTATGGCGCTAGCAGAACCACTTGCTTCATTGCTAAATTCACTAATTATAGCACCCTGACGGTCTGTATATACTATTGGTTCAGAGGATTGAACGGATTTTATAAACAGCACTAGAGAAACCAAAATAAAGGAAAAACTTACCACCCCAAAGAAGATTGGCAATGTGTAGAGTCGTAAAAGAGATACAAAGGACCGCCCTTCGATATCCATATATCAATTCTCAAGTCATCATGCTTGAAAAATACCGGCTTATACGACGAAATTCAGCAATTTACCAGGAACAAAAATTACCTTACGAATCGATGTTCCGTCTATATATGTTGCTACCTTCGCTGATTCTTTCGCTTTGGACTCAACTACTTGCTGAGTATTCGCTTCGGACGGATCCATATGGAGCATATCGCGAACCTTCCCATTTACCTGGACCACAACCACGACAGATTCCATGCGTATCCGTTTTGGATCAGCAGATGGCCACACGCTGTTATGAACAGAGTCTTCTTTCTTATAGTTTTCCGGATTCTTTTCATGAAGAAGTGACCATAATTCCTCTGAGATATGAGGGGCAAACGGCGCTACTAATTGCACAAAGTTTTTTGCATCATGCACTGATAGAATGGCGGATTCAGACGAGACAGCATTGGTAAATTCCATCATGCTCGCGATGGCCGTATTGTACCGTCGTTTTTCCATATCTTCCGTAACTTTGGTAATTAATTTTTGGAGGAGCGACCCAATGACCGGTGGTGTCTCTATGCGTGCCTCTTGAGACTGTACAATCGCTTTCCATACTCTTGCGACCCATCTGCTCATTCCTTCCATTGCCGTGTCTCGAAAGTCACCCCCCTGATCAAATGGACCCATGAACATCAGATAGAGCCTCAACGCGTCAGCACCATACAATGCGATATATGCGTCAGGATTTACGACGTTCCCTTTGCTTTTACTCATCTTTGCCCCATCTTTTATGACTAATCCATGTGCATAAAATTTTGAAAACGGTTCGTCAAAATCGATAAATCCCCAGTCATGAAGCGCCATAGTCACGAATCTGCTATACATTAAATGAAGGACGCTATGCTCTGCCCCGCCGGTATACATGTTAACAGGCAACCACCTCTTAGTGATAGCACTGTCGAATGCTTGACTGCCAGCTGAGGCTGTTTTGACGGATGGGTACCGTAAAAAATACCAAGAACTATCCAAAAACGTATCAGAAACATCGGTCTCCCGACGTGCTTTAGCGCCACAAGAAGGGCAGGTAGCTTCATAAAATTCAGTATGTTTTGCAAGTGGCGCTACGCCATCATCTCCGGGCTTGTAATCTTCAATTCGGGGCAATACAACGGGTAATTGTTCATCTGGGACGCAATACCAACCAGGCATGTCAGAACGTTCCCCTTTCCCATTTTCTAAACAGGTATCGCACTTAATCATCGGAATTGGAGGCCCCCAATATCGCTGTCTCGATATAAGCCAATCACGCAAATGGTACGTTACTACGCGCTTTCCCCAACCTTTTTTCTCCATATGATCCATCATCTTTTCCGTAGCTACATGGACATTCATGCCATTTAAAAACCCAGAGTTGATCATTTCGCCACTTTCTTCTTGCACTTGGTCGGGAGAAGAAATGTCACTAACATCGCCAGTAGCGCTTTTTACAACCCGAATAATACCCAAACCCATGACTTTTGCGAAATCAAAGTCCCTCAGATCATGTCCAGGGACGCCAACGACTGCCCCTGTTCCAAAATCTGACAACACGAAATCAGAAATATACAACGGCATCTTATATCCCGTAAGATGGTTTATGCAATATAAACCTGTGAAGATTCCTGTCTTTGTTTTCTCCTGCCCCACTTGTCTATCAGTATTTTTATTCTCGGAAGTTTGACAGTATTCCGTTATTCTATCAACTAAATTTTGTTTTATCACTGTCTTGATACGAGTGATAAATGGATGCTTTGGAGCAATCGCTACAAAGGTAGCACCGTAGTTTGTATCTGGTCTTGTAGTAAAGCATACTATGCTTCCTATAGACGCATCAGCGTCATCAACAACTGAGTACTCGATATTTATTCCCTCTTTTTTCCCGATCCAATTTTTCTGTGCGGTCTTCACTTTTTCTGACCAATCGAGTGCAAAAGAGTTTTCCAGCAGTTTTCCCGCATATTCGGTAATTCTGAAAAACCATTGTTCCAACGATCTCTTTTCAACTTTATTCCCGCAACGCTCACAAGACCCGTCTATTACCTGCTCATCTGCCAAAACCGTCTTACAACTTGGACACCAATTCACCTCTGCAGTGTCCCTATACGCGAGGCCATGCTTGAACATTTGGGTAAACAACCACTGTGTCCATCTATAATAATCTGTATCATACGTCTGCACTGTTTTCCCCCAGTCAAACATCGCTCCAATCTTTTCTAGCTGTGCATAATAATTTTTTTCAGTAATCTGTGCGTGATCCATAGGATGTCGACCGATTTTTAGGGCAAAGTTCTCGCTATGGATGCCAAAACCATCTAATCCTATTGGCTCAAAAACGTCATACCCCTGCATCTGTTTAAACCTTCCATATATATCACTCCCGGTGAATGCATACATATTTCCAACATGAAGCCCCTCCGCAGAGGGATACGGAAACATCATAAGATTGTAAAATGGTTTTTTTGGAGCTTCAATAGGAGCGCAATACAGTGAAATGCGCTTCCAACAAGTCCTCCATTTTAACTCTACGTCCCCTATGTTCCGTTTTTTTGGATCAAAAATTGTTTTTTGGGGTAGCTCCTTCGAACCATCTGCCTGAATAGCATCTATTTTTTTCGTCTGTGCCATAGCTTCTATTATACTACACACACTATGATCATCAATTCACACAACAACAGGCACGAGATATTGTTTCAAAGGCTCGTATATTTCATTTCACAAAGATCTCTTAATCCCGCAGATTGCGAAAATAGCTGAGTATCTTCAAAATAGTTCGCTCTACAGGGTATAGCTTCGCCTGCGCTGTTCGATAGAGCTAATATATTCACTAAAGACTCCCCACTACACAATAACAGTGTTTTAGCGCCATCTGATAATGCGATAATAACACTGGCACTTAGTGCTAATAATCTGCTAATGAATCTAACCCAACCAAACGTCATGAAATTCTCTGATGCTTGATCTGTTCGATGTCATATTTTTAAACCTCGCCCCGTCTATGTTTAACGACAAATATCAAATTAACGGTTTAGCCCGTTGTTTCAATGCAAAAACATCGTGGCAATTGACGCACTAGTTTGCTAATATTTCCAGATTCAATATTTATTGAATTATAGTGCCCAAAACACCCCTTTTCCCTCCTGAAACACCCTGAATACTATAAGGTACAGTCGATCGATATTATAGGGTACTAAAATACTTTAGATCGTATTGACGCCTTTGCACGCATCAAAATTATTTTTGGTTGAATATTCCAGTGCGGGTAAAAATTTCCATCTTGTCGATGAAATATCTTCAATAAACATTGAATAATATTATTATTTATCCTATCAAATCGGTCTCTATCGACATGCGGTAATTCGTGGAATATGAATATTTTTAATTACAACTATTCAGATAATTGCAAAAACCATCTGTTCTAACGGTGCTTTACTGTATCATTCACGCATTGACACGCTTATTATATATGAGATTAACTACATACATGGATGGTTTAATGTTGTCTAATCTCGCGGATTATCAAGGCTTCATAGAGCGGACGTTCACGGGATTTCTTCAGGAACAAGGCGCTTCCGCAGTCACGCAAAAAATTTACCGCAGTGACTTGCGTCATTTTTTCAATTGGGTTATTGCAACAAGTCAAAACACTACATTCTCGCCACAAGACGCGAAATCAAACGGATTGTTAAAGCAAATTACCGTCGACATGTTGGAAAAATACAAAAGGTCTCAAATCCTTGATCATGTCCTCACCTCGACCACAAACCGACGTTTTTCCACACTACGCATGTTTTTCAAATGCGCCACTGCTCAAGGCTGGATATCCGAGGATCCAACAAAATACCTGACCAATATTCCTAAAAATCCAACCATTGCAACGATCGCTAAAACCGATCATCTACTCCCAGCTGTACCACTCCTTGAAGCGCCACACCAAAGCGCGCCAGCTATACTTCTCCCCACAGAAACTGCGTCCATGATCCAGAATGCGACAGAAACCACTACCCCTTTGGCATTTCCACAATCTCCACCACCCTCTGTTCCAATCGTTGACACCCGTGAAACGATTGTTATCCCTCCTGGGATAGCACCTCCACCGATCATCCCACCGAAATCCATCTCCCCATACGCAATAGGAACGATTTTTGTTATTGGACTACTTGGGATTAGTGCTTTACTATATCAAATTATGGGCTTATCGGCTCAAAATACAGCAGGACCAAAGGCCTCTACCCCCATTGCAAATCCTCTGTTAGGCCAAACACCTCGTACATCAGCACAGTCTAACCTTGTTGCTGGTGCAACAGGAGGACCTGGAATGCTTGGGTCAACAGGAGTCAGCGGAGAAAAAGGACCCACTGGCTCCACTGGCCTAGAGGGCCCAACGGGACAGACAGGCTCAATTGGACTCATGGGCGTAAATGGATCAAGTGGGACAGCGGGAGCAACTGGCGTCACAGGTCCTCGAGGTGATTATGGTGAATACGGACCGACAGGACCTACGGGATTTAATGGAATTACAGGAGCGACGGGAGCAGCGGGAACCACAGGACCAACAGGCACAGCTGGCGCTGAAGGAATTACTGGACCATCAGGAGCAACTGGCGCAACGGGACTCGAAGGAGCAAACGGACCATCAGGAGCAACTGGACAAGAAGGCCCATCAGGAGCAACAGGAAGTCAGGGCCCATCAGGAGCAACTGGACAAGAAGGTCCAACTGGTGAAACAGGAGCAACGGGAATGCTCGGCCCAACAGGCTCTACGGGACAAGAAGGCCCAACAGGAGTCACAGGAGCTACAGGAACAAATGGACCAACAGGTTCAACGGGACAAGAAGGCCCAACAGGAGTCACAGGAGCTACAGGAACAAAAGGCCCTACTGGCACAACAGGATCTACGGGAACAAATGGCCCTACTGGTGAAACAGGCGCAACTGGTGTTCAGGGTCCAACAGGGAAAACGGGAGCAACAGGAGAAAAGGGCCCCACTGGAGAAACGGGAGCAACAGGAGAAAAAGGCCCCACTGGAAAAACAGGAGCGACAGGAGAAAAGGGCCCCACTGGAGAAACGGGAGCGACAGGCACGACAGGATTTCAAGGACCAACAGGAGTAACTGGAGCAACAGGAGTTTTTGGCCCAACGGGAGAAACAGGATCCACTGGAGCAACAGGAGTTTTTGGCCCAACGGGAGAAACAGGATCTACCGGGGCAAATGGCCCAACAGGGACAACGGGAACAACTGGATACTTCGGACCAACTGGCGCAACTGGTGGAACCGGCATAGCTGGAGCCGGTGGAGCTGGACCAACTGGCTCTACAGGTACCACAGGCGCAACCGGCGAAAATGGCCCAACAGGAACAACTGGAGCGACAGGGTCTACTGGAGATTTTGGACCAACAGGAGCAACAGGCTCTACGGGCTCAACAGGTGTTCAAGGTCCTACGGGGACAACAGGCTCTACGGGCGCCACTGGTGAAAATGGACCATCTGGGGCAACAGGAACTACAGGTGCAACAGGAGATCTGGGCCCCACAGGATCAACAGGGTCTACGGGCGCTACTGGTGAAAACGGGCCAACAGGAACGACAGGATCAACAGGCGCAACAGGTGAAAATGGTCCAACAGGAACTACAGGGTCTACAGGCTCTACTGGGGAAAATGGTCCAACGGGAACTACAGGATCCACTGGAGCAACTGGGGATCTAGGTCCTACAGGATCAACAGGTTCTACGGGTTCAACAGGTGAAAATGGACCGACAGGAACTACAGGATCCACTGGAGCAACTGGTGAAAATG
>CAYHHA010000050.1:0-8745 GCA_964356315.1 uncultured Gammaproteobacteria bacterium
TGAACAAACTTCGAGCTACCACGCGTTAGTGGTGCACTTCCACGTAGAATCTACCTAGATTGAAATTCATCAGATAATATCCTATAATACTATCTTGCATGAATGCTTATGAATTAGGGCGTGGGAATCATACTGCTATTTGGGATAATCCTGTCGGAGCTACGGGGTACTCGTGGTCACGCGCCGACTATGCAGATTGGATCAATAAAGCCGTACAGGCATCATCCGAATACCCGGAGTTGACATGTATGACGACCCAGAGCGAATCGCTCACGCAGTCTGCAGAGCGTATGGGCTTGCTACAATATCCTTCCAGAGAAAGTAATGACAGCGATTGTGCGCTATTCATCAAGCCAGAGGTGCTCCATATCTTTGAACACAAGATCAATATAGGTCAGCTCCATGTTGATTTGAAGCCTCGAATCCCAAGGGGCATCGGCGAAGCGGAGTGGGATAGTTCCAGCAAAAGGTGGGATGGGTTAGGAGATGCGGGCAGAAGAGTGAGTGGAGCCATCAGTAGTATCGACGAGGCGCTCAATAATCCTGTTACCCCATATGATCATGATGTACCACCAGGATTTGTTTGGGATGATAAAGAGTATATCCAGTCGTTGGAAGCGTTGCTGAGATACGGGAGAGACATCATACACCCAATACTTCCCTGGGTTAATCCACGGGTGCTCCAAGGTGATGCAATCCAATCGTTGTTGGGTGTGTATGCCCAAGGGATAAGTGATATTACCAGCCCAATATCAGTGGAGTGTGGGTATGCCGACGTAGATGAGCTCGGATGGATAGACTATCGTCGTGTCGCCATGTCCTCATATTTTTTACCACAATGGTATACAAAGCTATCAGGGTCCGCTTCAGTGGATTCAATGGATAATCCAATTGGCGCGAGTATTCACCGGCTTGAAACAGGGGAAGGTCTATTTGATGGACGGAAAGTCAGGCACATGAGACCAATCAGACCAGATACAGCAGATTATATGAAAGTGAGGATTGGTACAAAAACAAAGAAATGTTTCCAGTTTGCCGGTCTCATACCATTGCCAGGCTTCAGAACTGTCTACGACTTTCAACATGCAGATATCTTTGGCGTCTACGAAAAAGTTCGAAAAACGCCTGGTACATCTATGGTGCAACTATTTGCGGATATGAGATCTGAGGTAGTTTCCCTTGCTCTTTCGCGCATGCAACAGGAAGCGAAGGTGGCCTCAGAGTATCTGACAAAAATGTTTTGCGGGGATCTCAATGTTGGCTATGGAGATAGAACAATGGTGCGCAAATATGTCCAAGCTTTTCTCAGCTCATTTCCTGCATCGCTCGCAAGTTTGCCTTGATTTATTGTAAATATGTACACAACGGTTTGAAAACACTATAAGATAGTAGTATAATTCAGGCGTATATATGAATATATTTGAGCATAAAATTCGTCAGAGAGACATCATGGAGGTAAAGATGTCTTTGGCCAAAGCATATCTCGAGGGTCTGGGTTCAGATGAGATTGACCGTTCCTTCATTTGTTCCTCGTTTGGAGGAGAGATTGCGGGTGATACAGACGGCATGCAATGGATCATGAGAGAAATGGCTATGAATGTTATTCAAGTTGATCCGGAATTACCCCTCCCGTGGAAATCTGAATATATGCCCTATTTGCTCCCTCCAACGATACTAGAGGCAAATTATTCAAGAATGATTCAACAAACGAAACAAAATGTGCGATCACCGTTTGCCATAGGCACACAGATGCGCAGTCCAGGAATTGCTATAGAGTTTGATCCAACAGAAGACGCATCATACGTGGTTCACGCAGGTGTTCCGATGGTGAAGGGGGTATTGCAGACCGTCGCCGCTTCAGCGAGGCTTATGAATTCACCAGATGAGTTGCCAATCCTTTTCATGTCCGCTGATGCAACATTGATGACAGGTATACCTCAAATTCACACTATGCCATTGAAGTGGAAAAATATGAAGGAGAATTTGGATATATTGTCCTCTGTGGTAGCACGGCGCACGCCCATGCTCTTGCTGGTCGATTTGTCAGGAGCGGACGATGTGCGGGCAACACAAGCGGTATCTCTTTCGACAGCGATGGTGTCTCGGGGCGCAGAGTTGCGATATGTTGTTGGATACGATGATAGGGGGTACAGAGCACTGGAAGGCTTATCAACTCCCCTCAGAAGTGGCCTACCTGGGCAATCAGGGATAGTCCACACCCTCGTTGGTGAGCCCTATTATTCAAACCATGGAGAATATGGGCGAGTAGCGTCTCAATGGGACTGGAGGAGTGAAATTCCAAAAGGAGCACTCAAAGTTGACCCACAACTTGAACAAAACAGATATATGTGGCCTCTTCGAAAGGGGGAAGTATGACACATTTGGGAGCGCCGGCAAGTCAACACAAAGAAAGATATCCCGTAAGAGCGCATCCGAAAAAAGAAATAGGACCGCCAGGTTGGTTGGTCGATATGATGGACGCCTTCGTTGCTGTAGAGGATGCGACAAATACTTTTCTGCGTAGGCCTCGCCAGAGGGAGCTAACTCTTCCTGAGACTGGTTCAGTCAATCAGTTTGACGCCCTTATGGAGTTATATCAAGAGCTATCCGCATGTCTAGATGGAAAAATACCCGACGCAAAAATAGACCGTGAGCTGTTTATGGCACAATTTGGTGATGAGACGGATAGTACAGAGGCAGCCGTTCGTTCATTTTTTATCGGGTTTGTGAATGCGATGAACACCGCATATACACAAGAATCAGCTTTTTGGAAAGATGGTATGCTCCCGCCAGAAAAGGTAGGCGCGATACTACCATATGATGTGCTACTTAAGGAATATATGAATGGCGTATATTTTACTGTGCCAGAGATTCAGGTGCGCAATCCACCGGCAAAATGGGGGCTTCGTGGGAGCGTCGCTTCGTTTCCCATCGGCAATCTCCAGCACGCTGAGCTTCCTCATATACAAGATCCAAAGGTATACGACCCTGGCCTGGGTGCGAATCCACTCTTGTATGTAGGAAATCGACTCGATTCACATCGGTTTTTTGTGTCGGTAGCCAGAAGCGCAGACATAGCGAATTCATATACCCATGGAGGTTCGAATCGTGGCAGAAATATGCGTATTCACATACTTTCAGAGCAAGCAGACACATATCCACGATTATATTCCCAGATGACGTACGATAGGCCAGAAGAACCCGCAGATACATCTCTGGCTCACGCGTGTGAAGCGTATCTCACGCTGATTGACATGAAAGACCTATTGAAAAAATCGGCAAATGCTCCAATCGCTGATACAACGCACCATGTGATACTCATAGAAAATTTGGAGGATACGATTGACGCAGTGAGCAAGCTTCGCGCGAGCGATGAATTTTATAAGATGAGAATACGAAATGGGGAGATTCGTGAGCTAGTTGATTTCATTCTCCAAGCGCAACATCCAACTATCCATTTGATGATTGGTACTGCAGATGTTCCTGAATCGTCAGAAGGGGACCAGTTCCTTGAAAAATTTTCCTTTCGCCTTTGGTCCACTGTTGATGGGTTGTTGCCACATCAGTTTGTGCAAGTGGAGCCAGATGGGGAAAATGGTTCTAGGAGTCAGATATACTGGAATCCAGAAATTAAAATTATCAAGTAAATTGCTTGATTTCTTATCGTCAGATAGCTCCAGATAGCGTCTTCTCGTTCGCTTCAATTGTCAAAAAACTTGAAAACTCAAACGAACGCACGAACAATACATATATGGGGGAGCAGGCAGTTTCTCTGTATCTGCAATCTTCGGAAGAAGGTCGGGTGATAAAAGCATGGCTTGCAAATTTACGCTCGGCAGTTAACTCTGTTTATGTTCCCAGGGAGATTCAATCCAGATTATCGATTTTATTTAAAAACTCAACTACACCTATAGAAGCATATTTGAGGGAAGCTGTGTATCTGCGAATAATGGGTAAGTCTGAGTAAATCCTCATAAAGTGACACGTATTGTCTATTTTGTAACCCAGTTATCTTATTTGTGTGCGTTAGTCTTAATTGCTCTAATGCTCGTTGACGTGGTTCTAGAACATGGGTTTCGGGATGGTCGATTTTTTATGAATCTCAAGAGATGGGGGAGCGCGTGGAACGAAATTCTTTCAGTAGTGTTGCATCAAACGTCGCTATTTCATCGCACTGGTTGGCTTTTGCGGTTTCCAGATGGTAGCAGTCTTCCAGTTCCAGGTTCGCACTTGAGAATCGGGTAAGTGCGTTAAAAAGCAGTTGCCGATCGTCAAGTTCTATAAAATTCATGGAAAGAATTAATTGTAGGGTGGCAATGCGTTGTTCTTTCGTTTGTTTATAAAAACTCTTCAAAACCCAATACACTTCAAAAAGAACGAGTGGAGACGTCATGAATTCGTTGGCATTAGTTGCAGCCGAGAGGAAAAAATCTTTTGCCTTAGTGTGAAGCACACTTTCATCATTGATGATGAGGCGAAGAAAGTAATTCGTATCTATAAAAATCATAAGAACTGTTACTGACTGATTGTTATTTTTGATTCAGAAATCATAGACTCGAGCTTAGCTTCTGAAATTGGTTTGGAGCGTATGGTCCCTGCGATCTGATTGACGATGGATTGGGCAGGGGTTAGGACAAGGGAATCACCAACTTGCTGGATAATAAGTCTCTGACCCTTCTGCACGTTAAATGTTTTTGCAAATATACTGGGGATGGTGAATTGATTTTTACTCGAAATGCTTACAGTTTGTATCATAGTAAGGAAATTATATCAAAGGTAAGGAGCTTTGTCAATAGTAAGGAAATACTGCCAAGAAAAAAATGCTCTCGTTTCAATCGTCGAAACTCGACAACTCAAACGAACGCACGAACAATACATATATGGGGGGAGCAGGCAAAAAAGATGCCTCATATAGTATTGTTCGCCAGGTGGAGGACGATAGTTAGGGGTGCACCAGACGGTACACCCTTTTGTAGTGGGAAGCATTTTTTGCCTCCTACTTTTTTCGCGGGAGTGTGGCCGGGAAACTCGACGGCCGATGCAGCGACTGCTGGGGGCGCTCCAGCGTGCGGGCGGGCATCTGGGTGAGGTGGGTCTCCGCGGGCGCGCTGAGGTGGTGGTCTTTGCGTGACGCCGTCGCTCATTTGGATCCACGCATACATGTTATCGTACTTTCCTCAAATACTTCAGGTATCATGCGAGAGTTGCAACAACAGTGTGGTATTCAATTATTCGGTGAAATGAGAGGGGAAAATGGTGAGCCTTCAGTAATCGCGATCACACAAGACAACATGCCGTATCAACTTTCACGTCATCTTCCAGAGGGTATCTTAGACCTGATGCTACCAATACTCACGCCGTAGGTATATTTGTTGTAAAGCTTATTACAACAGTAATTTGACAATACTATAAGGTATTAGTATACTCGTTCAAATGTCTTTTTTCGACCGTATGTGACTGCTCTTCAGTGATCTGATCTCTAATTCAGTTTTTTGGATCATGACTGACAGATCATTTCTCAGCGGGATTTGAATACTTGATATGAATTGGTTTGCTGAATCAAGGGGTAGTGTGGGAAATCGACCTTCTCAGGAGGCATGGGAGGCGTATCAGGAGTTGTTTCCCGAATCTCGAGAAGAATCGCCTCCCCACATATCCGATTTTCCCATCTATATGACTCCGATGGAGATCAGGAGTGCGTTTCAAGTTCCAAACAACATGGCAGTTCTCGGCGTCTCCTCCGATGAAAACGGATGGGATGTACAGGCAAAGGTTCTCCGGATTGAGCGCGGTGAATCGCTCTTGCTGAAGACGAGTGGCATCGGATACAAAAACGGTCCCGTGCTTCTTTCATTACTTCGCTCGCTTCTTCGGACGCATAGGGACCGTTGCGAGGTCTTTGGATATGGCGAGATGAAAGCCCATTTTCCGCAAGGTCAACTTGAAATGGATACGCATTTTGTCCATGCGGGGGGAGGGATGGATGGACTTGAGGGATTTTTAGATGATATTGAAAACGCGATGGAGCGTGGAAAGGTACCGGTATTAGTTATGGATCTTATCCACAGAGCAGAACGTGCATGGGGTAGTGGATACACACTTCGAGGAGATGAGCAGACTTCCATTTTTGATGCATTTCTCAGCAAAAAACGGAAAGACAAATCACTCAATAGGGATCAGTTACTCTTGGTGGGATCAATAGGGGGTATTCATTCACATCTTTCAAATCAGGTTACACAGCATTTTAAAAAGATTTTCGAACAGAATCCAAATCACGAAACACTATCTCCATATGATTTGGCGTACTGGGATCCTTCAAAGAAACGGCACATACACATGGCTGCAAATAAATATGTACAAGCGTATCAAAGCTACGGTCAGACAACTTTGGATACCATTGCAGGCAGTCAGTTTGATGAAGCGGGGGTTGAGTACGATGACTAAAAAGGGGTTTAATACGTGAATGAGCAAATTGTATTATACGGTATTGTGTTTTACTGATAGTACAGAGTAAATTAGGTCTTGTAGTGTTACAGTACAAAAATTCGTTGTTAACTATCCAATAACAAGTATTGACAACCTATAGTGCTTATGCTACAATACTGCAAATCAAATTTTATATGTTATAAATTTAGGAGATAAAGTTTGATACGTATATAAACGTTAATTTTATACAATCCCACTGCCGGGAGAAAATACAACTATGCCAAATCAAGAACAAGATAGCAAGCGAGTGGAAGCGTTTGAAGCATCAAGGCAGTATTTTCCATGGGCTAAAAAAGACGTGAATAGTGAGTTGAGTTTTCTGGATAATCTTGTCGGAAAATTTACACCTGATGCCTTTATAGTATCGACCCAAATCTTAACACCGGAAGACGATGCTACCGGTTCAGTACTGACGATTGTTTTGACACCGAGGACAGAAGAACATCAGCCTGCCAAAGCGTCACTATCGCTTATTAGAATGAATCTTGTTGGTGGTCAAATATCGAAAAGAGAGGGTCATGTTTTGAGTCAAGTAGCTGATCTTTTTGGTTTACAAAAAGACTCGTTGGGATATGTGATTAGAGAAAAAATTGAGTCAATCAGTCCTAATCCAGTTGCGAGACGCGTGGAAAATCTCGTAGTTGCCTCATCGGATACTCAAGAAACTCAACAAAATGCGCCAGTTATTGATTATATAAAAATGGGAGTAGATGATTCAGCGCAAATGAGGGCTTTGCGTACTTCATTGGCCGAGATGGCAGTTGATGCCAGGCAGAATCTTAATCCATTAGTTCAAGCACATCTTGCGATGGACAGATTAGCAGTGGCCGGTTTTGACACGTCAAAGTTTAGCCATGATCCAAAGACACGAATGATTCAGATATTCGAACTCATGCTTGTCGCAAAAGAGAAAATGGTAGATTTAGAGAGAATAGATGTTCAGTTAAATGAGCTTCATGTTAAACAGCAGGAGAGACAAGTCTCTCTCGGTGTTCTCAGGGCAGTTGAACTAGCTGCAGGGAATTTTTTTCTGCGATCTTTTGCTCCACCTGAGGCAAAAACTGCGCTTAAAGCAATAGTAGATGCCTCAGCCTTCAATATTATACAAAATCTATTTAGTGGAAAGACTCCGGATGAGATCATCAGCATGATGGGTAAAGGAGATCTGATTCGCGCTAATACATTGATTGCGCAGGCAAGAGCCGAAGCTACAGCCCTGGTTGAAAAATCAAAAGGGGAAGCAGCACAGGATTTTGAGCGAACAAAAGGTGAGATAGAATCCAGAAAACTGGCGTCGATAGCGAAAGTTGAACGAGCGGATGAATGGATGGAATTAATTCAAGAAAGATTTGGTACAGCTGTTGACGGTGTCAAAGATTTTTTTGTTGATCCGAATACGGGTATAGTTATTAAATTAGCAAATTTATTAGGTGTTATTCATAGAAATATCCGCACTGCCGAGGGTGTAGGGTTCGTTACAGGTGGCACGACTGGGCTAGTTTTGGGAGTGGGAGCAGAGGCGATCCTTTTGTCAAAATTGACTGAATTGACAATTTTATCCGGTAATAGTGGAAATCTTATTGTCATGGCTCTCACGCTCACTGGAGGACTAGGAGGCTCATATCTGGCGAGTAAATATTCGAAGGAAGCCCATCCAGCGCAACCATCCCATAAACCTGAACAGGCATCTCAACCAGTAACTCGCACTGAGAGTCAAGCCGTCCTGAGGCCTGCATCACAGATCAATCGACCGGTCAATTCGAGCAACAACCTGCCGCGGCCGGCTCCGAAGCCAGCTCCTTCTCGAACACCCGGCTACATCCCGCCCGAGCCTACCTATCATCCTGTGAGTAATCAAGGTCGCGACAAGGGTAGCGAACATACGTCGCACTACGACATATAGACTCGCCTTTGTAATTTAGGGCCAGGTCGGGTTTTAACCTTCAAGAGTAGTTATAGTGGAAGGTTGAACCTTATTGATCTTCCCGGCTCTGGCCAGGAAGGAAAAAATGAATACTATTGTTCAAGAACACCCAAGAGCCCCGCCAAGCGCTCTTACCCCAACACACATCTATTTATTTTACTCGTCGCCACGTTGGTGACTTGTTTATGATGTGTTTTGTGGGTGTTCTTGTTTTTTCTGCGCTCAATACTTTTTGAACTCGGAAATAACAAAGTAACAAATTAACAAAGTAACAAATTAAGGCTTAAATGCCAAAAAGAGTTGCTACAATTAGTGGTTTAGCCCTTCACAATCTT
>CAYHHA010000051.1:0-8717 GCA_964356315.1 uncultured Gammaproteobacteria bacterium
GGGAGACAGTATTTGATAGTCATATTTGGAGAAAAATAACCTCGAATTACAGTGTTGAATATCTTCAATTCGAAATTTAGTTATAGCGCCATATAAAGGCATATAGTTGTGTTTTAAGCTTCAGATATATTCCTTCTAATTTTATAAGATTTTTATAGCAATAAACCGCCGTAATTACGTCAAATATGCGCAAAGAAATATCTCTGTTGATGTATAGGTGGCTTCAACCAAAAAGTGATTGACTGTAGTCAGGTATCCAAAAAATACTTCTTGACAAGAGAATCGAGTTGCGACAATATATACATAGAGATATACTAGTGTCGTTGAAACATCGTTATAGACTGTTTGAAAGGGCTACGTATGAATGATGATACCAAAGATCCATCCGATTCCATCAAGTTACCAAGCGAAGAGACACTGATTGCTACCGCTAAAGCGATGCTTGAGAGATTCAAGTCAGCGCCTGATGACGGCTCAAAGTACGCATCTGTACAACATTTACTCTGTCTTATCTGTATTGGGCTCCCTGTCGATTCTTCGACATTGCCTCAATACAACCCATATTACATAAAGAGGACTTTAAAGCGTCTAAAAGCCCAAAAGCTTGCAGAGTTGGTAGATAAAAATTACGTACTGACCATGCGAGGAAAGCGGTGGATCTTGAAGTATACACTAGAAGATTTGACCATTGCGACTCCTGCAAAATGGGATGGTCGTTGGAGAATGATTATCTATGATGTAGCGAGACACAAAGCCACTCTTAGAAACACCTTTCGATCCACGATAAAAAAATTAGGGTTTTATAATGTCCAAGAAAGTGTATGGATTTACCCGTTTCCCTGCGAAAAGGAAATTTCGTTCTTAAGAGATTACTGTGGTATGGGAACGGATGTTATGTATATCATCGTACACAAGATAGAGAACGATATCAGCTATCGAGAATACTTCAAACTTCAGTAAAAAATATCCCATAAAACGTTTTTTTCTGGCAGTGAGACAAAATCCCTGCTAATCTACCTATAGACCGTTTTGACAGCATATTACATGCGTGTTACACATTTTCACCTCTGAAATTAGGTCAAAAATGACCGGTTTTATGTAAATTATAGGTTTTACATTCACCGTTTGGCGCTTGTGTCTTCTGACTGATAATGACCCTAGTACGTCTACTTCTCATTTGCTACTATTTTTCATTGACTGCCAATTCATTCAAGAGAGTAGAGTAGGCAATTCTTGTCTCCTGTCTCCTGTCCCTTGTCTCCTGTCTCTTGCTTATTGCTTCTTGCTTATTGTTTCCTGTCTCCTGTCCCTTGTCTCCTGTCTCTTGTTTATTGCTTCTTGCGTATTGTTTTTTGTCCCGTATTATACGTGTATGAATATATTGTTCGTAACAAGCGAAGTTGCCGGTGTATATAAAATTGGAGGACTTGCTGATGTCAGCCAGTCTCTCCCAAAAGCATTGGGAGTACTCGGTCATCACGTCGATATACTATTACCGTACTATTCAGAAGTATCACCAGACCATGTTTCGTTAAAGACTTCCATAGATATTCAGTATGCTGGAAAACTGGAGCGAGTTGATGTGTATGAGAAACACACCGGAGATGCTGGTGTGCAATTGCTTCTCTTGAAACATCCACTTCTGGATCAGTATCATACCGATCATACACTTGAGTCATTTATGTTCTTTTCTTTCGTGGCTACGAGCCTCTGTATTGACTCTAAAAGGTATCTAGACAGACAAGTTGACCTAGTACATTGCCATGATTGGCATACCGCGCTCGTTCCCGTCTTATTGGGCAAAACATATCGAGAGCATGGACTACTAGAACTGCGTACGGAGAATTACGATGACGTGCAAATTCCAACAGTGCTCACGATACATAATCTTATGTATACGGGGGTCGTGCCTATGAGCAGTATAGAACGTCTCAACGTTCCCGGTAGTATCTTGCATGGTGTAAACTCTAATATAGGTATTTCGGTGAGTTTATTGCGGGAAGGCCTCGAACAGGCGACAAGGGTCACAACGGTGTCTCCAACATATGCAAACGAGATAACGGTAGAACAGTCCCTTCCTATCGGAGATGTCCTTATTCGTAGAAAATCAGATGTGTCAGGTATCCTCAATGGGATAGATACTGATATTTGGAATCCACAAACTGATACGAAACTCCAAAAAAATTATGATGCAAATTCCGTCGAATCGTCCAAAAAACTGAATAAAATACACCTTCAAATGTCGTATCAGCTTTCGACGAAAGACTCATTTCTTCTCGGGTTTGTCGGTAGGATAGAACCGCACCAAAAGGGGATAGATCTCGTTATATCATCTTTGTCGACGCTGTTAATCAACAATAATATTCAGGTGATAATTTTGGGGACAGGTGACAAAATAACCGAAGATATTTTAAAGAACTTTGCGAGCGGATTTTCCAAGCAAGTTCTGTTCCTAAATATGTTCGACGACAAAATTGCACATCAGATATATGCTGGCTGTGACGCATTGCTTGTCCCGTCTAAATTCGAACCGTGTGGCTTGACCCAGCTTATTGCTATGCGCTACGGGACCCTTCCTATCGTTAGAAAAACCGGTGGCTTAGCAGATTCCGTGTCGGATTTGCAAACAGGATTTGTTTTTGAAGACTATAGTTCGGAGCATTTGAACGCCAAAATCATTCAAGCCTACCACATGTGGGAATCAGATCAAACGACTTGGATGCAAATGGTATCACGAGCAATGTCGTCTGACTTTTCCTGGACGAAAAGCGCAAAAGAGTATGAAAAAGTATATACGTCCCTTGTCCAGCCCGATGATGTCGTATGACCTATTTGTATATATTTGTACAAAGTTGTAGAAACTTTAACTAAATAGCGTTGTACTGCTCCATGTCCGTTTATCCAATTCTCGAGTACGAAATAGATCGACTTTTCCCAAAAGAGCTCAAAAGCCCGAGGTTTGTGAGCCTTCTTAGGTCTCGGGATGCCGATATTTGAGAGACCGCGAATTGCCTCTGAACCTGACTGTTATTGATCGTGCTCCCCGGTTTTTCCAAAAGTTGCAGGAGAGATTTTTGGCGTGCCGTCAGTGTCTTGTAGGGGGTGGTAATGGAGCCTTTATACGGTTGGACCTGACTATTTGCCTGCGCAATTGCGGTTTGCAAGGAAGTTTTGAGGGCAAGAGATACAAATAAGATCCAGAGATTGAGCGTGTCTGTCCTCTGAATGCTGTCTATCGCTTTATAAAGTGAGTCTGACTCATGCTCCCACTGAGTTATTGGATTTATTCTTCCGAAGCAAGAGTATCCATGGGTAGCAAAAAGCCCATATGCGATAAGCGTGGCATAGGTCGTCGCGTGGTGTTTATCTATATCGCTCGTAAAGAGTATGGCGCTTAGTATCGCGGTTTGCACGATCGGATGCTCATTCCCCGAGCTGATGTAATCGATGCCGTGTGTAATCGTCTGAAGAAGCTCAGCGTAGCTTGGTTTATCTAGAGCTTTATGGATATCCAAAAGGGAAAAGAGTTCGATGTATTTTTCTTTGTCTTTGAAATTTTCCGTTCCTACCCATTCTTCGTTCACGAGTCCTAGAACGTTCCAATATCGTTGAAAGGGGAGCGGCTGGGATCTCGTTTGGCGCATCTGAATAGCTTGTTCTATTTGATGACGTGTTGCCAGAATGTGAGAGAGCGCGCAGGTTGAAAGGATAGTTTCGACGGTATTGTTCCAACGGAGGATCCTTTCCACAGACAAGGGAAGAACTATTGCGGTCAATTCTGCACGGAGCGTTTCTATCTGCCGGAATAGCGATTCCTGTTCTATGGTTTGTGTATAGGTGAGTGGAATCATAACTTGTGTATGTGTTTGTCTATCGTATCATTGTGGACGCTGTGCAACAAGAGAGACTTACACGATGTATTTTCACAAAATTGTATTTAAAATGATAAGAGAATGTATAGAAATGTTCCACTTCGATCTTATGCTATTGACAAGAGCTTTTTATTAATACATAGTATCTATACGGGGTTGGGTTAACTTGTAAAAACAATTGGGCTAAATTGTAAAAACTAGTAAAACTCATGCCTATGCCTGCCACCTTCACGGTAAAACAAGTAGCTGATATTTTAGGGTATAGCACGAACAGCATTTATTCCTTCCTCAAGGCAAAGCGAATCAAGGGTGTCAGGGTTGGCAAGGGCCGTTTTCGTATCCCTCAGGGAGAGCTCGATCGATTGCTCCTTGTGAAAAAAGGTGAATCAGAATACATATCCACGCATGTGACTCCAGTTTCCTATGTAGCGACCACCCAAGGACATTCTGAAACGACTGAAAATGGATCTCAGTCCAACGCATCAGATACACTGAAAAGCTCGATCGAAACTATAGGTGCGGTAGAAGTTCCAAGTTTATTTGATTGGTTTGTCGGGGTTGGATCAATCATTCTTGGGCTGGCGATGTTTCTATTTTCCAAGTCCTACGATGAATTTACTGCCTCCTCTGTCGTGTTATGGATTCCGATGATTCGCACAATTCTGATTTCAGGAGGCATCGGCTTGCTTTTGTCTGATATGGTCGGGAGAAAATCCCGCATTTGGACAATGGTATTTCGTTTGGTTCTTTTTGTCGTGTATGCTGTATACGCAGGTATTTCCATCGCACGGGGAGATTATGATGCCGGAGTGATATTTGGACTCATTATCCCACTTATCGCGCTGTCTTTTGGATCATTTTCAAAAGGTCTAAAGATATTTGTGCTATATATATTAGCTCTGTCTGCATATAGTGTATTTTCATTTGGTGGTGCCTCAATCATTCGCGCGTTCGTTGGGTCATTTGGGTTCATAGGATACGGCTCAGCAGTGATTTTATCTGGGTTAGTCGTATTTATGGTGTATCAAGCTATGGACCGTTCGAGACGATTGCTAAACGGTATCGTCGTGTTGTCCTGTGTCGGTCTTGTTGCCTCTTCTGTTTCCTCAGCTTCGCACATGATGTGGGGGAGATCATTATTTGTCTTGATGGCTGGTCTGTTTGCCTTGTTTGTCCCAATCTGGGGGGCGCTCACATTTTCTCACAAGCGGGATCGGTCGTTTGTCTTCGGCGTTATTAGTTCGCTTCTTTTGTTATTCGTTTCAGTGATAGGAAGTATCGGGATTATGCAAAAAAATATGATCACCGTTGCGTCCAGAGAGCTCGACAACAAAGTTGTCTATGGGAAGGTTTCTGTCGAAACAGCATTGGAGTCAGCCAAAAGCTCACTTGTTTCACTTTCAACAAATCCACTTCTAGTCGAATCGATGAAAACAAAAAAGACGGAAACGCTTCTGGACATGAGTAAAACTATCGTTGGAACAAATAGTGTCATGAAGCAAATTCGAACTATTTCAGCAGAAGGCGATGTATTGACCGTATATCCTCACACTCAAATGGTCGCTACAAATTTAAAGGAAGTAGAATACTTTACCCATGCTATGAGCTCGAAGCAGACGGTTGTTTCCGATGTATTTGAATCAATTTCATCTGAAGTGAAAAGAAAAGTCGTGGTCATCGCTTCTCCTGTCATAAATCAAAAATCAGAGCTACTCGGAGTCATCGTAGGACAGCTGGATATAGATACTTTGGCTATGAATATCCAAAAACTCACCTCTGAATCAATGGGCGAATACGCGATGATTGTAGATAAGAGTGGGAGATATGTAGTTCACCCAGACGCTACACAAATAGGGGTTGAAGCTAGTAATGACAATCCAATTCGGATAGGTCTTACCGGAAAGCGCGGAGTCAATACTGAATACACTGAAGAGGGAAATCATTGGATCGTTGCGGTAGACGAGATTAATAATTCCACTGGTTGGGCAATTTCCATGAATACTCCCGTCTCTTCTGCGCTTCGCATGTCGGAAACTTCAGTAACTGTTATTTCATTTCTCTTGATTGTGAGTGGATGTATTATGGCGATTTTCTTTTCCAGTCATAGAAAAAAAGATATACCGCCCAATATACATGGAGCGCTCAGCGCGCGATCGGAGGATACGTCATGAGGGATTTATTGACATCGAGTGCAGTATCCCGCCTCGCGGGATTTTCGGCGTATTGGGAGGCTGATTTTTACCAGTTTTTACAAGTTCATACCAGAGTTTTTACAAGTAGATTTTGTGCGTAAATAGATCGTACACATGAAAAAAATAGCGCCATACATAGAGAAAGTAGGAATGACACCAATATTTGTGGTGCTCCTCTGTGTGGTCATCGGAAGTATTTGTATTGCGGTGCTGGGAGGAACATTTCAAAAAATGCTCTCGAGTATCCCTTCATTATCTACAACATCACAGGGAAAAAATACGACAGAAGTTACGACTATAGATAAAACGACTCTAGAAAAAAGCTCATTTTCTGGGCCATTTGTGCTTTCTATTCTTCGAAAAGATGGGTCATTCTCCTACGCGGTGGTTTTGAATGCCAATATGGTGGCAGATAGCTTTACCAGTCCAATCACCGTCCAGTTTCCAAATGGAGACATGGGGCAGATCGAAGAAAATCAAGGCACAGTCGGGTTATTTTTCACAAAAAAAGGCAATCGAGAGTCAGTTACTATTGTAGATAGGTTGATTACTGGGATCGTGCTTCCAGATGATTCAGTGTTACCAGTGAAATTTCGAGATGCGACGATACGAGAAGGAAGACTGGTTGGGAATTTCCAAATGCTTGCGTTTGCAGATAAGAAAAAGATCACTGGGACATTTTCATCACGCGGTGATCTTTTGTCGTTATCTGTACATCCGAGTCTTATCGTTTTGGATTCTACGTCACAACTCTTGACTCGCGAGTTATTAAAGCTTATTTATCAAAAGATGCAAAATGTAGATAGGAATGTGTTGGGTGTTCAATCTCAAGTTCCTGTAGATTCTACCGTAATAGGCTCAGATTCGACACAGATCAGCATTGGTTCTATTTCGTCGTCAATCGTGGCCCAGAGAAATGAAGAAGAAGGGACCGTTCGATTATTTCAACAAAGTCTCCCTGGTGTTATCCAATCATCTGGTCAAATCGAAAGCTTAACTCCAGGTCTTGAAATTATTCAAACCAATGGGGTGACCCAGATTAGGATAACGGCCTTAGATTCCATAGCCTTTTCTGGGGGCTTTGGAGCAACAGGAGCGTCTGGACTCGTCGGAGCGACAGGTTCACAAGGCTCTGCTGGAAAAGATGGTGCAAATGGATCGGGCACTGGAAGTGCTAGTGGTGCCTCTGGGGCATCTGGTCCAACAGGATTTACAGGCGCAATAGGTATGGAGGGTGTATCTGGTCCAACAGGGGCAAGCGGAGTCCTTGGTGCAACTGGTATGACAGGTACGACGGGCGCAGAAGGATCATCTGGTCCAACAGGCACAACTGGGTTTACCGGCCCAACAGGATCAACAGGATCTACTGGAGACATAGGTGTATCTGGTCCAACGGGCGCGACTGGAGCTACAGGATTTGCAGGAATCACGGGCGCGACTGGTGGGACAGGAATCACCGGCCCAACAGGGTCTACTGGATCTTCAGGAGAAATGGGTATTTCTGGAGCCACAGGAGCAACAGGTCAAATTGGCAGTTCAGGCCCAACTGGCAATACCGGATCAACGGGTACAAATGGTGTTCAAGGTCCGTCCGGAGCAACTGGTTCTACAGGCATAGAAGGTCCAACAGGATCCACGGGATCATCAGGGATATTTGGTCCAACGGGAGCTACAGGTGGAACTGGTATAGCTGGTGGCGGTGGTGTAGGACCAACTAGTCCAACGGGATCATCTGGTTTAATGGGAATTTCGGGCGCAACGGGCTCAACGGGAGATGTTGGCCCATCAGGTTCGACAGGCTCAACAGGAGCTCAGGGTCCAACTGGCTCAACTGGCGCATCGGGTGAAAGTGGTCCAACAGGACAAACTGGTAGTACTGGTTCAGGTGGAGCTACAGGGCCCACCGGCAATACAGGATCAAGTGGAAGTATTGGTTCTTCAGGTCCAACTGGCTCGACGGGTGCAACTGGTGTCGTTGGCTCATCTGGTCCAACAGGGTCAACCGGCTCAACAGGCGCTATAGGTATAGAAGGTCCAACTGGCTCAACAGGCTCAACAGGATCCATTGGTTCAAATGGTCCAACAGGGTCTACCGGCGCAACAGGTGCTACAGGTATAGAAGGTCCAACTGGCGCGACCGGAAGTTCAGGTTCAACGGGCGTGTTAGGTTCATCTGGCCCAACTGGTGCAACCGGCAGTACAGGTTTAAACGGAGTTATTGGATTAACTGGTCCAACCGGCGCAACCGGAACAACCGGTACAATAGGATCAAATGGACCTACCGGCATGTCAGGTTCAACCGGAGCAACCGGAACAAATGGTCCTACAGGCACAACAGGATCGACTGGTACATTTGGTCCAACTGGCGCAACAGGTGGTACTGGTATCGCGGGTGGTGGCGGCGCTGGCCCAACTGGTGCAACAGGATCAACAGGAACAACTGGTGCTACTGGTAGCATAGGTGCATCAGGTCCAACAGGAGAAACGGGTGCAACGGGTACAAATGGTGTTCAAGGACCAACAGGTGCAACGGGCCCAACTGGTCAAACGAATGGCCCAACAGGTGCTTCAGGTTCCACGGGATCCGTTGGCGCATCAGGCCCAACAGGTGCTTCAGGTTCCACGGGATCCGTTGGCGCATCAGGCCCAACAG
>CAYHHA010000052.1:0-8608 GCA_964356315.1 uncultured Gammaproteobacteria bacterium
CCTTCTCTAAATGTACGTTCTTTTCTGCGCAAAATCACGCTCCCGAGTACACCGCTGACGATAAACAGAGCGAGTTTGAGGGAAAACTGCCATACACCCTCGAATTCTTTGCGGTCACCCATAAACAGAATTAATCCTGTGATGAGTTGGGCAATAGCGGCGCCTGGTACAAGGGATTTGATCATGGAGATAAACTTCATCATGTCTTTTGTCAGTGTTTTGACAAAGACAAAATAGACCGCAGTGATGGAGGTCCCGAGTAGAATGCTCGCGCCGATAACGTGGAGAAGAAGGGTAAAAAATTGCATATCCTTTTTAGGATACACGGTATCGTTTTTCCAAGCAAGTGGTTGCTGGTGCTATCATAAAACGGTGCATACGTATGAGAAGGGAGGCGAGGTAGATTTGATATGGAACTCCATAGGGTAATGCTATACTGAATATATGGTGGGAAAATGGTGTAGAGTTCATGGTTCATGGTTCATGGTTCATCGCTCGGGGAAGGCGGTTCGTTGTTCATGGTTCATGGTGAAGGGTTCAGAGTTCATGGTTCATGGTTCACGGAGAGTGGGCGTTGTCGCGCTTCTTCTTGTTTCTTTTCTCCTGTCGCTTGTCTCTTGTCTCTTGTCTCCTGTCTCCGGTTTCTATCGTTCACGCCCAAGGCGTGCAGTTTAATATCGCTCGCACGATTACGATAGAGGATAAGGCGGCGATTGATGGTGACATTGTGTCTCTTTCTCCGAAAGTTGAGTCTCTTGTTCGTTCCACAAAGTCATTTGACGAGCGCATGTATGGCGTCCTCAATGTTGAACCTATGATGGTCTACAGAACGCTCACCACGCTCCCGGTTGCCAAGCAGGGGGAAGTTATGATGAATGTGACGACGTTAGGTGGCGCAATAACGGTTGGGGACTATGTGACCAGTTCTGAAATTTCAGGAAAAGGACAGAAGGCGGAAGGGCTTGCGGGCTACATGGTGGGCGTAGCGATGGGAAATTTTGACGGGAAGGGAGCAACAGCAAGTGCTGATTTTAAAGGAAAGAAGTATCCGATGGGTAGAGTGAAGGTAAACGTCGGTATCGGGCCGGCTTCACCGGTTATTACAAAAGCGGCGGGAGGCATCCTTGGGACGTTGAGACAGCTTGCAACCGCAATTATGTTTAATATTTCAGCGAGTAAGCAGGCGGAGCGTATCGTGCGGTATATTTTGGCCGTGCTTATTGCAGTGATCATCATTTACGTCAGTTATAAAACGTTTGGAGCCAATGTGACCAAGGGAATGGAAGCGATTGGGCGAAATCCGCTCGCCAAGGGGTCTATACAGGCTATGATTACCATGAATATTATCCTTCTGGTTATCTCTGTTATCGCGGGCGTTGCGCTCTCTATGATCGTGATTAGTTTGTAGTGGTTTTGTAAAAAGGTTGAACCTTTCAGCCTGAAAAGGTTCAACCTTTAAAGGCAATAGTATTTTTTATGAATGATGGAGAAGTACGCACATATGGTGGATTACCAAGCAGTGTTTTGGTAACAGAACAGGGCATAATTCACATTATAAATCCTGAATCCTCATCCAAACGAATGGCAGAAATTGCCGTACCATACGATGATACGGAAATTGGATTGTTATTAATGGATGAACACACTCTTGTCGTTTCTGTCATGCATGAGGAGTTGCCTATACGCATGAAATTTCGCTATACAGATGGAATTTTTGACGGAGGATCGATAACCTATTTTGCATTCAACTCTTTATATCAGTCACATGTGCCAATTGGAGTGACGGTTGTTGACAAGGAGATTGTCCCTCATATTGATTCTGGAACCCCTGAATGGCTCATCAATCGAATTGCACAAGGAACTCATTCAAGTGATTCATCAGTGTTCTACAGTGACTACAGTGTGACTTTTAGTCTTGCGAATGATTTGGTAACGGTCAGCTCTCCTTCGGGTAATTCAGAGGTATCACTATCTATAGGGGATGTAGAGGCTGTGGAGCTTACAAATCTACTTTCAGGAGATATTTCTGCAAATGCAGAAAAAATCGCCCCTCTTGCAAAAAGGCTAGGATGTATGCTCGGGGGTCCATTGCCGAAATTATCCACAACGATGAAAAGAAAAATAGATAGTGAATTACCGTCATTGCATGAAAAAATGACAGAGACAATGAAGCAATCAGTCCGTGTTGACCCTTCAGGCGCTATCGTTCTGAGAGATGAAATATATATCAATCAGACGTATGTCGTGTACAAGTTGATGAAGATCGTATCGAGATATTCGGGGTACATGAAACGCTTTCAGATGTGACAGTTTCCATCAGTTTCCAAGACACCGAGCTTCAGGAAATCTCATTCGCACGAATGTTGCAATCCAATTCTGGTGAACCCATTATGGTTCGTTATGACATCGATCTTTCAGGAAAGTTTCACCAGAGTATTAATTCTGGAGAGGATGAGTCACAGTATGATGTTCACTCAGAATTTCAATTTTTCTATGAAAATGATGTGTACAAGGTAAAGAGGATTTCTGATGATTCCATCGTCCTTGAGATCACTCAAAAAGGAGTGGCATATATTGTATCGGATGGCATACATGCCGTTTCAATTAATATCCACCCGATCGTATCTGAGCTCTCTGGGCTTCATGAATATATTGTTCGAGACGTACCTGTCATTGATCAGAGTCTATGTAAAACGATGGAATTTATCTATTCCATCATATGCACATAACCGCTGGTGTCGCTCTCTCTATGATCGTGATTAGTTTGTAAATTGACAAACCAGTGGGCGATACCTTATACTTATCCTTATGACAAACCATGGGGTAGCAGATATGCTCAAGAGACTCACAGAAAAGAAAAAAAAATTAGACGGTTTGCGACCGTTTTCTTCTGCGTTGGCTGCAAATCTTCAAGAGTGGTTTAACGTCGAATTGACGTACACTTCAAACGCTATCGAAGGCAATACGTTAAACAGAAAAGAGACAGCACTTGTGACAGAGGAGGGTATCACGGTACGGGGTAAAACCATCAAGGAACATCTGGAAGCTATCAACCATATCGAAGCCATGACTTTTATTCATAGGCTTGTTGAAAAAAAAAGGGAAGATATCACGGAGCGGAATGTGCTAGATATACATGCTCTGATCCTTAAAAAGATTGACGACGAGCATGCAGGTAGATATAGAAACGTCGCAGTACGAATTCGGGGAGCAAATGTTGTCCTTCCTAATCCTATGAAGGTTCCTGATTTGATGGATGCGTTTTTTCTATGGCTTCAGCAGAGAAACACTGACCACCCTGTGATAATTGCTGCCGATGCCCATCTTCGGTTTGTTTCCATCCATCCGTTTGTTGATGGAAACGGCAGAACTGCGCGGCTTTTATTGAACCTTCTTCTGATGCAAACAGGCTATCCACCCGCTCTTGTGCGAAAAGAGGATCGGGATGTATATATAGACAGTATTGAGAAAGCACAACTCACTAATCAACATGAAGAGTACTACAAAGTTATCTATCGAGCGGTTGAGCGTTCACTTGATATTTATCTGGATGCAATAGATGGAACATCATCGAATACCGTGCGTGTGCAGAAAAAATTACTTAAAATTGGAGAATTGTCGAAAGAAACAAAAGAAACGCTTAATGCAATACGTCACTGGACCGAAAAAGGGCTATTGGAAGTCGCTGAGCACACTAAATCGGGCTACCAGCTCTTTGATCGTTCGATGGTGCAGCGGGCAAAGGAGATTCGGAGATTACAGCGAGAAGAACGCCTAAGCATCGAGGAAATTAAACAAAGGTTAGATTCGGGTGACATTTCGCTTCACTCAACCGTTTAGGGTTAATTTAAAGCAAATTGTCAGTCATAGTGCGAATAGAATTGTATATATGGCCGAAATAGACCGCTTCTTCATATTGCGGACCGGATGGGTCAGGGATCGGAGTACATTCACGCAGATGTTCAAAATAATGAATAAGTGTCCTGGTTGATTGTTTGATAACTTCCGTGTCAACAACTGACACTGGATTTCCCCATACTTTTGTTTCTGTGGTGTCATCAAAATCACGGACTGTGAGCATTTCGTCCGTGTTTCTGACGCCGCAAATATCGTGCGCATTTATATAAAGTGTCTGTTGAGGATCGGTATTCACCGCGTGTACCGCTTTCACATTTTGTGCTGCGAGCGCAAAAAGATACTGCTGTAGTGTATCAAATTGATCGAGAGCAAGTGGGGCATACGACATGAGATTGGTAAGCGTTGCATCGACATCATGAATCTGTTGGTTGCTGAGAGCAAGAGTTTGCAAAATACGTGGAGATTGTCTCAGAAGTTCTTGATGTAACCCAAACGCGCCTTGTGCAATATGAAAACGATTCGTTTTTTCAGTATACACCGGAGCGTTTATGTGAATATTTTTCAGCCTTCGAGGAGATGATTCCAGACGAAATCCGGTGGCAAGTTTTGCAGATCGGGGGAGTTTTTCTAAAAATGCACTGTCAATAAGCGCGAGTTGCAGTCTTTCATGTCGCCATTTTTCACGAAGGAATCGATATGTTTTTTCTTTATGCAGTACAAGGGTGGCTAAATTTAAAGAACCGCGGAAGTCTTTGTGCAGAAGCGCATTCGCTCCCATCGTGTCGTTATGTTGATCTTCCAACGTGTCTAGACCGATGGCATCTTCCATAACGTGGGTACGCTCTACAGCTGCAGCAGGATCTTCGTAAAAATATCCAGTGAGCCATGGCGCTTTTTGCGAAAAAAATATGCAGGCATGTCGTTATACCATATAGGTTCATCCAGTTCATACTGAAGTAATCTACAATGCTCATATCCAGTTTGCATAGTGAAATCTGAGAGTGGTATTGGAGTAGACATGTGGGTGCTTTGACGAAAAAAATCTTCGGTCATCATTTCTTTGACTTTTTTTGAAAGAAGATCGAGTCCTGGTTCGTTTAGAATCACCTGCTCAATGCAATCATCTGGAAGGAGGCACACGCCGGTTTTTACCGATTGTTCGCGCGCCGACCATTCGTATTCATTTGCGTATCTGCGGGTAGTTTCTAATGTATTCATTTTTTCCTCGCGACAAAGCCCATATGATCGGGTGAAAAGCTATAGATGCCAGAGTGATCATTTATCAATTTCGCTCGCTCCAATTGCAGGTGCCGACTACGTTGAAAAAACGGTACTGCCTTGCTGTCTCCAGATATGACTGCTATTCCGTCTGGTGATAGGAGCGTTGCGATATCTTCATCGAGACCCACTTCCATTTGTGTGTGAAGGTGTTGAATTCTCAGCATAAAAATCATATCGAATGGGATGTGATTCCAGTAGCGCTCGATAAATGTCTCTGTATTGGTGTGATCATATAGCTTGATCTTTGACGCTGGTGTGAAATCATCTGGATATGTGTGTAAAAATAATTGATCTATTCCGACGACTGAAGTTATTTCCGGGAGAATTGGAGCGGGGACTTTCAGAACGTCGTTGCTGATGATTGGGGCTTCATAAAAACCTGAACCGCACCCTACCAGCAATATGTTTCCTCGTATTTCAGCCGAAACTCCGAGTGCATCAATAAGCCGGGCTATTTCTGTGACATTTTCTGCATACGAATGCTGGGTTTTTTCTTTAGGGTGATGAAGAAAAGAGTGTTCGAGTCTTGCGAGCATAGTATAGTTCGATATTGTACTGTATAGTTACGTCGGTATCAAATTAGGATATACTGCTACCCACATATGCGATTGGACGAATGATAGGAGCGTCAATTTGATCATCAATTTAATTTTGATCGCAAGGAGACAGAATTGGCACATTTCTCTTGGGGGGATTTTGATGTGGATTTTGGGGGTCGCCACATGTCACTGCAGTTTTTATATGATGTGTATTCGTATTTTGGATCAGATATCCAGTTCGATCAGACAAACTGGGTAGTGCGCAAAAATGATATTCTTGTGCAACTCCATGTGTCTCAGAATATTCACGAGCCAAATACTGAAGATGTGCTACGCTCTTGGGTTGCAGCAAAATCGTTATTTCCTAAGATCGCAGGTGTGTGTAAAAAATATAACGGAACGTATGTAGTTTCTGCGACGGACTACGATTTATCTAGAATCCTCAGTCATTTCATCCCGTCGTTTGAAGAAGTTGATGTGCTCGACCCTAAAGGTGGGATTGCGTCGATGATACAATCTCGAATAGTCAATAGTCAGAGAACCGCCTAGTTTTCCCGTTATGCTATCTCCCTGCGAGGATTTTATTCGCAATGCTCAGAAATTCTCTAAGTCCTCCCAATAGAGTATTTCCTTCGTTCAAATACCCCACATAGAATCGGGCGATGCGTAAGAAAAGGTTGAACCTTTTTATAAAATATCCAAAAAAAGCCGATTGTATCTCGAGATATTGCACCGTTTGATAGTAGCGAGGGTGTTGTTCGATTTGCGAATGATCGGATGGTCTCTGTATGTGTCAGTACTGATTATTTGACCTGAGCTGATTGGGGGATAGGAATATATGGCCTGCTAGTTCCTGTTCTGACCGTTGGCCTAGCTTCGCCGCCTCGTGGGTATATGCAGGACCCGTTTTCTCTATGGATTGCTCCGATTGCATTGAGTTGATGGACTGGAATCATGAACGTTTCAAATGTGTTGGAAAGCACATATGGATGATCTTCTTCTTCTAGTTTTCCCTCTGCATTGATATTTTTGTGCACTATCTGGGGATTTCTAAAAACAACCTCTCCGTACTTAGACAGCGTTGATTCTCCCCGTATTTCAATAATTTCGTTTTGATGTGTGGTTCGATCTCCTTTGTCGTCATTTCCTGCGACATCTTGAAATATAGTATTGGCTGGAAGCGAAATAATATACTGCTCATGTTCTTGGAGTCTGATCCGTTGTCGTGCCTCTCCCGATCCAATCCGAATGCGCCGTTTTAATTGTCTTTCGATTACCTGAGTTCCGTTGCGCGGAGTTCTTTGGTTTTTGAGCATGCGGGTTTTTTTATCAATACCCAGCACATGAGCATTTTCTATGCCATTTGTTTCGGGATGATGATCTTCAGGGAAGAGTAATACCCGAGGGGTAAGTGCTCTCTGTTGTCTTTCTGAATTGCTCATAATGGTATTTTGACAAATAGCATGTCTCGACTTGAGGTGCGCTCTCGTCCATAATACGAGCCCGTAGTATAGCATAAACTGCTTGATTTGGGAAGGTGGGGATCGTGAGACCGTTGGAAGAAGCACAGCCTATACTACTATCAATTTTGCGGGAGTTGAGACGCCATGAGAGCTCTTTCTGGACAAGAGAGGGGTAGTATGACTAAGATAGAGGTATGGATGCATATGTTGGTATAGGAGTTCTCTCTATCGTTTTACTTCAGGCTGGGATACTCGTGGTCCTTCTGATGCGACACAGCGATGATCCACACAGAGACGTACTTCTGGAGCAAGGAAAGAGGAAAACTAATAGCCTCCTGCATCGCGCGGTCCAGCAAGCAAATAAGATTCTCGTAGCGGCTGAGCTTAAAGGGATTAAGCTGATTTCCCAGCAAAAAATGTCGGGCAGTGAGCTGACCCGTGAATTTCAAACTCATCTGGCGTCTGTAGAAAAGGCATTGTCGGACCAGCTCGTGCGAAATGCGGAGCATGCCGAGACTACATACGAAGAATTCATCAAAGGGGCCGAGAAGGCCATCTCAGAGCACGTAGCGGCCAATGAAAAGATGCTCTCGGATAAATCAAATACCATGGTAGAGAAAACCTCCGAGATGCTGGGGGTGTTTACCAAGGAATTAGAAGAAAAGGTGAAAGGCGATATCGAAAAAAAGATGGTGGAAGCAACGAACGAAATAGAACAGTACAAACTGACCCGTATCCGCGTCATCGATGAGCGGATTGTCGATGTGCTTGAAGAAGTGCTTCAAGTGGTGTTGGAGAAAAAGTTATCCCTCGCAGATCAAAGTGATCTGGTATACAAAGCGCTAGAACAGGCAAAGAGGGAACATGCGTTTGGGGGGAAGCCAGAAATCAGATAACAAGGGATAAGTAGTATGCAGTAAGGGATCCCTAACTTCATTCTACGTACCCCTTACTACACTTGTGTATGTCCAAAGAAAAACTGCTCGAAACCATACTGGTCGGTACATTCACGAAAGTCGATGCGCATCGGCGTATACGACTTTGGCGGGAATTTTTGGAGCAGAAGTATTTTGGCAAAGGGAAAAAAGCCGTGCTACTGGAATTTCTAAAAACCAAAGGGGCGGAGGTAGGGGATATTGAGGCCATTGATACGTGGGGAGAGGGATTTTACAACTCTTTTGATAAAGATAATGCGTACGAACTTACCGATGTGCTGACGGAATCATTGAAAAGTTTGGCGCTTATCTCTCTCTATATCCCATTTGAGTCGTCAGAAAAGGATAATAAACGCTTTGGAGAATGGGTTCGGGGGAATATAGACAAATATGCACTCATAGAGATTCATGTCGACGCTCAGGTATTTGGAGGCTGTGCTGTTTCAGTAGATGGGCGATACTACGACTTTAGTTTACGCCATAGGCTTGAAGGACATACGCAAGATATCCATGGGATTTTGGAGAAGTATGT
>CAYHHA010000053.1:0-8280 GCA_964356315.1 uncultured Gammaproteobacteria bacterium
ATGTCTCTATTTTACATTAGAAACTTGTCTTAGTTTAAAGGGGACGGGTCAGGGACTAGAGACTAGAGACTGGAGATACTGGATACTGGATACTGGATTTACGATTTTGGAATTTGGAATTTGGAATTTGGAATTTGGAATTTGTTTACTAAACTCTACCACCCCTTACGCCTTACTACGTATACCTTACTACTCAACTGAAAATACTGGCTTCGTGGCTTTGCAAGCTGGAAGTGGCTTAGAGAGTAAGATTTTGCAATTTGTCCACGGTAAAAAGAACTGGTAATCCAATGGTCCTCATAAATTCGATATCATGATCAAACGATTCAATTTCATAGCGTAGTATTGGACGGTTACTCAGTGGATTATGATGTCTCACGAGTTGTGATTCTGAGGCACCCTGCCTTGCATTTCGAAGTACTGTTTTTCCAAAATTTACAACGGCTTCAATATCAATCTGTGGTTCATCATCATGGATAGACTGTGCCGCCGTCCTATTTTGAATTTCGTATGTCATTTCATATAGCTTCATCATAAGATCAAAAAAATGATCGCCATAGGTAAGAGCGATTAATTCATGCATACTTTCGAACCCTTCAAACGATGCCCTATCACTCGAGATCCAATTAACATTCATCCTATGGATATAATATTTGAGCATATCTTCAACATCTTTTCTCGTTGTAAAAGGATATTGGAATCTCTCGTTTACTTCTTTACCTAACAGTGTATTTGGATATGTTGGACGGATACTGTTAAATGAATATCTGTACGCTAATCCAATGTTGCCTCTATCTATCCTTGTTTGCTCTGATGCAATGTTGCGCCAGTACTCATATTCTTCTATGCCAATCTCTTTTGCAGCAACCGTTAATAGCGCATCAAATACCATAGAGGCATGAACTGCATTTTCTACAGCACTACCATAACAAACATCATTAAAATTTCCGATTCTCAATTCACCTCTGGCGATACTATCGGCAGCGTGAAGCAACTCTTCCTCTGCTTGGAATGATATCCCATTTTTTATATAAATGTCAGAACGACCATAAGATCCATTATTCACTGTGACGGATTGCCATTTACCTGCAGGATTGTGAAGCGTTGATACCACTTGCACTGAGGAAGTCTGTTCGAAGCTAAATGAATCGCTTCTTGTTCCAATTCTTAAAGAAAGCATTGGAATCGGAATGTCTGCATATCCATCGGTACGATATGTTGTTTGTATTTTAATATTTGAGCGAGATGCCTCTCCTGAATGAATTAAGGCTCCGATGATTTCATTTTCAAATATTCTCCTAGCTCTTACTTCGAGTGATTCTTCTGTGACTTGTTTCGGAATTTCGCCAAGAGAGGGAACTGTTGAAAACCAAAGATCTTTACTGGTGCTTGAGGATTCAACCATGGTACTTAAGATGCTGAAATCTTTTGAATATAGTCCCGAATTTGGGCGGCGAGTTCAAAATCCAAATCCCGACCGGCTGTTTTCATCTCCCTAGTGAGTGTCTCTATAAACTTCTTTTTGTCTGATGGAGTCATGCCATCTACATGCGCCTGATCAATACCCAATAAATCCTGCACCTGTACTTTCGCTATTTCTTCTCCTGGATCGTGCTCTGTAAGACGATCTCGAATCGGTTTTTGGATACTGGTCGGGGTAATGCCATGTTTCTTGTTATAGTCGAGCTGAAACTCTCGACGCCTAGTAACTTCACTTATGGCAAATTTTATAGAATCCGTTTGCCGATCGGCATATAAAATCACATGTCCTTCGCGGTGACGTGCGGCACGACCCATCGTTTGCACAAGACTCGTACGACTTCGCAAAAATCCCTCTTTGTCCGCATCTAAAATAGCAATCAGTGATACTTCTGGCAAGTCCAATCCTTCACGGAGAAGATTTACCCCAATGACCACGTCATATAAACCGCGCCGTAAATCGGCAAGCCGTTCTGTTCGCTCCAGCGTTTCTACATCTGAGTGAAGATATTGGACCTTTATGCCATGCCCTTCCAGATATACCGTCAAATCTTCCGCCATTTGTTTGGTAAGCGTGGTGACAAGCACGCGTTCATGCCTCTCTATACGGAGTTCTATTTCTTTATACAAATCATCTATTTGTCCTTTAACGGGGCGAATATCTACCAGCGGATCCAGTAATCCGGTAGGCCGGACTAGTTGTTCTACCACCGTACCCCTGGATAATTCATAGTCAGCAGGAGTTGCCGATACGTACAGTGTTTGTGGTTGCACCCTCTCAAATTCTTCCGTTCGCATTGGGCGGTTATCAAGCGCGCTCGGGAGACGGAATCCATAGTCAATAAGTGTTTGCTTTCGACTTCGGTCTCCATTGTACATACCGCGGATTTGCGGAACACTCATGTGGGACTCATCGATAACCATGAGCCAGTCGTCGCCCGCTGCTGTTTTAAAATAATCCATAAGTGTATACGGAGGATCCCCTGGCTTTCTGCCATCAAAGTATCTGGAGTAATTTTCAATACCGTTGACATATCCCATCTCCTGAATCATTTCCAGATCATAGGTAACCCGCTGACCGATGCGCTGAGCTTCTATAAGTTTATTTTGTGCTTTGAATTTTTTGACCTGATCGTCTCTATCTTTTTCGATTTCTTTGAACACTTCTTTGTGCTCTTTGGGATCCGTCATAAAATGTTTCGCGGGATAAATAACCGTGCCAGGTAATTCTTGAATTGTTTTTCCCGTAAGTGGATCTATCTCCATAAGTTCTCGCACGATATTGCCTTCCATGACAATCCGTATGGATGTGTCTTTATAGGCAGGAAACACATCTATACTATCTCCGCGGACTCGGAAGGTACTTCGATGAAATCCGAAGTCATTGCGTTCGTATTGAAGCTGGATAAGTCGAGCAAAAATTGACTCGCGCGAGACTACTAGGCCACACATGAGTTCAAGAACAAAATTTCCATATTCTTTTGGTGAGCCTATGTTGTAAATACAAGACACTGACGCAACAACAATCGTGTCTTTTCTCGTAAGGATATTGGTAGTTGCGGCGAGTCGAAGTTTATCTATCTCGTCGTTTATTTGCGTTTCCTTTTCGATGAATGTGTCCGTGTGGGGAATATACGCTTCTGGCTGGTAGTAATCATAATACGAGACAAAATAGGAAACCGCATTATTCGGGAAAAAATCTCTGAATTCTTGATAGAGCTGTGCGGCAAGCGTCTTGTTGTGAGAAATAACGAGTGTGGGTCGTTGCAAATTTTGGATAACGTTTGCTACGGTGAATGTTTTACCACTGCCCGTAACTCCGAGAAGCACCTGCTCTTTGACCCCTTTTTGGATGTTGGAAGTCAGTGCGCTAATTGCCTCTGGTTGATCACCAGTCGGTTTAAAGTCTGATTTTAGTTGAAATTTTTGTGATAGATCACTCATGGTTTTTGTTCGGTTAATATTAATTTTGACTGGTTTAGATCTCTTTTGATCGGATTGACTGTTCGGTTTATATTTGCGATAGTACAAATAATCATATCATATGTTCGGTTAATATCTCTTTACCCGTCATAATTTACTTTTCGCCTTAGTTCGTTTGAACTGCGGCTCAAAGAGCATTTATCGCCGGGTACAGACACCGCTTTAGCTCATCCTCTCAGAATCGGATGAGAATGCGGGTAGTAGTATGCCAGCAGTTGTCTATAACAAAGAGCGCCAGATACTTGAGTTTATCACACAATTTGTGCAGAGATACGGCTATGCCCCGACCCTCAAGGAAATCGGAGGAGCGTTAAACATGCACTCTGTTGCAACCGTGCATGAACATCTAGACCGGCTTCGCATAAAAGGATTTATCAAAAAATTAGACGGAACAGCTCGTGGCATTGAAGTCGTGACCGACAAATTTAAATCCGGCAACAGTGGCACATCTGTAGAGCTTCCCGTGCTAGGATTTATCGCTGCGGGATCTCCGCTTGAACCATATACCGACCCGAATTTCTACATGTCTGTAGCTCCAGGAATGATTTCCTCCAATAAACCAAGTTATATACTGCAAGTCAAAGGGACCTCGATGATCGATGACGGCATATTTGACGGGGACTTTGTGATTATCCAACACCAGCAAGATGCGCAAAATGGGGACATCGTGGTCGCACTGCTTCCAAACGGACTTGCCACTCTCAAACGCATCTATTTTGAAAAAGAACGCATAAAGCTTATGCCTGCAAACTCTACCATGTCTCCGATTTTCACCACACACGTAAAGATTCAAGGCAAATGCGTAGGCTTGATAAGAAAATTCGTTTAATTTACAAATAAACATTCATTATTTGACGAATCATCGCATGGTGATGGTATACTTGTAGAGAGGTGAAGATATGAATTTACCAAAACCTAAAAATAAGAAGCTAATAAATATTAAGAAGTATATTGAAACCGCTAGAAAAGTACAAAAAAGCTTAAAAGAAGAACAAGAGTATTTACTGAAGAAAAATATACAGTATGGCAATACTTTATCCTCTAACATTATTAACTTCACTTAAAGACAAACATATATTACTTGATACAAATATCTTTATCGATGCGTCAAGTCGTCCCAAAATTTATGGAGAATTTTTTAACACGCTAAGATCTCATGATATTACTTTAGCAACAATAGATCTCGTTCAATTAGAATTTTTAAAAGGATCATCGAATCGAACTAAGTATGATGAAAAGAAAATTTATCTCAACGATACAATTGATGTAATTCTCCCAACACAATCAGAAGAGTATAAGAATGCGTACGAGCTTCTTTTAGAATTTGGCATAGATGGCAAAGCGGTGAGTAATACCGATTTAATGCTCGCTTCACTTTTAAAACGGTTCGGAAAGAACATATTCTTACTTACTCGAGACACAACAGATTTTATAGAACGCATGTTTAATTTACAATATATTATAAATTGCCCTCATCCTAAAGGAATTTTTACCTACGGTATATATCAATATTCATCACTTTAATATGGGAAAACTATCTATAGTAGCCACGCCAATCGGAAACCTTGAAGATATCACTATTCGGGCTATAAAAACTCTCTTTACTGCAGATATTATTCTGTGTGAAGATACGAGACGTGGTGGACTACTCCTGCATGAACTCAACGAGCGATACGGAGAACTGTTTGATCAAAATCCAGATTGGAAACCAGTATTTAACACCTATTATGATGAGATTGAAGAGAAGAAGCTTCCTGAGCTTATTGAACTGCTTCAAAACGACAAACACCTTGCTTTGATTAGTGATGCAGGAACCCCGCTTATCAGCGACCCGGGATTTCGACTAGTGCGTGAGTGCCAAAAGAGAAATATATTTGTTGAAAGCATTCCTGGGCCATCTGCTGTTATTGCAGCCCTGACCTCTTCGGGGCTCCCTACATCTTCTTTCCAGTTTTTCGGCTACCCGCACGAAAAGTCAGGAAAACGAATTACCCACTTTACCGAAGTTAAAAAATTAAATGACACACTTAAATCTACCTATATCTATTATGTAGCACCTCATAAACTCTTGCAGACGCTTGAAGATTTAAAAATGGTGCTTGGAGATATTGAGATAGTCCTTGCCAGAGAGCTCACCAAAATGCACGAGCAAATATGGAAAGGCTCAGTCTCTTCTGCAATTTCTGAATTCAAAGACCCAAAGGGAGAGTTTGTGTTGCTATTTACGCTCATATAGAACGTCATTTTTGCGATGACTTACCTCTCTTTTCCTCCGTGAGCAACTGAAGCCATAACACCTTTTACGGAAAAATCAATTGTTCCAGATTCTGGGAGTAAGCCATGGTATACCTGACTCTCGCGATGACCATGACCTGATACTTCCACACGGATATTAGCAGGCCCTGGCTCGCTATGTTCAAGAACAAACAATACTATACTCTCACCTGTTAATGCAATTTTCTGTCTAACACCTCTACTAGGCGTAACTTGACCATCGTTGACCGCCGAAAATTCATCTGTATCAATTTGAAATACAATTTTTCCCATACAAGCCTATAACCGCTCCAATAATGGAGAAATAGTATCATGAACATGGATTCATGTCACCCTAGCACTCTTCAAGGGTCGAAGTGTCGCCTATGTGTTTTGTCCTTGCTTTTTGACTTTGAGAATCAGAGCACATGATCTTGCCACATCTGGGTTTTGGTAATTTATCGATAATTCCGTTATTCGGGGATATTGAAATTGTCCTCGCTCGCAAACTCACAACAATGCACGAGCAGATCTGGAAAGGCTGACCGTCGAGCTATTAGACGATGTTGATCCTAAGGGTGAATTCGTATAGCTATTTAGTAGAATCTGACTATTCTCGCTCGCCGTTTACCCATGGCATTCTCCAATTTATTCTTCTCAGTTCGCTTAAGATGTCTGACTCTCTTTTAGGATCCATATCTTGCATCAGGGTCATCTGTTGCCCTGACAAACTACAGTCTATGGTTTCATATATAGAATCGCCTTTTGTAAAACTCACAGCTTCAATATGCTCTCGTACGCTTTGATCTTCTATAGTACTAAATTCCTCCTTTGTGCACCCACTATGCACATAAAGACGAGTGCCACTTTCTTCAGCTATTTTCATACTGGGATTGTAAATCTCTGGCTAAAATTCTTCAAGCATTAACATATCTTCTATGGGTTGCCATAGCTCTTTGGCTTTGAGAATCAGGACGCATGATTTGACAGTTCTGGATTTTGGCAACTTATCGATAATTCCGTATTCGGGGATATTTAAATTGCCCTTGCTCGCGAGCTCACCAAAATGCACGAGCAAATATGGAAAGGATCTGTCTCTTCTGCGATTTATGAATTTAAAGAGCCAAAGGGAGAGTTTGTACTTCTATTCACGCTGTCGTAAATATCCCCTGAGCGTAGAAAACAATTTATTCTTTGTTGATGCATTGATCGTCGTGTATGCATGATCCATTTATGAAGTTTGGACACCCGCCGACGATACGAATTTTATATTTATCACCCTCAGCTAACACATATATACCTTTTTTAGGTGCATTTGTGAGCTCGTTGTTCGTTTGGACAGAAATAATTTCTTGGAATTGCCTTCGTAATTCAGCTTAATAGCAATAAACGGTTGCTAATTTCGTGAAAAATCGGATTTCCAGTAGACCCATAATTTCTTCAGATCTTTAGGACTTTTCGATCTGGTAAACGCCATGTACCAGAACAGAAATGCAGTTTGCCGTTGGATATTCATTCCCCGATGATCTCCTAGTTTCTGTTTGAGATTACTGTTTACTCCTTCCAGTGCATTGTTTGTCTTTGGAATCAAACTATTGATTAAAAAGATAAATAATGGATCCTGATCATGAGTAAGTAATCTCCATGCTCTGCGTATATTTCCATGGGTATACCACCAGGATCTGGATGTGTTTGTTGGAGCCTGAGTTTTCTCTGTGAGCATGTATCCATATTGTTTTTCCCATTTGTTCAGATACGCTCTCCACACGGTTGGATCGGTTGTTGTTTCGATGAGCATTAAGAGTGAAGCGATCTTTCGCAGTGCTCTCGTTGCTTCATAGGGACTCTGTTTTGGAAGGAGATTCTTTGCAGCTCGATCAACGTGAGCTAAACACCGCTGATGAGGAATATTCCCGAAATGTGAGGCTACTCCCGCGACAATTGATCCTTTCCAGTCACTCACAGCTCCTACAGGATTGTGAGACCCTAATAGCCCCGTAAGCGCTACTAGATCCTGATGGATAGCTTCATAGGATTCACTCTTCATAAATGACCACCAGAGGTTTTCCTTGGTTGTTACGTTACGGTGAATGAAAAATACACCCACTCGACCTAACCATTTCCCGTCACAACCATGTACCCATGGTGTCGTTGTTTTACTTGTTGTTGAGGGTAATAAATTCCAGATATCTGAGGCGGTTAACGGGTGATCAAGAAATTTGGTAAATCGATCCGTCACTGTTCGAAGAGAATACTCCAGATATTCTGCGCTTCCAAGCCGATTATGCATCCCTACAACATACCGATGAAATGCAAGAAAATCAGCAAGAGATACAAGAGGATTATGTGTACGAATGAATGTTAAGCCACAAACCAGACAACGGTATCGTCGTTTGCCTGATCGATGATACCCGAATCGCTTTGCCCGACATGCGCAAAAAGGACAGCTGATAATATACGAAGAACGGACGAGTAAAGTTTCATAATTGTACTTTTAACAGATGTTTGGAAGATTGTGAAGGGCTAAAGTACTAACAATAGCAACGCTTTTTTGCGTTTAAGCCT
>CAYHHA010000054.1:0-8237 GCA_964356315.1 uncultured Gammaproteobacteria bacterium
GATTTCATAAATTCAAACAAGGGTTCAACCCTTCTCTTGTCACATTTATCGGATCATATGATCTTGTGATCCATCCGATACTGTATAGACTGTTTATTTTTGTCGACTCACTCCGTTGGTTTTTTCTAAAGTTAAAACCCTAACTGCCTTTTCGAGTATTATTTATTTATTGGAATATCGGAATATTGGATTATTGGATTATTGGATTATTGGATTATTGGATTATTTTATAACGCATGGAACCTCAACAATCCGAACTCTATAAAAAATTTATGCTCTCTCTGAAATGGGATGTCATGCCTGTGGGAGAAGCTCAGGTATTTATCAGATCATTCCCAATAGTGGGAGGCATGATGAAACTTCATAGACCACAAAAACTTCCTAACACAGTCGAGTTAATTTCCCTCATCAAACAACGCCGTATTCATACACTCGTTGTAGAACCAGTGCTGACACAAGACCCTGAAGAACTTCAATCATGGTGCGAAGAATTATCAAAACAGATCACGATCAGCTCCTCCCCTTTTTTACCAACAAAGACTATTCATATCGATGTTACCAGAAACGAGGATGCGATATTTTCCTCATTCTCAGAAGCAAAACGTCGAGCTGTGCGACGCGCCACAAAGCTAGGAGTCACCATACAAGAGTCTGACTCAATACGAGATCTTCTGAATATAAAAAATAAATCTGCAGGATTATTTGGATTTATGACCACATCAGGTATGAAAGAATTGTGGGATGTTTTTGCGCCAACCCATGCATCAATACTCTTGGCCCATGATGAAAAAAAAGTTCTTCTCGGTGGAGTACTCCTTCTGCATTACGATAACGTTACCTATTATTGGATCGCAGGAACAATTACTCATGGCAAAAAACTTTTTGCCCCGACGCTACTTGTATGGGAATCGATAAAACTAGCCAAACAAAAAAAATCAAAAATTTTCGATTTTGTTGGCGTCTGGGATGAACGGCTACCAAAGGAAAATACTCAGTGGTTAGGATTTACGAAATTTAAAGAAGGCTTTGGAGGAAAGACTGCATATTATCCACTTGTCGTGTCCAAATATCCGCATATAAAAAACTAAATGAATTAGTGAATGGTATATGCTGTATTCGTCAGACTCATTTCAGGCATATTACCAATACTATCAACTGCAGTTCCGTCAAAATGATATAACACTCGAGTATTAGGATCCGAAACGAACGGCTCAATTGGAATGATATATGTGCCAGGTCCGCTAGTATATGGATATCGCGCAATGGTAGAAATTCTCAGCTCATCTACGGCACCACTTACTATTCCCATGTATGCATCATTACTGAGAGATACTGATACTGTATCTCCTGAATCCCTAAATGGAGCAGGTTTACCACTGGATTCAAAGTTTCTAAACCCAGAAGAGCCATCCAAATATGCAACAAATGAACCACCCATATAAGTTGGGAGATAGGTAAGAGCAAAATGATGCCATACCTCTTTTGTTATGACGCCACTCGTGCCATAGAAAAGATCCCAATTCGTACCATCTGCAACATAGATGCGCATTCGACTAAGTCCATTCGCATCTTTTTCTGTAAAAATATCCAAATGAGAATCTGCTAAGCGAAATAAGTGTTGCTTTGCTGGAGTAACATCATCTAATTTAAACCAAAACTCTATTGTAAATTCCGTATTTAAATTAATTGTATTTAGAGAATTTCTTGTAATATCCGCATGAGATGAATTGTACGATGCATTCGCAAACCGCAGTGCTTTTCCCCATGTAATTGGATGTGGAATCACCGTCGGAATAGGGGTGAAGGTTGGAGTGGGAGTTGATTTCGCCGTGATAGGACAATTTGAACGATTCAAGCAGTACTGCTCCGCATACGCAGACCATGTGGCGGAAGACTTGCAGGAGGTTGCCCCACCTTCCCTTCGACCAAACCCATCGTAACAGGCAAACGTCATATATTGATACCCACCTGAACAGAGAGCGTCGACAGAGAAACTACTTACTCCGGATTTACATTCACGTGAAGGAGTCGGAGTTAAGGTTGAAGGTCGAGGTGGAGTTGAAGATGACGTTGGAGCTGAAGTTGGAGTCTGTGGAATAATCCCTGGAGCCAAAAGCCTAATCCAATCTATTTTCACTGATTCAGCAGATCGAATGCCCCCAGAAAATACTATTTTCATCTGTTCAATAGTCGTTCCTTGTATTTCAGGGAATCTCACCGTAACATCTTTGAACGCTCCATCGGCGACGCCAGAAAACGCAAGAGGTTTTTCATAAACTTTTTTGTTGGCTAATTTATAGTACACAGAGCCTGTGTATCTGCGCAAAGACGATGGGGATCTTCCTTTTTCAGGCAACGATGGACAATTTTCAAATGCACATCCATTACCTGTTCTTCCCACGTATGAGCCATCAGGACATGATCGAACATCTTGAGTACACATCACGCCAGCTTGTATAGATCCGGATTCTAATGAGGCTATCGATGGCATATTTGCTGAAATTCTTTCTGTTTTCGGCGTTGGTTTGCATATATACACATCGCATCCCAAAACAGATTTATCCTGACCGACTATAGATATAGCATTGGCACAGGTAGGAGGCAGAGGACATCTTGGTTTTTGAACAGATGCACCAACAGCCAGTGAAAATGACATCGATTTTAACCCTCTTGGTAAACTTGTAGATACGTTTTGATGTAACAATCTTACTGACTCAGTCGGCTTTTCCCGAAATACAGAAAGATATCCGTTTCCTACGATAATTTTATTCGGTGACTGGGCATCCCATCCGTCTCCCGTAGCACTGTTAAATTCCCATTGTTTCAGAATTGTTTGTTCCTGAGCAGCTTTTGAACGTCCTTCCGTATTTTTTTGCACAGCTGCATACATCATGGCCAGTGCAACGATACCGAATGTGGTCACAAACACGATAGATATGATCTTAGAAAAATTGGATGAAGATGTTTGCTTCAACATATATTCATCGTTGCATGGCACCATTCCTAGTGTCAAGACGCAAGAGTGTGTTGTACCATACAATTAATTCCACGCTTCACATAATAAGCGAAACTCACAGAAATCACAATGTCGTCCGGGAGTCGGTTGAAACGTACTTCTTTCGATGGCATCTACAGTCTGGGATATTTCAATTTTAGCGTTATCTATTTGCGCTTGGGTTCGGGTACCAGAAATTTTTTCCTGGCCTTCCAAAAAATAAAATGAAACAATAACATTCTCAGGTTTTTTCTTATACACCCCTTCCCCCGAAGCACTCATTGCATAAATGGTGAGCTGAGGATCTTTTGAAACATCTCGAGTTTTTGTTGCAGTCCCTGTTTTATAATCAATTATTTCAATGGATCCATCTTCATGCGTGTCTATGCGATCAATTTTTCCACCCAAGGTGACATGCTCTGAAATTTTTATTTTAAACGGTTCTTCTATTGCTGTTGGGATAACTCCAGAAACATATCCTTTTTGAAAAAATTGTGTCAAAAGCTCAACTCCGTGCTGTCTCATCTTCTCTTCATACGTCTTATTTCCGTATCCAACTGATACCCAATGCGATGCATACGCAGTCAAAAGAGTATCCAAAGAGACCGATTCACGCTTCTGAACACTGGTATAAAACTGTTGGAGCGATTTATGTATCACATCACCAAACGATAGCGCTGCGCTTGCCGGCACTGGAATTTTTATGACATACCGATATTTATACTGCAAAGGACACGTTTGAAAACTGGATAACTGGGAATAGGATATGTAAGAAATATGCTGTTTCGGTGTGGGTAATTTTTCTACAGACGGATCTTTTTTGAAATCCAAAAAGCTCAGTTGTGCAGAGGTGTTTTGGCTATAGAGCACTTCAGGAATTGAAGCCTGTGGCCCGATTGATTCATAGATAAATGGCGAAAGTTTTTTCTCCCGCTTTCCGTCTCCGTAGTATTTCGCTGCGGTAAGAAATAACACGTCTCGTGCACGCGTCATACCGACATAAAATAACCGCCGTTCTTCCTGAAAGTGGACATCCCCTGTTGGGAGAATTTCTTTCAGTAGTTCCGTGGGAACGGGTATTTGCTCTTTGCGCTCCATACTCGGAAATCTTTGCGAAACCAAGTTAACTAAAAACACTATTGGAAATTCTAGACCCTTTGAAGAGTGTACCGTCATAATCCGCACTGCATTATCGATAGACCAATCCGAAGACGATGCCATAGGAGATTCGCCTAGTTGCATAGACATTTCGATCCAATCCACAACAGAAAATACACTCGCTTCCTCGTGACTCGTCTCATACTCTTTTAATTTTTGGAAAAATTTTGAGATATTTAAAGCCACTGTTTCATCTTTAGTATTGGCATACTCTGCAAGCTGTTTTAGAAGGCCGGTTTTCTCCAAGAAATAATACAAGATCTGTCCTGCTGTTTCTTTTTTGAGCAATCCTAGATGTTTATGTATCATTTCAACGATAAATTTAATTTGTTTAATACTTTCACTTCCAACTGAGGGTTTTATCGATCGAGCAGAGTTGAGAGGTATAATTTCCGAAGATCGCTTTTCGAACTTAGCACTACCATCGATAATGGATAGATTGTCTTTTGTGAGCAGCGGATCGAGGAAATTATATCTCGAGAGCTCTGCCAAGTTTTCACATATTTCAAACAGTGAACATCCATACTTTTTTGCGGCGTTAGATATCGCAGCAATATCCCGTGGATCCAAATGGAAACATTCCATCGAAAGAATTCGGTAAAACGCCACATTGTCTTCAAAGTTATAGAGAACTTTAAGGTAGGCGATTAAATCTTTCACTTCCGGTTTTTTATACAATTGCCCTGGACCTAAAAATTGAAACGGAATTCCCGCTCGAGAAAGTGCCCTTGCAAACGGCTCAGCATGCGCATTAGCTCGGACCAGTATTGCAACATCACTCCATGAGTATTTCTTTTCCTGTTCCTTGTCACCTGTAACTTGTTGCATAATCTCACCAGCCACTAATTCAGCTTCATGCTCTACCCGCTCTGCATACAATATTTGAATTGGATCTCCATTTACCCGACGCATGCTTTCCAATTTTTTATCGATATGTTCTGCCACTTCTAATCGATCTGGGTTATTATGCTGAATTAGGTCATACGACCGGTCTAAAATTTCTTTTGTTGAACGGTAATTCTTAGTAAGCACCACAATCGTAGTTTTGGGATACGTTTTTCGAAATTGAATCATGTTCGATATTGCCGCTCCCCGCCACCGATATACAGCTTGATCATCATCCCCAACGACGGTAATATTTTTTCGTTTTCCAGAAAGCAAAATGGCAAGCGAATTTTGCGCAAAATTTGTGTCCTGAAATTCATCAATAAGGATGTATTTAAATTGCTCTTGATACTGCTTGAGAATATGAGGACGAGCCGTAAATATCGAAAGCGTATGACTAATCAGATCAGAATAATCTGCAACGCCTTCTTTGATTTTCAATTCCTCATACGTTTTGTACGCCCGTGCTAGTTCAATATATTTTTCCCTTTCTTCCACATTCTCCATCTCCTCCTGCTCCTTGTCCCTTGTCCCTTGCCCCTTGTCCCCTGTCCCTTGCTTCCTGTCCCCTGTCTCTTGTCCCTTGTCTCCTGTCCCCTGCTTCTTGTCCCCTGTCTCTTGTCCCTTGTCTTCTATCCCATTTTTCTTGTGTACCCATGCTTCATACTGCGCAGGCGTTATCTCTTCATCCTTCAGGCGACTAAAATGTTGAATCATTCCCGAGATAAATTTTGTAGGATTCCCAAGAGGCTTGAAGTACGTTAACTGAAATGAATGAATATGTTTACGGAAAAATAGTATCGCATCTGTTTCGGTCATCAATATATAGCTTGGATTTATCCCAATGTGAATTCCTTCACTGCGTAAAATTCTGTCGCAAAATGCATGAAACGTAGAGATCCACATCTGCGTCACTCCATACGGCATCGCTTTATCCACACGCTCTTCCATCTCAGATGCTGCTTTCTCCGTGAACGTGAGCGCGAGAATTTCTTGAGGCTTAGCAAATCCTTTCGATATCAAATAGCTTATGCGCTCCGTTATGACGGTGGTTTTTCCGGTCCCGGCCCCTGCAATAATCATAAGAGGGCCTTTTCCGTGCTCTACCGCCTTAAGCTGCTCGGCGTTTAATTCTCGCTTATCGACAGATACGCTTGTCATAGTAGCTATTCACATTTATATTAGTATTTAAGTGTATATAAACAGTGAACATTGTATAATACTGCTATCATTCAACCATATTAGTACAATTCAAACATCTCTTCACAAAATATATTCCACAGATGGTATTGAACTTGATTCTATACTATTTTCTCCATCAAAACCAACGAAAAAAATAGTCATCCATACACATGGAAAAGAGGGAAATTTCGTACAAAACCATTTTATTAATGTTATGGGAAATAAGTACCCGAATCTTGGGTATGCATTTATGACATATAACAATCGGGGTCATGATTACATGGCAGATTTGTTTAAAAAAACTTCAACTGGATATATGTGGGAGCAGGGTGGATCTGTCTATGACCTATTGGAATCAGCAAAATTTGATTTGGATGGAGTTATTTCATATGCTCAGCAATTAGGATATTCAGAGATAATTCTTCAAGGACACAGTCTTGGTCCACATAAAATTTGCTATTACATAACTCATACTCCAAATCATCCAATTTCTCGTCTAATTTTTCTTACAACCGCAGATATACGTTATCAGTTCGATTCTAGCGTTCAGGATTGGGAACATTTTGCGCTTCTTGCAAAACAAATGGTTGATGATGGCAAAGGAAGAGAATTAATGCCAATAATGCTTTGGAGTAATTGTCTAATTTCAGCCGCGTCTTTTTGGAATTACACAAATCCAAATACAAATTGCTTCGTTTTTAACGGTACACATCCGGAATTGGAATACAAAAATTTTAACAAAATTACACTACCAATGCTAATTATTAATCCAGAAAATGATGTGGCGACAGGAGTTCAACCAGAAAAATATATGGAACTTATCAGACAAAATTCCATCTCCAAACATTTGGAGATGCATATCATAAAAAATGCTGTTCATAATTTCTTGGGTAAAGAAGAGGATTTGGTTAACACAATTACATCGTGGCTTATAAAATAAGCTTATTCTTAACACCTCTTTTTTATACTTCTTGTTATCTTGTTTTAAAACACGGTAACATAGAATTCTTTTAAAAGATTTTTTGTGATTCTACTTTCTTCCTCTGTCGCAGGATGTAAAAACGGGGCGACAAAAAATGCATTTTTGATCAGTAGTTTGTATTTTTCTATCAGAAAAAGACTAAAGATCGGGCCCAATGAATGTCCAACAAAAATAATTTCCTGATCTTTTGAAAGCACAGGCAACAAGTTCTCGAATGTCTTCATCCATGAATCTAAGTTTTGCGTCGATGTATACGCCTCAGGAGATAGCTTAGAAACATCTGACCAGTCATCAGTCGGAAATTGTGGAGCAATTACCGTATGACCCAGTGACTCTAATTCATGTTTCAACCACGGAAACCAAGCTTCTTTTGGTGACCCAAACGTACCATGAACAAATAGAAACGTCATAATTGTTTTTTTATATTTTCGAGGAGCAATGGAAATGTGATATATGATGGATCCCGTGAGACGTTAAAATGTCCGGCATTTTTAACAAGATGAATAGTCGCATGTAATTTTTTAGCGATTTCCTGTCCATCTTTAGCCGGTATCACATCATTTGTTGACTGGTATACTTCAAAATGCCGGCTACCGGCTTTTATTTTCTCCCAATGGAGAGGGGTTTCATGAAATGAATCAATTTGACTCGATTTATTTGCATACCAAAGATACTTCATCCATGCTCCCACAAAAAATACGGCGTGCACTGGATGTTGCAATTGCTCGAGCACTCGATAAAGAAAAACGCATCCTCTGCTGTGTCCGACGAATATCGTCTCATCGTTTATGAACTGCGAGTACTTGGCCAATGTCTCGAGCCACAAAGTTAATTTGTGTCCGCCGTATGAAGCATCTTGCTGCTCCGGAATCTGAAACTGTGGAACAATCACACGACAACCAAGATTTTCTAACTCCTTTTTTAACCATGGAAACCAGTTTTCCTCCGGATTTCCATAACTCCCATGAATGATAAAGACGGTTCTCATATATGTGTGACTTGTAACCACTTCATAATTTCCTCAACCAGTTGTTT
>CAYHHA010000055.1:0-8078 GCA_964356315.1 uncultured Gammaproteobacteria bacterium
TTTACTGATGTCGCTTCAATCCTGTAGAAATAAATGCCTGATGATAATTGTGATGCGTTAAAAGACTGTTCGTAAGAACCTGCATCTTTCACTTCATTCACCATCTCAGAGATTGTTTGTCCGAGCGTGTTGAAGATGGAGAACCGGACAGTGCTTTGTTCAGGAATACTGAACCTCAGAGTTGTAGATGGATTGAATGGGTTGGGGTAGTTTTGCGAAAGAGAATATCTCTCTGGCATTTGAGTAGACGATTGCTTTACAGATGTAACCATTTCGGAGAGTGGACGGCGATAGACACCTTTGTCAGTTCCAGCAAAGAGATATGAGCCTGTCAAAATAAGGCTTCTTACAATTAAGTTCGACAAACCAGTATTCACCGAAGTCCAACTCGCACCACTATTGGTCGATAGAATAACTCCATTATTTGTTCCTGCAAAAAGATTGTTACCACTGGCGGCAAATGATGTTGTAACAACAGTATCAAACGATTTTGTCCAATTTATTCCGCTGTTTGTGGACAGATAGATACCATAGTCAGTTCCAGCAAACAATCTACTGTTGTTTTTTATAAGTGCGTTAATATTGTAGTAGTGGGTTGTATCTTGTGATGAATATTTTTTTGGCAAACCTTTGTTAACAGCAGTCCAACTGCTTCCATTGTTTGTCGAAAGTAAGACTCCGTCGCCAGAATGCGGTTGAGAGTCAGAACAATTATCACCGGTTCCTACAACGAGATTTGAACCATCGACTAAAAATGATTGTATGTTGTTTGTAAAGCCCGAATCAGCAAGAATCCAGTTTGTTCCGTTATCGGTTGACCGGTATATTCTTTGTCCTTCTAACGAGAAAATCCCTTTCGGACCAGCTTCGCCTGCATATATAATTGCTGCAAAAATATCGTTCGAGCCGGTTCCATTGGGTTTAAAGGCAAGCGCCGTTACCCAAGAGTTAAGTTCTCCCCACCCTTCACCGCCACCAATTGGCAGGTCAGACCTGACTAATTTCCAACTAATTCCATTGTCAGAGGAAAGAAAAATGCCGTCGTGGACAGTTCCTGCAAAAAGATTCGTACCACTAAACGCAAAAGTACTTATAGACACACTATCCAAACAGGTTTGAGTCCAACTCGTACCATTGTTGGTAGAAAGAAAGACTCCACTATCCGATGAGCCAGCAAAGAGATTATTTCCCGATACAGCCAAAGCACCTATTCCTTTACTGTCCTTATTTACTTGCACCCACTGAGCCATGACGTGTGTCGAAATCGTTCCGACAAAAATCACCACCACCAAACATCTCATCATTGCTTTCATACATCGCACTCCTTTCACGAGAGTAGCAATTGAATGTAGTTATCCTGAATAAAGGATAAATCTATCTTGAATTTACAGGGTTTGTATATCCGGCTGAGCCGGTAAGTGGAAAGAGGAAGATTCGTAAGAAGAGCCGGGCTTAAAGGTCCCAAAGTCCAATTCGCGGCAGAAGCCGACGAATACAGTTCCTATGTGACGCAAATGTACTCCGTTATCAATATAGAATCAACAGGATTTACTTTTGATACCGTAAAAGAAAGACTCACGCCCTTCTCATCCTTTCAACATCAGATAACGGTTTTGTGTAGCAGGTACTTGTGGAAGATCACTGTGATATTTTTTTATAAAAACAGCAACGCCCAAGCTCATCACTTGGGCGTTTTTTGTTAAAAAGAGACCGACAAAGAGAAATTAGACTCTCTGTGTCATTCGCTCCGCGGAAAACACGAGGAGTCTAACTTTTTAAAGCTCGAAATCCCTATTGTTTTGGTCAAAAATGACAAAGGGGCCAAGCACATTGTCATCAATCCAACCCGTTTTCCCTATTTCCTGAACTTAACAGAGTCTGACGTTGAAACTTTGAAACAATCAGGGCTTATGGAAAAGTCTGCGCCAAAGATTATTCCGAAACGAATCAATTATGGTGCACTCGCCACTGAGTATAAACAAAAGATAGAGAGTGGTGAATGTCTAAACAGAGCTGCGCTTGCAAGAAATAATGGAGTAAGCCGGGCTTGGGTTACAAAAGTTATGAAGAGAGGCAATCCGCACTAACATTTGCGATTTGATCTCATTTTAACGCCATTCATCTTTAAAAGACTGGTATATGTTTTCTTACGGTCTTTATCAACATAGGGTGGTGAGTACGGCAATGCTTCTTCGTACGTTTTTGCGATGTTGTTTTTCTGATTGCGCCTATTTTGTTCATATACTGTAAACAGTTCTTCTGCAACATCTTGTGAAAGAGGAGTAGCTCTCGATCTAAATGCGCTTGAAAATTTTGCGACTGGTGTCGATCTATTTATGTTGATTATTGAATCGACAAGCAAAGGGAAATCTGTTTCTTCATTATTGTTGATGAGTAGGGGAGCTTCTGCATAACGGAAAGGCATCCCCTTGGGGGACCAATTCGCTTCAACAATTGAGTCTAGTAGTCTTAAGCTTATCGGTGGAGTAATAAACAATAGTTTGAATCCTTGCTTTCCTCCTTGGGCAAATGCAAATCGCGATTTCTTAAGATGATTAATATTGTTCTTGTGCATCAAATTGTTGGAATGGCACCCCGTTACTCCGAAGCTCCCGAACTCCCAGAACGGATCGGAACGTTTTTCTGATGGGTCATTTCTTCTAGGCTGCCGAAGATGGACAATATAAACTATATCAGTATTCATTTAATATTTTGTCCGTTCAAATATTGGTTTTTGCTTTTGAAACCATTTTAAAAACATTTCAGGGTTATTAAATGACGGCGGGACTGCACTCCTTTGAATATATCCATCGTTGACAGAAAGACCTCCCCATTCACTTAATATATTCTTTTGAACGCGATATGCTCGGTCTCGGTATTCACCTATTGGAATACATTTCGCGAGTCTTCCTGAATCCACCAGATTTGCTCTAACAACAATATCATTTTTCGATATTTCCTTTTTTCTTGTGTGTGCATTCTCCAAATATCTATTTTGGTTAACGTTTATAGCGTTAACAACCTCCTCGACACTATAAAATCCGACAATGGCATAAACTAATTTATCTGTATGCTTTTCTATTGGTCTGAGCCCTGCATAAAAAACAAGAAAATCTCCACGTTTCAACGTCTTAATTTGCGAACCTCGTTTTGTCCCATTGTCACCGTATGTTAAATGTTCAAAATCCGGATCTAAATGCATTGAGTGTAATTGTAATTCATTTATAGGATAATTTAAATCATCCTTTAGTGATATTTTATGGCTAGAACAAAAATCGACTAGTGGAATAAATACTTCCTCGTATCCCCTTTCCATCCCTTTCCGAAATATCGTCTTATCGTTTTCTGGGATTGGAACGAATACGAATTTATTTGTTTTCAGTGACATGGGGGCATTCCAAGCACCATATTCATGATCAATTCCAATTCGAACTAAAATTGCTTTCATTTGTGTGTATCCATTAAATATGAGAGTATAAATTAAGAGCGAGCGAATTTTATTAGTTCATCTAGAGAGTTTACATCTCCTGCTTTAAGTGCTGCAAGATAGTTGGATCTTGTTTTCCCTTTTTGAATGAGATTACCACTCCCCCATGTAAACGAATGACCACCAAATATTTTTTCTATAATAATGTCCGCCATAAGCCTTGAATGCCTGCCATTCCCATTGGGAAAACAATGTATCGAAACAAGTCGATATTTAAACCTTATTGCAATTTCATCTTCTAAAAATACATGATGTTCGATCCAGTATTTTGTGTTATCTATCAAAGATCTCAGCTCGGTCCGAATCTGTGTCCAATCCACACCAATATTTTTATTGGATTTTCTTTGCATTCCCGCCCAAGACCAAACGTCGCCCAGCATCCTTTTGTGAAGATCGAAAATGAATTCTTCGGAAAGAATTTTATCTACCGATAAACTTCTTCCCATCAACCATTCGAAAGCTTTTTCAATATTTTGTTGTTCTAATTCATCGAGTTCTCCTCTGGTTGCAATCGATTTTATTTTTAGTTCATCTAATTCTTCTGGCGTTAAAGGAGTTTGACCGGGATCGTAAGTAAGAGTTAATCCCATAAGAAGCTCGGCAGTTTTAGTTCCAGTTCTTTGGCTTTTTCTTTAATAGCAGCTTTGGTTCTATTATCTGAAATTGCCTGGTCTTCTAATGCCATAGTGTGTGCTGTTTTAAGAACGATATGCTTAGCTGCTTCATAGGTTTTTTTTTGTATGTAATTTTGGAGCGACCCCTCTTTTGGCACAAATCCATATACCAATTCAAGATCCATAGCAGCAGCTGTCTCGCGTAATGTTTTTAAAGTGACATTACCTTCAACCTCTCGCTCTTCGATACCCTTAAGCGTCGGTTCGCTGATTTGGAGTTTTTTAGCAACAGATCTTCTGGGCATGCCAAGCGCAGTTCTAATTGCAAATAGCCATCCGTTTGGTGGTGCAAACGGTTCTTTTATGATACGAAGTTTTCGTATTTTTATATCTAATTGCCTTATTATCAAACGTTTTTGGTTATTCATATAAGCCCATGTGTTCATTAAGATTTTTAAATATTAGCTTTTATACTTCTTTATACGGTAGAAATATAAGTCTATATGCTAATATTGTCAAGTAATTAAAAGTCTATATGCTAAGTATTCTACACTACTGACAACATACAAAATATGGTTGAATATATAGTATATATACTATATATTCATTCAGAATCTCTGTCCAATAAAATATGGCATCCGTATAACTAGTATATATACTAGTTATACGGTTAACAAATAATTCCACCTAAATGAAACGTAGTATTAGTAAAAAACTCTTAGAAAAGCGGCTGTTTATTCTCGAGCATTTTAAAGGGGTTACGACTAGGATTTTGAAAACGACAGATTTAGAATTAATTCTGCGCGAACTTAAGTTGGAAGAAATGATCTCGAGACGTACGACAATCGATGAAGTCGCAACAATACTATCGGAAGAAAATATTTTTCGGAAAATTGAATTACACTTTCCTAAGGAACATGCGGTTAGGTTTGTTCGGAATGGTGTATCTCCGTATGAGATTGCTTTGACTCTTCGAACATCATGTTATTTCTCACATCTGAGCGCTCTCTATTTGAACAACTTGATAGAAACAACGCCACGTTTGATCTATGTAAATTCAGAGCAAAGTCCAAAGCCACCGATAATTGCACCACTTTCTCAGCAATCGATTGATCTTGCCTTCAAAAGTCCACAACGTAAGACAAAAAGTATAACTACCTTTAATAATTTCGATATTCACCTCCTAAATGGAATGTATACAGATCAACTTGGGGTAGGGGTAATTGATCATCATGAGGGGAAAAGTCTTACTGTATCGACAGTCGATCGCGCACTTATTGACGCAGTTGTTCGCCCCGTATATTCAGGTGGTCCGTCAACAATCTTAGAAGCGTTTCGTCATGCCGGAGAAACGGGACAATGTTCTGCACAAACAATTTTATCCTATTTGGATAAGTTGAATTACAAATATCCATACCTTCAAGCAATTGGGTTTTATTTGGAAAGATCCGCTGTTTACGCAGACCAGTTGCAGATGATCTATGACAGGTGTCCACTTGAATTTGATTTTTACTTATCTCACAAAGAAACTGATTTCGATTATTCCTCTCGATGGAAAATCTTTTATCCAAACAATCTAAAGAGTTATTAAACGATGGAGCATCGGAAGATATTTTCTCTATCTACTTCTTCTATGTTAAAAATAATGGGGTATATTAATATTTAGAGAAAATGCGGTGAACGCAAACGAATGTAAGTTCCGTGTGGCCACTTGTCTGGGCGGGGTTTCGCTCCCTCCGTAAATTCAAATATGTGTGCATTGTGATCCGACCCGCAGTTGATCAGGACATTACAATTTAGTCTGCGCTCCGCTCGTTCCACGAAGAGCGATAGGACGAAATTCTTAGATCGACATAAATTTGCCGGATAGTCTGAATTAAAAGGTTTACCATTAAACGACAATATTATATCATCTTTGCAACCTGAACTATCCACACCTACTACTGGAATGCCGCACTTCAGGAGAGCATCTGCAAATGGCGTTTCATCATCGGTTATACAATTGGCATCTGGTAATAAGGCACTGTTGTAGTCCATTGCATGACTAACATTTCCAGTATACGGATCATTTTTTGAAGAGTAGTCTTCCACTCCAATCAAATAGACTCCTTGTTCATGGATTAGAGTCTTGGCAATTTCAATGTTGTCGGCGATAACCAGGCCGTTCTTATGGTATTCATCCAACAAAAAGATGTAGGGTTTTTCTTCTTCATGCTTAATAATTGTGCACTTCCAATCCGTGGGTGCCTGAAACATTTCTAACCTCGTATCTTATTATTTCATTGGCGCACCTTATTTCTTAGGTGGCTTCTTCTTATTGTTATCATTATTCAATTTCGTATCATTGTCGTCTTTAGGAGGTTTCTTCCCCCCGGTTGACGATGGTTTTTTCTTGTTCTTATTTTCAGCTTCAGTCAATTTTTTCCTTATAAATGGCGCTGCAATACGGGCAAATTCAACTTTTACTTCTTCATGGGTCATATCTGGATAGAGCGCGGAAAATATGCGTGTAACTTCAGGTGTTACAGATGATTTCTTTTTTGATGGTGCTTCTTCTTTTTTATATCGAATTCGTGTTAAAAGTTCTTTGGCTTTATTGATATTTATATCATCGGTTTTTGTCCTGGTTTTTTGAAATGAATATATTCTATTGAGACCGTATTCAAGTCGAACATAATCTTCGATGGAAAATTTTTTCTCGTTCTTATCTATAAAAACTATTAAACTATCCAGAAGCTGGGCAAATATTTTGTTGTCGTCTAGTGCATGCTTTCTGGCTGAAGCCAGGGATACAATAACCGCAACCAAATTGTCTTGGTGCATCTGTTCATAAGCTAAGTCCGCCCACCCTTTCTTTAATTTATTGGGTGAAATTTTCATGCTCTCGATAGAAAGAAGTAGATCTTCGACTTTATCCCAACTCCCCTTTTTTATGAGGTTATTGATTTGTTGTTCAATTTCTTTTTTCGAAGCTGTCTTTGCTTTATGCTCTATTTTAACCCTACTCTCTCTTCAATTGATATTTTGCATATAATAAAGAAATAATTAACAAAATACAGAACCGTCGTCTCTCAATATACGATTGCACTTATGACTAAATTTACCTACCGTCTAAGTGGTCGGACAGAGATGGTTTCTCCGTCCGGCTTTTATTTTTTTAAGCCCCGGTAAGCAATGCCCGGGTTTTTATTCACACTACTATATAGGAGTTTACCATGGCTAAGGCTAACGCTGTAAAGAAAAAAGGTCCTGTGACCTACCGGGTTATTTTAGTGGCAAAGCATAAGCACCTTAAATATATATTTGCACCGTTAAAAGGAGACCACAAGACCGTGTCTGAAGCATTAAAAGCTGCCGGTAAAAGTGTGGCTAAGGATATTGCAGTAGCTGAGAAGTATGTAAAGCGAAATAATATTGATGGTCCATATGTTGTAGAAATACAAGATTCTAATAATAAAGGTATTTGTCATATTGAATTCTTTGTAAAGAAGGGCCCATTCGATTGGAAGATGACTAAGGATGATTTGTACAAAGCAGAGAATTGGAATAGATAGCATGGCTGACATATTGCAGTTCCCAAAGTACGGCAATACAGGTTTTCCAGACGATATGATGGCTAAGATGATAATGTATATCAACAAGAAATTTGAGACAGATAGACTTGTTGGTAATTACTTTTCAAAAAATGACCCGGCAAAGACGGACATGGCAGAACAGGCAGGTGTTCCAAATACTTTAATAGCTGCCGGTCTATTTGAAGCTGCCATGGACTTCTTGGCTACTCAGCCGGGGTACAAAAAGACTACACTAAGTGAAACAGACTACACTCTGCAGAGGATAAAATAAAAAACGACCAAAACGCAGTAGGCCCCTAAATATTTTCCAAATAAATATTCTAGAAAACGCGGTGCCTACCAGGATCTCCGATGTCGATCTGGCTACACCGAGAGGCTCAGGCGGGGTCAGTGTCTAGGTAA
>CAYHHA010000056.1:0-7496 GCA_964356315.1 uncultured Gammaproteobacteria bacterium
CCTACTGGAAATTCAAGTTTTCACGAAATTAGCAACCGTTTATGTCATTTAAGCTGGCTTCTTCGAATATCGATCAACAGACTTCTTCCGTTCCGATTCTCTCAATTACTCCAAATTCGGCATATACAAAAAATTACAATGTTTTACCTCTGTCCTTCCGGCTGATCATTCGTCGAGCCCGAAGGTACTACTCTGCAGACGCGCCGTTACATCCTGTAGACCACTAATAACCAGATCAACAGGCAAATGATATATATCTGCAATAGCACTGGCATCCATATGAAGAAAATAAAATGAAGCAAAGAGGTGGCCATAGGTAACCATCACATCGGCAGGAAACGTATGCAGGCCTGTAGTCACTTCTTCAGAATCTTCCTGATGTGTCGTAGCTGTTTCGTAATAATATATCTGTCCTTGCAATCCAACGACGGGATCATCAAGCAGACCATCATCAAAAGCGTATATCCCTTGATTCAAAAGAGTATCAGGATCCGGAATATGCATACCCCTGGGGTCTAATCCGATTGATGCCCAAGGAATTTTAGTATCATCATAAAAATCGGTCGATATCTCCCCATCGCCCACTTCCTCATGGATTGAGTCGTCGTAGCTTAAATCCGTTTCCTCTATCTCTAAGTCCGGTTCCTGCTCAGCATCATTATCATCATCAAAAATATCTGATTCGTATTCGACTCCCGATACATGGCTAAAATATTCGGATGCAATTTCTTCAGTAGAAAAATGTGGAGAAATCTGATACACAGCCGACAAAATATCAATAGCATCTGCTCCTATCGGATGATCAGCACTCACCTGAGAAAACACCTGGGTAATATCAATATCATTTACTTTGAGATATTCATCCATTAAAAACACTGAAGACTTCGGTTTGCCCATAGCGTCTTTATCTACCCGCAAGAGATAAAGAATACAACCCATGAGATGAGCCGTATCCTCATGTGCTAGATACCATCTACTATCCATCAGAGTTTGCTTCAATCGATGTGTGAAACGACCATCCAATCTATCTCGGGATATCTTCATGAGTTGGTTCGCCTCCTGACTATATTCAAACCCAACCCGCTTCGTCATTTCCGTTTGATGCTGTCCAATAAAATGGGCGCTTTTCCGTATTAGAGATGAACCAGCATAGCGTATTTCTGGAAGCTTTTTCTGCTTGGACCTAGGTTGTTTAAAAAGAGCATGATGCATGGTCCGATTCATCGCGAGGTCAATATCCAAATCTGGTGCAAGTTGGTGAATTTCTCTAAGATTTTCTAAGAGCTTAGGATCTATGGCCACGCCTATTTTGTTCGGAATGGTTGCTTGCAACATAGCTCTAGCAGTTTTTATCTGAACTGGTAGCTTCGGGAGAGGAACGATAGTTTTTGATGGATCACGGTTTCTGTCCCATGATGACAATACCGAAATCAAATGGTTTCGTGTTTCCTCGCGCAGTTGCCAGGTGCCAGTTATTAACGCCTGACTCAACTCACGCTCTGTTTCCAAACTCATCGTATCAACAATTTTTTTGTCCAAAGCCATCTGCTGCATCCACCGAAATTGGAGAAGATGCTCCGCGTTTTTCGTCTGATCAGTCTCCTCCCCAGGTTCCATTGGCAACCCATCTTCCAACCTCTCATTCCAATAATTTGCGTTAATCGCCATTTCTCGTACTTTTTGGACAGACGGCTGGACGAACGCAGCATATTGTTTACGTAATTCCTGTTCAAATCCAAAATCAGCGTGTGCCATAATGCATACTGCAAGAGTATCGCAGAACTCTTTCGGATGCAAATATGTATGATATACTTCTCTCATGAAATCACCTGATTGGTGCAACCGCAGTATCCGATTTTCTTTTTACCTCCTCGTTATCCTCGTCCCCCTGATCCTGACTCCATGGAATTACGAACTGTTTGAATACAACAAAATGATGATTACCTATGCCCTCGCAACGATTATCGCAGTGTCATGGATATTTAAAATGATCGCTGAAAAAGAATTCAGAATCTCAAAAACACCGCTAGATATCCCTATCGCCTTGTTTGTAAGCTCTCAACTAATCAGTGCTATCTTTTCCATGGATCCGCACGTCTCCTGGTTTGGCTACTATAGTCGCTTCAACGGCGGGATGTGGTCCGTCATCACCTATGTGTTTTTGTACTATGCCTTTGTGACAAATTTCATATCAAATGCAAATGCCTCAAGCTCCTCAGAGGTATCTGTCAAGAAATCAAAACATACCCAAATAATACCCAATACCCGATACACTATACAGAATACAAATTCCTCGATACTCACTTTCCTAAACATAGCGCTTTCAACTGCCGTGATCGTAGCCCTGTATGGGGTCGCGGAGCGCTTAGGAATAGATAAACATATCTGGGTGCAAGATGTCCAAAACCGAGTTTTTTCCACACTCGGTCAACCAAACTGGCTTGCGGCGTACTTGGTCGCACTTTTTCCGCTCTCGTTGGCGATGGGACTACACCACCTGCACGTCAAAAAAACACTGTATGGGTTGCGGGTTGCGGGTTACTTTACAGTAAGCATTCTGTTTTTTATCACGTTGCTTTTCACCAGGTCCCGATCAGGGCTATTTGCGATTGCTCTGTCAGATATTCTTTTCTGGCTTGCAATTTTTTTCACCCACGGATTTACAAAACAACTTCAAAAAATAGTGGTTATTGTCCACCTCTGCCTCTTTGGGATCGTGTTTTTTAACGGCTCAAACATCAGCCAGATAGACAAACATTTCACGCTTTCTGGCCTCACCTCCCAATATAAAAATTCTGAAAAAGCTCCCCTACCTCCCACACCGCCTAAACCAACAGGACCGGCATTGGAATCTGGAGGTACGGAGTCTGGCACTATCAGAAAATACGTCTGGCAAGGCGCAATAACTGCTTGGCAAAGCTCAAAAAAAGCATGGCTTATCGGAACAGGCACAGAAACGTTTGCGTTTGCTTTTTTCCAATACCGGCCTGTTGAACACAACAATACCAGTGAATGGGATTTTCTGTATAACAAGGCACATAACGAATACCTCAATTACCTCGCAACAACGGGAGTGATTGGGCTTGGTATGTATGTCGTGTTTCTTGGAGTTTTTGTGGGGTGGTTTGCGAAAAAAGTGCATGGTTCATGGCTCATGGTTCATAGCAAAAGAGATTCCATTAATGATCCATCAACTATGAACTATGAACAATTTACCATACCCATCGCTCTCTTTTCCGGATGGATCTCTATCCTTATTACGAACTTCTTTGGCTTTTCTGTCGTGATCGTACAGATATTCCTGTTTCTGTTTCCTGCAAGCATTATTCTCCTCTCAAAACTCAACCATGAATATTATTCGTTTCAGACACCTGGAACGACCTCGAAATGGACAAACTGGGCAGTTGGCATTGCTGGTGTATTCTTGTTTACGAGAGTACTCTTTTTTTGGTATGCCGACTTTCTCTACGCTTCTGGGTATAGAGACGCCAGAAGTGGACAGTACGGCCTCGCAAAGGCATCTCTACAACAGGCTATCATCCTTAATGGATCTGAGCCAAATTATCATGATGAGCTTTCTACCTCTCTCGCTTCACTGGCACTAGCAGCATACGAACAGCAACAAGCGACCGTGGCAGCTGACCTTGCTAGGCAAGCTCTGGAAGAAAATGCTTTGGCCATAAAAATTTCTCCACAAAATGTAAATTTCTGGAAATCGAAAACAAAAATATATTACTCGTTCGCCCAGCTAAACCCAGCGTTCATTACTGAAGCAATAAATGCGCTAATAAGAGCCGGGGAATTATCTCCAAACGATCCGAAAATAGACTATAATCTGGCGATCTTAAGCGGGAGACAAGGCAATAGTGATAAAGCTATCTCCTATCTGGACAGCGCGATTGCCAAAAAGCCAAATTACAGAGACTCGTATTACGCACTTTTTGTATTTTTCAATGAAATGAAACAACCAGAAAAAGCGAAATCTACGATAGAGCGATACCTACAAACCATCGATGCATCCGATACTCAATTTGCTGATTTGATCAAAGCAAAATAATGACGAGCGTATGAATCCACTAGCCTCAATTCAGAAGAACATGCTCCTCTATCCAGAGCGACTATTTCTATTCGTGCTCTTTGTCATGATTGGATCGAAACTGTGCCTTACCTACCTCAATCCTTCAGGGAGAATAACCATGCCAGAGCAACAGTTTGCTTCCCAAAATCTTGGAAGGGATTTGCTGGAGATCACCGTCGCGCCTGTGTACCAAATGCGAGATGGAAAGGCGCCGTACATATTTGGCTATGGCTCTGTGGTGGTAGCAGATATAAGCATTAGCCTGCTGGAATCTCTGAAGCTCTGCTCGCCAACTCGCACCACATCCTGCAATTATCCGATATTTTTTCTTTTAACTGTAGGGAGTCTCCTAGGCTTTATCGCCCTCTTGCGAAAGGTTCAACCTTATACGCAGAGCGTTGCAACGATATTTCTCGCGACATTTTTTCTTGGTGGGCCGATGAATAAGGCTATAGAAGCAGGAAATATAGATGGCATGCTTGCAGTCCTCTATGGCCTCAGCATGATACTGGTACTCCAAAGTCGATCACAAAAACCATCCCGTACGTTGACTATCGCAGTTGGAATACTACTCGGAGTGCTTTTAAGCACCAAGGCGTTTTTTGCCCTGTTTGTCATCCTGAGTCTCGTGTACGTGATCCCCCGAACGATGGGAATACTCTCTTTTTTAGGAAGCTACATCTTTTTTTCTTTTTGGCCTTGGATATACGGGGTAAAATCCGGACTTTTTGATGTATTTTCTTTCGCCATACGCAGTTCAAATTCTTTTGGACCACAGCTATTTACTCAGGTAAATTATGGAAATAATGCCGTAATTGCATATGTATCGAACACCCTCCAAATCATAGACACAGGTATCGTTTCACTCACCACTCACACACTTCTCACTCAAATGATTTCTATGGGTATACTCCTTATACTTTTTTTCAAACCGATTGTTGATGAACAGGTGCTTGATCGCTTCCGATCTGGCAAAAAATGGTCATGGTCAAAAATGTCCACTCTGATACACTCCTCTCCGTTTATCGTGGTGCTGTATGTCTATGCCACCACTGCTATGCTCACGATTACGGCATGGTCCTACGATTATCGACTGTTGTACCAGATCCCAATCGTTTTTCTTCTCCTCTCTCTGGCAACTCACTCTAAAACAAAAACGCTTCTCTATTGGTCAATATTCTTTTTACTGCTCAAGTGCCTTTGGATTCCGAAAGATAGATTCTTAAACATATTTTTGTACCTCCACTACTACCTCCTTATTCGCGCATCACTATCTCTGTGGATGGAGACGCTACTTCCGAAGAAATCAGCGAGCCAGTAGGAAAACCCACCAACTTTTTGTATAATACAAAAACATGAAATCAATTGTCATCGTTCCAAATCCCGTCCTCACCCAACAAGCAAAAACAGTAACATCGTTTGATAAGAGACTGGAAAAACTTGTTGTAGACATGAAACAGACGCTCCTTGCGACCAGAAATCCCAAAGGAGTCGGACTTGCTGCTCCTCAGATTGGCGAGTCAGAACGCATATTTATCACGCGACCTACCGAAAAAAGCCCGATCCGAGTTTTTGTAAATCCAGAAATTGTGTCAAAAACCGAAGAGACTACAGAGGGTGTTCCTGAACGAGATAACAAACTAGAAGGATGCCTCTCTATCCCAAAGATCTGGGGAAAGGTAAACCGAGCGGTTTCTCTGACGCTAAAATTCCAAGACGAAACTGGCGCCCAACACACGGAAGATTTTGAAGGCTTTCTCGCAACCATTATCCAACATGAAACGGATCATATAAACGGTACGCTATTTACCCACAGAGTGCTGGAACAAAATGGGACATTTTATCAATCCGCCAAGGACGAAAAAGGCAAAGAAATACTGGAAGAGATTGAGTTAAAATAATCAATTCGTTAAGGGTTCATGGTTCATTGTTCATGGAACATACCAGTGTTTTCGTCTGTGAGGACTGAACTATGAACCATTAACTACCCACCGTGAACCAAGCTATGAACATACTTTTTTTTGGCTCAACCACAGACTCAGTCATCGTTCTGGAAAAACTCTTCTCCCTACCCCCTTCACACGGCACCATCGTGTGCGTCGTCACCCAGCCACCCCGCCCTATTGGACGAAAAAAAATAGTCACCCCTACCCCAGTACAGAGGTGGGCAGAGGAACATACCATACCCGTTGTTTCTTTTCCCTCAAGTACCAGTAAATCGTGGGAGTACGAAAACGAAGAGACGGTCATAAACACACTCCAGCCATTTCAGGCAGACCTTATCGTGAGCGCTTCCTATGGTCAGAAAATACCTTCGAAAACCATCGCCGATGCAAAACTTGGCGGGCTCAATGTTCATCCATCTCTTTTGCCCAGATGGCGAGGTGCAGACCCTGTACCTTGGGCGATGATAGCTGGCGATCACCAAACAGGAGTCACCGTTGTCACACTGAGCGAGGAATTTGACAAAGGAACGCTCATTGCGCAAAAGAAAGTACCCATTAGTCCAAAAGACACTGCTGATCCACTGAGAACGTCACTCTTTAGCACTGGAGCACAACTGCTGTTTGACACAATAACATCCCTCAAGGGAGACACATTTGAACACACGGTAACAAATCAAGAGGTGTCCACTTATGCTCGGAAATTCACGAGAGATGATGGGTATATTCCGTGGAGCCTACTCCAAAGCGCTATGGATCGTGAAGCACGAATACTCAATACTGAATCATGGGAACAGATTAGAAACACGTATAAAACAACAAAACTGCTCAAAGACTATTTTACCCACCAACCGGAGGCAGACACAAAGGAACACCTTGGAAGCATACTTGAGAGGATTTTCAGAGCGCTCACCCCGTGGCCTGGGATGTGGACGGAAATAGAGACAAGTGACAAGGGGCAAGGGGCAGGAACATGTATAAAACGAGTGAAAATACTTTCTTGTCATACATCTGGACCTGGTTTTCTCGTTCTCGATAGTGTGCAAGTAGAGGGGAAAAATCCTACTTCATTTGAACAATTTCAAAGCGCATACCTCTATACCACTTGACAGCTATAGCGCACTTCAGATACGGTTGTATATGAGGTGTATATATGGCAAAAAAGAAAACAGTGTCCAAACCAACAGTCAGACCACAAGATTTCGCTTCATGGAATTTTATATTGTTCCTGACCCTCTCATTTATCCTTCTGGTCGTTATGTTAAGCGCCATGAGCAATGTCAGCAAAGATATTCGCAGTAAAGCTGGACTTATCTGTCCAGAAGTCACCCTCCCTCGCGCAGAAGACTGTGCAGGTGGCTGGAAATACCAAAGAGACATGACCAACGGATGCCCAACGTTCGTTTGCGAAGCGAATTAGACAAAGTAACAAAGTAACAAAGTAACAAAGTAACAAAGTAACAAAGTAACAAAGT
>CAYHHA010000057.1:0-7255 GCA_964356315.1 uncultured Gammaproteobacteria bacterium
TATGCACACTGCTTCACGTATCCCTTAAGTGTTGCACTTCCACTGCGAATTCAGGTAACAGACACACCAACTCCAAAATAACTCATAGAATGTGCATTGACATACAGTGATGTCACAAATGGCGTACGAACAAGTTTAGACTGTAGCGTTTCAAACGATTTTAGAGAATACCAGGAGGTATAGAGCAACCCACAGGAAAATCCTTTCAAGAAACGTATCTGTTGCGGCGCATCCTGCATCGTAAGCACAGATTGCCCACCGTATTGCAGGGGAACTTCAATATCAAACCGATCAGAAAGATCGAGCTCGGCATTTTTGAATCCTCTTTTTCTTAATTTGGGATATTCTAACTCATTTGATTTTTTTTGACGCCCATTGTACGTCGCAGTATCACAGAGTACCGATTCGAACAAAGTGTGATCACCTGATTCAAGGGCCAACTCAAGCAGTGGAATTCCTTGTATACTGCGTATTTGACAGGCATCTTATCTATGCGGGCAAGCAGATTTTCATCACACACAAGACACTCAAGAGCACTCACTCCTCCTTCTCTGACAATAGATGATTTTTCCAGAAACGAAGAAATATTGATCTGCCCATCAGGAGAAAGCGGAGACTCACCAGTTAGATGATCGGCAGTGTGATGTCTTTGAGTTGGGTTAAATTCCGGCAACATAAGTGGTATTTATTATATAATACTATATACAAATAGTATAATGCATCACTTCATTTCCACGGTGGAGCGACTGCTATTCCAACACTTCAATAGGCGTGCCACCAAGCGCGCGGGAAAGCATAACAGTAGCCAGATATCGACCAGTATCCCAACCAAAATCTCTATGGCATTGCCTACTCCCCGCTACCCATGCATCATATGGGCGTACAACGACAGATCTGATTGCGTCCACTTCTACCACGATTTCAGGGTACCATAATCCGGAAATATTGAGTGCATGCGCATCTCGAATATTAGAAAGTTGTTGAATATCACTCCAGCTTGTTGCCTGCACTACCCTTCTATCCACTTCATCTAGATCAGGTGAATATGATTGTATTGTTTTTCCGGAGTCAGCATCTGTTACATACGATCGCAGTATTTCTTTAGGATGAACAGAAACACCGACGCCATGAAATGACACAGAATCGGACCCGGCGTACGCAGATGTCACAAATGGTGTGCGAAGCAATTTTGCTTGCAACTTATCAAACTCACTGGTCAATTGCGAAGAACTGAGTATTATCAGGACTACATCTAAAGTTCAGATTTCTCTTCATGGCTACGACATCCTACGATTCTTTAGCTCTCATCACGCATTCCAGAGGTTTCAACCGTATACGGTTGTCCCAACTTGATTTCAATATTCTTTTTCTTCTTTTTCCACTTACTGATACCCGCGAATGTTTCGAGCAAGCGCGCGTTATTTATAGACAACTGGATTTTCCGCAGTTGCGATTTCGTCGTCTTCATCATGTCATTCGCGCGTTCTTCTGCGCTACTCATCGTAAGCAACCGAGCAGAAGTACGGGATAAACTTGCTTCAAGAAGAATGCGCATGAGCAGTAAATTTCGAATCTGCCGTTTAAAAAACTCCAATATTTTTGCATATTCAGGTTCAAACAAGATGTGGATTTCTTCCTCTGGCGTCGGATCAGCCTTGTTTATCGCCTGCGTAATATCGATTACCCCCACCGTCTGTGTCACGAGGGATACAAACTTTGGGAAATAGATAAAAATACTGTCATATTCCGTCGTTTTGTCCAAAAAGATCTTGATTTCATCCTGCGTTGGTGAGTCTTTATCAAATTGCAGTGTTTGGTACGGACGGGGAAATTGGGCCGATTTCATAAAATCTATCCCCGTTACCCCCACTACCAACACATCCGTCTTATCCTGCTCCACCGCCTCGAGAAATCCGCGCATAATGTTTACGTTCAAATTTCCGTAAAAACGCTGGTTGCTTGTCATGGCTACCGATATATTTTTTTTCGGTATTTCCACTTGCCCTTTTGCGAGTTTTAGCTTTTCTCCGCCGTTTCGGACAAGATGATATACATGACTAATTTCGTCGTAAAACTCTTTATTTGTCTCAAACTTCTTCTTTATTTTTTGAAGTCCCGCCGCAGACGCCTCTGTAAATGCAGAAGAAATAAGTTTCAAGGTGAGCGCATCATCGAGTTGTATTTTAAGCTCGGCTATCGTTGGCATATACCCCTAGTATAGCGAACTTCGCCATCGATCGCGACCACAGCAGAAAGTAGGTAGTAGTAAGGAGTAAGGAGCCTAGCGGGGCTTAGTAGCTTAGACATTAGATTTAAGATTTAAGATTTAAGATTTAAGATTTAAGATTTTGTGTGAATGTTGGGATTGCGATGTAGCACCAAAATACAAAATACTGAATACTGAATACAAATGCCTAACCTCTAAGCTACTAAGCCTACTATTACTTCCCCTCCGCAACCGGTGCACACGCCTTCTCGAGCGGTGTAGTTGAGGATTGAAGCTTCGGGATGAGATCATCAAGCTTCGCACCTTTTGTGCGGATAAACTCTGCAATCGGCACAAATGTCGCGTCCGTGTTGAGCGTATTGATAATTTTTCCCTTATCCGACCGAATCGTTTCAAGATCTCTTTTGTCGAAAAACCCAGAAAAGACCAGTGTCATATACATAATTTGCGTTTCAGGAGGCAGAGAAGTGAGGGTTTCCTGGCGTAGTAGCTCTTCGACAATTTTCCCCCGTTTTATCTTCAGTTGTGTGTCCCCTGATAACTCACTGCCAAATCGACCATACCGTTCAAGATCATGATACTCAGCGATGAGACTTCGAATACGGTCTGACAAAACCTTGTGGATAAATGTTTGTGTTTGGCGCCCGACGCGGGTGACACTATGTTCGACATCAATAGCAGGATACACGCCCTGCGCACGAAGCCCCGCACTCATCAAAATATGACCATCGGTCATACTCATGACGTTGGTCGGGATAAGCGCCGTAAAGTTTTCAATGTTCGTTTCAATAACGGGAAGCATCGTAATACTTCCTTTGCCAAAATGCTCGTTAAAGTTCCCTGCGCGCTCTACTTGTGAGCTGTGTTGGTAAAAAATATCCGCAGGATACGATTCACGCCCAGGAATCCGACCTGCCAACAGCGAAATTTCACGCGCGTATTTTGCCTGTGTCGCAAGGTCGTCTATGATCAATAGAACGTTCTTTCCTCGGTTTCGGTGGTATTCCGCCAGTGAACACGCGATAGACGGCGTAATCATAATCATAGGGGCAGATTCAATAGAAGTAGCAGCGATCACGATCGTATAGGGGTCGGCACCTGCCTTATGGATTTCTTCGACCATACGTTTCATTTCGACTTCACTCTTTCCGACCGCCGCATAGATACAGATGCGGTTTTGTGTTTTTTGATTGAGCATGATATCCAAAAAAAGCTCTTCTTTCCCACTTCTGGGCTCACAAAGGATGAGTTCCCGTTGCCCTTTTCCCACAGGGATCAGCGTGTCGATAACGGTTATACCGGTATAAAACTGCTCGGTAACTACCTCGCGACCATCTATCCCAGGCGCCGTGCTATCCAAATCGATAGCATCTCCCCCAGGTGGAAGGCCAGGTTTTCCATCAAGAGGAACACCCAAAGGATTGATCGCACGGCCAAACAGGTTCACATGAAACGGGAGATGCAGTCCAACATCAGACAATTCAAAATAATCCCCAGGCTTCGGTCGTTCCGCATCTAGCATCAGCGCTTCGACGTGATCTTTTTCCAACGCAGAAACCAGTGCCCGTCCTCCTGCTCTAGTAACGATAATATCGTACATTTTCACACTCGGGAGGCCCTCAAGAAAAACGATATAATCCTGCGTCGAGACAACGTATCCGACCTCTTTCTCCCGAGTCCGCCCCACAGGCGGATCCAATTGCAATTTTGCACGCATCTTCTTGACCATATCGCTATTATGCCATACAAATATCCAACTGAGCCACATGCCTTGTGATAAAATGTCACATTATGCCTGCGGAACGCGCTAATATCCATCCACAGAAAAATTATTCCGACGTGTTTCAACGCGCTGAGGATAAACTCCGAGAAAAGGGACCACTAGGCCTACCCTTTAAACAGAGACAAGAGATATCAGGATTGATTGATGATCTGTTTATGTCCTGTGGGAACGCATCAAAAGAGCATATCGCCATAGCTTTCGCGCATATAGATAGCCTACTCTACACATCCTTCGTGTATCCAGGTGTCAACCCTGAGAAACACCAAGAAATAATCCTAGAAAAAGTCATGCAAAGAATCGGATTGATTCAACAGTACATTCGCTACGAATCAACAGAATTCCATGCTTCAGAACTGATAGATAGCCTCTATAAATATGCGAGATCGTACCGAGATATTTTGGATGCACATGTCCAAAAACACATACCAATACTGACAAAACGGTTTTTCACGGGAGACACAACGAGTGGTGAAGTACTATCCAATTTTATTGCCGGGAATCCTGAACGCGTCTATACGATTCTTGATGAAGATAAAAAGTTATTCTACCGCCAAAGAGAATGGAAGCCCGAATTTAAAGCACTTCGCTCTCGGGTGGATCCTGAGCACCATTGGATGATGACCTTTGCAACCACCTCGCATACGCTGTATAAATTCAACGCATTTACCGAATTTTTTCACTCTTGGTACGATAACGGCGAAATAGTGGATGTTGAAGACAACACAGAGACACTTGCATGGCTCATGCAACAAGATCCGAAAGCTGTATCATGGCTCTCTAAACAGAGAGATATCATACACTTGGGGAGGTATTTTCCCTCAAATCTATTAACGCTCTATACAGATAGAGCGCTTTTGGCAAAAGATTGCACCGTTGTCTATGCGGTATCGAGCGATAAAACAGATCTCCAACGTGATTCAGCTACGCTAAATATATCTTCACTACTCAACAGGGTGCGTGAATTCCAAAAACAGGGCTGGTCAGTGAAGGCGGAAGTGTTGGAATTCGATACACTCGAAACGCTCCAACGAAAAATTCAAGTACTATCCCGTACGTCCAGACAACTTATCATCATATATAACGACCATGGTTCGCGGACAGAATTCAATTCTTCATCTCCATCGCCAATCACTAAACACCAGTCATCCGTGCTTCACCCATTTTATGAGAAACATGCTAAACACATGCCAGAGGTCACGTGTGTACTAAATTCCTGCTCGACTGGTAAACGCGGTGGCATAGCTCAGACACTATCCAGAACAGGTATCAGCGTATTTGCACCAGACGATGTATGCCATTTGACTGAACTCAATTTACGTAATCGGGATGGGAAATTTTTTGTTTCACCCACCTATTCACATGACGCCCGCACAGTTCATTATCTCAATGGGAAAGAAATGTTTAGAAAATCAGCAAAAGAAATGCCAAAAACTGGACTTATCTATCAATATCACGAGTAGACGCACACAAACATCGAATAATCTAGTTGTTCTGATTGCTAAAAATCGTTCCCATGTACATCACCCATGCGCCCCACACTACATTCTCTCCAAACCCGCAACCCGTAACCCGTAACCCATCGCTAAACCTAAGCTCTAAGCTACTCCCCACATTGACACTCTCCCGAGAAGCTATTATAACTAAACATAGTATGGATACCTTAAACGATCTCCCTCCAGATGATTCTATTTTTTCTTCGCCTATTTGGAATAAAGGATTTACTGATCCCAACGCGAGCCATGTCCAGATGGACCCAGCTATGGCCATGCGTCAAGGACAAATCCACTCGACCGTCCAACAAATAATCAGAGGAATTTCCGTCGCAGTATTCGTCCTTGGGATAGTCGGCGTTGGTACGGCCTATATGCTCAAAAACACCGCCGCACCCACCCAAGCCTCTATCGATTTGAAACATGCGTTAATCGGCAGGGTCAGCACCGTTATGTATGCGTCCGATAGCTTCACGATTATCAGTGCAAAATCCGAAGATCTCAAAATCACCTCAACCGGCATCACAGATTGGACTATTTTGTTACCGCCAAGCGTCAGCTTTACCAAAGAGCCAACCGCCGCGCTTTCCACCTGTTATACCATCGAAAGCTTTGATAAAAACCTGGAACTCGCCGTTCCAACTTCCTGCGTCAATTTCGTAAAGCCTGGCATGAACGTCATCGTTGAGTATCTCATCGTGAAACCAGACACCAAAACCATCACCACGGTGAAGATTATCAAAGAGGAATAAAGGGGTATCTTCGCCGCTTCGGCATTAGCATTCGTATTCAGTATTTTGTATTCTGTATTTAGTAGTATTGGTGCTACATTCGAAATCCTAAATCTGTATTTAGTATTTTGAATACTGTATACGATATACTAACTACTAAACTCTAAGTTCACTCATAGCACGGCTAAAGCTAAGCCCTGCCCGCCGGCAGGCAGGTTTCTCGGCAGAGTTGACCCACAAAGCGTAGCTTTTTTCCGTTTTGAATTTCTAAGCTACTTCCAGCTTGCTAAGCTACAAAGCTACTGTTTCTCTAGTCTCTAGTCTCAAGTCTCTTGCCTCCTGTTTCCTGTCCCCTGTCTCTTGTCTCTAGTCTCCTGTCTCTAGTCTCCTGTCTCTAGTCTCCTGTCTCTAGTCTCTAGTCTCTAGTCTCCTGTCTCCTGTCTCTTGCCACACAGACCGTCCAAGCGCTACAATCCATGAGTATGAGCCATCCGGAATTAGTAATACCTGTCGTTTTAAATGAAAAACGAGGAGAAATCTTTGCCAATCAATTTATGCTCGCCGGCTCTCACGAACAATTCGCAGCGGACAATGCTTCGTATATGAGTCAGATTCATTTTTTGGAAGAAGCTGCAGCACAGCTTGCCTGGTCCGTATCATCGCATGTATTTTCTCCAGAAAATGAAACGGCACTTCGTCAGAAATTTACAGGGTATTATAATCTCAATCAGATTATATCTGATATTCGTTCACATCAGAGATCCGCGATGGTTCACGATTATAAAATGAGCGGTGCAGATGATCTGAGTTTCGTAAATCCAGGAACGCGTGTGTCAACCGCAAAAGACCAGGTACACACCGCCACTTTTTACCCCTTCACGCTCTCGTTCCACGATGTTGAACCCGATGTTCATGGAAAACAGGAAAAACAGATAAAAAAAATGTTTCCAAATCTATACACGCAAAATCGAGTTAAGTGACGTTTTGTGTTGGTTTTTGCCGTCTATTTAGCAGATAATTAAAC
>CAYHHA010000058.1:0-7180 GCA_964356315.1 uncultured Gammaproteobacteria bacterium
CTTAGAGCTTAGAGCTTAGAGCTTAGAGCTTAGAGCTTAGAGCTTAGAGCTTAGTGAATAAGTAGCTTTGTTTCTTAGTGTTTGGAAGTAGCTTCGTAGTTTAGATGAATTTAGAATTTAAGATTTTGGAATTAAAATTTGTTTGATTATTGGTGTTTGGAATTTGGAAATTCATTGATGTAAATTGTAAGTAACTCATCATCTCATCATGAAAAAAACTGCCATCAAACCTACAGGTGCATTCAAATGTATTCGCAAAGGGGAGCATCCGTCCGTATTGCTCTTAAGTGGTATGCATGGGGATGAATTTGAGACAATTCCATTGGTATCTTCCTATGTCCTGTCCCATATTGCTGACTTTCCAAATTTTTTATATATCCCTCAGGTTAGTCCGTCAGCAGTAGAGCAAAAAACGCGAGAGAATGTCTATGGAAATGACATAAATCGGGCATTTATACCCCATACGCGCGATTCAGAAGCGCTTGTGGTCATGAATACGCTTATGCGCCATGCGTTTACCATTAGCCTTGATTTTCATGAAGATAGTGCGCATGAGGATGCATTTTATTTTTACGATACTGGAGAGATGAAGGGTGACGCGTTGAAGCAATTCAAAAAAGCAATTTTGACTACCGGTGTTACGCTATACAGTGGTGTTGACGATCCTGAAGATCCTCATCTGGGATGTCTGGTAGAAGATGGCTATATATCGAAGGGCCATGAAAAGGATTCTCACGAATCAGGATTTCTCACAAAATGGATGGCGCACAAAGGGATTGTAGACCGGGCATTTACCTTTGAAGTACCTGGGAAGGCAACGATTGCCCACAAAGAGCAAATTATTTCTGCTGTATTTTCCTACTTCATGGATCATCAGTTCATGGTACAATAATGCTATACGGGATGTAGTTCAGTTGGCTAGAATGCACGCTTTGGGAGCGTGAGGTCGAGAGTTCGAGTCTCTCCATCCCGACCAGGTCTTAAATATGTTGGAATATACGTATTCAAACTATGGAACAAGAAACAAATGCCCAGCAAATGAGCAGTAGTCCAATCTCAACACCCACTCAGACACCGATTCAGCAAGCTACTTCTCCTTTTTATGCACAAAAGGGATTTTTACCATTATTTTTTGGCATGCTCATGCTTCTAATTGCTGTAGCAGGCGGTGCATACTATCTGGGAACTCAAAAATCCAACCCAATGCCGACTCCTATAACAGTTGAAGTGCAGGAGCCGACGAATACCCAAGGAACGTTTAGAGCTACAAATACTTCACAAGTGGCAGTCATAGGCGCTCCACAACGCAGTGGTACAGCGGATTGGAAAATATATACCAATAAAGCGTTAGGATTTGAAATTATGTATCCTCCGACTATGAAAGTAGAGAAAGAAATGAACGATCAATACAATAGAGCGACAATATTTAAAGGAGGAAACCTTCAAATTGAGGTGATGCTTAGGAAGGTTGGCGATATTGCTCTAGATACGTATTTTTATATGGATTCTCCTATCACACGAAAAGCTACCCTCGCTGGTCTTCCAGCAAATGTATATGAATCTCCGACAGGCTATTGCGACGGTCCTGGGTGTAGTGATCCGTATATTTCGTATGTCACCAAAAAAGAAGCAAATTTATATCACGTATCATTTATCGGGGATGTCCAAATGTTAGATATCGAAAAACAGATTCTTGCTTCGTTTAAGTTCAATAATTAAGCGAACGTAAAGGATCTATACTACGATTATGCCTCCATCTTTTTCAATCTATAAACAATCAATAGATGAATACATTCGTACGTATCTCGCCTCCATAGGGAATGATCTTAATGGCGTTAACCCGTGGACAAAAGATAGTATAGATCGATTATCCACTATGGTCACGCAGGGAAAAACTATTCGTGGAGGGTTGGTGTTATGGGCGCATGATGCGTTTGGAGGCACGTCGAAAGAGGACGCGCTTAACATCGCCTGTGCGATAGAGCTTACCCATATGGGGCTTCTGATTCACGACGATATTATGGATTTGGACGAAACACGACGAGGAAATCCTTCTTTGTATGCTCAATATGCAAGCGCCTTCGAATCGATCCCACCTGCCTCTAGACTTCGATTTGGATCCGCAATGGCAACATGTGTTGGTGATATGGCATTTTTCATGGCGAATCGTTGTCTGTCATCCATCGATCATCCAAACGCACGAGTCATAGCTACGATCTGCCAACGAGAATTTTCAGCCGTTACTCTGGCTCAAATGCAGGACGTGTATTTCGGATTTTCTCCAGACATGCCAACCAAAGAAGATGTGCTTCAACTGTATAAGTACAAAACGGGGAGGTATACCGTGTCGCTTCCACTTGTCGTTGGGTCGTTATTAGGGAAAACGCAGGAGAATTCTCTACAATCGCTTTGGACGATTGGAGAAAATTTGGGTATGGTATTTCAAATTCATGATGATGAGCTTAACCTATTCGGTGATCCAAACATAACCGGAAAACCAAACGGATCAGATATTCGGGAACAGAAGAAGACGTATGCCTACGTCTTATTGTATTCACTACTGTCTCCTGAGGAAAAAAACAAAATGAGCATCGAAACAAACGATGACGCTAGGGTTTCGTATGTCTCATCGCTCATGGGCTCATATTCCATCGCAGATCGACTTCATGATACCATACGAGAATTAACAGGATCAGCATCAGGGTTATATAGATCTTTAGGCCTGACGGACTCATCTATCGCCGATTTAGACAGTATAGCGACGTATTTTTCGACACGCACATCATGAAACAAATTCACAGAATCATTCTGTATGGAATATCAGCAAGTATTTGTCTCTTTATGCTGTTTTACTATAGTCGAAATCCGCTTACGACAACCGTTACAATCAACGGTACTCGCTTTACCGCAGAAGTTGCTGCAACAGCAAAAGAAAAGGAGCTTGGACTTGGTCAAAGAGCATCGTTAAAACCACTTCACGGAATGTTGTTTCCCTTTGATCATGTCGAACAATTTACATTTTGGATGAAAGGGATGCAATTTCCGATCGATGTCATATGGATTAGAGATAACACAGTGGTAGATATATCAAAGAATGTGCCAGTAACACTTCCAGATGGACGAATGCCATCTATGGCGCCAAAGATGCCAATAAATAAAGTGTTTGAGGTGAATGCAGGAGAAGCGGAGAAGTACAATATCAACATTGGCGATGTGGTAATTATTAAGACCTAGTTGATCAGTGCTGGTAGAGTCAGTATAATAGCAAAATATCGTCAATAGTCTGTATTTGCGGGTGTAGCTGAACCCCGATTCAATCGGGGCAATGGTAGAGTCAGTATAATAGCAAAATATCGCCAGTTATATGTATTTGCGGGTGTAGCTCAATGGTAGAGCGTCAGTTTTCCAAACTGATGACGAGGGTTCGATTCCCTTCATCCGCTCAAAAAGAAAGCAGGCTTGTCCTGCCTTTTTCTTTTTGAGTGGTGGGATGATGAACCTGAGGGGTTCGACGTGTCCCACAAAACATACATAATATGAGTGAAGTCGAACCATTACGCATTGACTATCAAGCATCAGTTGAGGAAGATAGAGATCTTGCGGATCATCTACCCAAAGGGGCGATATCTGCGTTAAGAAAGGTAGAAGCTGAAACTCCACGATTGCATCCAGACCAAATTATTGTCGAACATGATGAAGATCCGTATGCGTATTAAACCAATTTGGACATTATTGTCCTAGTAATGTCTTTTTTCGTTCATTTGTTTGTACTGCTGTTGCATTTTGCACTTCATCTATTTTATCCCCATACGTTTTTCTAATATTCCGGAGCATATCAGAATAGAGAGTAAATATTGGTCCATTACTAAAGTTGCTGGTAATAAAAGGGTCAATATATTCTTGAGCCTTTTGTCTCACCGCATCTAGACATTTATAACTTGTACTGCTTGCTTCAACAACACAGGTCGCATCTGCTTGAAAATTCTGGAAATTCTTATGACCCGCTTCAAATTGTGCTTCTAACTCACTCGTAGAATTCGCTGTTTTAAACGTTCCGCCTCCAGCTTTTGCAATATCAGAGAGAGCAGTCTGTTCATTTGTTGCTACGGCAAACCCTATGACGTTGACCTGAATTTTGGATGCAGAGGCGAGTGCCTTTGCTGCTTTTCCTGCTGGATCTGTGCCACAGGTTTCCACGCCGTCGGAAACAATGATGATTTGATTCTTTTGTCCAACTTTTCCTGAAAAAGCGGAGATCGCATTTTCTATAGCAAGCCCAATAGGCGTCCACCCCGTTGGTTTAAATTGAGCTAAATATCCGTCGATCGTTGTGCTGGTCGTGGATCCGAGTGGCCCAATCAACTCTGCGCTACTGCAACTGACCGCTTTACTTGATGTTGCATTCGAGCCTTTGTGGCCATAGACCATGAGTCCAATGGTGCCATTTCCACCAACGGTAGTGACAAAGCTTTTTATGGCCTCTTTTGCCATTGCCATTTTCGATTCACTCCCAATCATGGTAGCCATACTTCCCGATGCGTCTAAAATAATCAGCGTATTTTGTGTTTGGGCAGAGGCTTTGTCTGATTTACCGCAACTTGTTACGGCACATCTGGTAAGCTCTGAAATTGCTGGATCCAGTGCTGTCGCTATTTCGACAAAATCAGGGATAGAGTCGAAATCTGTATCTTTCTGGATATCCGAAGCTAATTTTTCTGTCTGTGCGTTTTTGTTTGTCTTTGTTACAGCCACGGGCACAGAAGTCTTTTCTTTTGTAGATATGGTTGATTTTGTCATAGATATAAACGCACCAATGCCTCCCACAACGATCAGTAGTACGAGGCCGATGCCCGCGACAATAGTAAAAGGTATTTTTTGCCCGTTTGATGGAGGAATCACCGGTATTGGTCCAGAGGATGGGGGAGACACAGGGATTACTGGTGCCATGGGTGGATTTTGCACTGCTTGCGCCTGATCTATTGGGACAGATTGGTCTGTGGGTGGTTGGGTGTTTGGTACAGATGCTTGATTTGTCTGAGCTGGAATTGGTGGCACTTCTACGGTTTGATTTGGGCCGGTTTGTTCTGTCATGTATTTATCGTAGCATGACGGTGGTGTGGAAACAATAATTGCGACTCACGTACTCTGCAGATTAGTGTTTTGGATCTTCAAGCATCTTTCGAGCTTTTTGACGAATAATTACCAGGGTGTATCGTTCATTTTCAAATTTGATTAACGCGGTGTTTGCGAGTTGTTGAAATTCAGTCATGGCAGGACCGCCAGTTCCTCCGATCACCACCTCAATATACTGTATAACACCTGCTTCGTCCCTATACTTAATCCTCATTGTTTCAGGTATTTGAGACATCATGTATTGACCTGAAAGGTATCCCGCGACACCTGATATTTTTGAAAAATAATTTATGACTTCCCAAGCGTTACTGTCGCCAAACGGTATTGGTTCAATTGATCTCACTAATTCTATGACCGTGCTCATGTTCTCGCGAGCACCACTTGGATCTCTGGATTTATGATACAGGACGATATAGTCCTTGTCTCCACGCTTCGTGATGCAATTCATACGTCTCAGCGCTTCGATATCCACCTCTCGAACAGCTCTCTCCAGTTCTTGCATGTCTTCAACGGTTGTATGGGTAAGCTGAACTGTTTGACCGGAATCAAATCGGAGGGTGCCACCGCGAACATCATCGCCATTCACATATCTAGCAAATAATTTGATTGTCAAAAACGCATTTGGGTCAATATATAGTTCTTTCTCTGCTAACGACTCTGAGGTAACAGCATATTCTTTGCTAATTTGACTAAGCAGCTCATTATTAAACACCACGGTATCAATCTTGTATCGATCATCGTCTTCTGGAGCAAACGAGTTTTCTATAGAATCAGCCTTTGTAAACCACGTTTTTAGATCCGTTTGTGATTCGTTGGTAATGTCTCGTACCTTCAATCCGACTTCATCACATATGGTGCGCAGATAATATGCCGAAGAAATTCCATCCAAATACTCATGGTTTGTGAGCATTTGAGCTATATATTCACCGGACGGTTGCTCATGAAACATGATAACAAAAGGGGAGTGATCAAGAAATTCAGCTATCTGCTTGTACCTATTTGCTAGATCAACTTCAGATACATTGTTTCTGACGATACATGCCATCGGAGCATAATCAATTGTGTGTTTTGTCCATTCTGCTGGGGAAATTTCTGTATTTTTGGCACCTCTTATAGTATTTCCTTGAATTTCAAATGTCTGCAATTTATCAAATTGGACGCGCGAAAGCCTTGGATCATGGTATGTCAGCTCCATAAGTTTATTCACATACGGAAATTTCTTTTGATCAAATACATATTTGATAGAGACGGAAATATTTGAGATGGTTAGCGCTTCGGGGCAATTAGCTATAAATACGTGGGAAAACCGTACTGCTTGTTTTGGAACCCGTTGACTATTTTCCAGAATCTGTTGCCCTAAGAGATTTAATAATGCATAAATTCCCCATGTAGAAAAATCTGGGTCATTTTTAATATTTTTTAGATAGGTATGTATATCGAGCGCATCGTGATCAAAAAGATCACTATGTTTACGCACAATATCTACAATGAGATCAAAGAAAGTTTTATCTGTACCATCTACTTGAGTCACAATATCTTTGCTCTTCAAACAGTCAGTAACTTTTATAAATTCTTCGACGCTAGGGGACACCATAAACAACTCTCCATGTGATAAAAGTCCAGATACAGAGGCATCGAGTTTTTGTATTCGTCTTTTTGCATACTCATCATCTGTTTCATTTCGCTTGCGAGGGACATCGAACATTTTCTCGATCTTCCGTGCGATCTCACTTGGAGGCACCTGTTTCATCCGCTGTCTACTTATTGTAGAAACGATGCCACCGAGCATTTTTTGTGATTCTGTGAGGGGTGTTATCTCTGCAACACCTAAGGCCTCCCGAAGGAGTATCTCTGTATCAAGAGCTAATTCTAACCTCGAACCATCATCAGGTACTGGAATATCGCCAAGGATTTCTATACTACGTAAGTCTCTCACGATTTCGCACGGCATTGTACTATATTATAGGCTAAATTATCTTCCGTAGCAACCTAGGGTAGATTCTACGTGGAAGTGCACCACTAACGCGTGGTAGCTCGAAGTTTGTTC
>CAYHHA010000059.1:0-6651 GCA_964356315.1 uncultured Gammaproteobacteria bacterium
ATCTTAAATCTTAAATCTTAAATCTTAAATCTTAAATCTTAAATCTTAAATCTTATTTTCCGGAAAGCGGATCCAACTCTTTTGCCTTATTTAGGTAGATCTGTTGCGCATTTTTATCTCCCAAGAGATTTGAGACATACCCCGCCTGTAAGTACGCGTCACGATAATCAGGATGAAGCAAAATTACGCTTTTCCAATACTGCAATGCATTCTTAAGGACAGAGGGTTCTGTCTCCCAATCAGAAAGAGTGGTTTGAATATCATTAGACACACCAAGCACCGCCGGGCTTCCGCTATATACAAGCAGATCTTTTGCCAGTGTGACCTCGATATCTTTTCTTTGTTGTTGACCAGACGCCTTAAAAACCTGTGCTAGTTTCATGTGTGAAACGGCAGAAAGTGGAGAAGATAAAACCTGATCACGGATAGGCGAGGCTTTTTCAGATAGTCGCCTGACTTCAATGCTATTGAAGACAAACAGAGCACAACCAATAGACACAAGACTTACGAGAGAAAGCACTCGCGCAACAATCGCTAACGTCTTTGCGGAGAAAAATCGGGAAAACTGCGGGAATGATTTTGCCAGACTCATCATGTGGTCTATTGTAGAAACATACCAAAGAAAAGGCAAGATGGGCGGGGGCGGCATGAACCCAGTGGGGCTTAGTAGCTTAGATAGCTGGAAGTAGCTTAGACAATTTAAGATTTTGGATTTGGAATTTGTGATTTGTTTGGATGTTGGTATTAGGAACCTGGTAATTAGTAAGCTGTATACAGAATACTTAATACAGATTTAAGATTTAAGATTTTGGATTTGGAATTTGTGATTTGTTTGGATATTGGTATTTGGAATCTGGTAATTAGCAAGCTAAATACAGGATACAGGATACAGGATACAGGATACAGGATACAGAATACAACCAACGAGGATTCTTACTTCGCGTCGGAGGCTTCTTTCTTCACTTCTTCGACATCTTTCGCGACTGCTTCATCAGCTGCTGTAGCCGCTTCCGCCGCTTGCGCAACATCTGCCGCAACTTCTGCCTCTGCTTCTTTCGTCACGAGTGCGCCAATCTTTAAGATAATAGTCGTTGGATCGGTCACCAAGGTTACGCCATCTGGCAACACCACATCAGAAGCGGTGATATCTTGCCCTACAGTAGTAAGCACCGATATATCAACACTCAGTTTTTCTGGTAAGTCAGTTGGGAGAGCCGTGACCTCTATTGCGTCATTTATACTCAATAGAACTCCGAGCTTCTGTTCGATTGCAGCGCTTTCACCAGTATGCTCGACGGCAACTTTCGCATGGATCTTCTCTTTGAGATTTACTTTATGAAATTCGACATGAAGTGGTGCTCCGGATACTGCATGCACTTGCACCCCATGAATAAGCACAGGATATGCGTTTTTTTCAACAGTCAATTCGATAAGTCCTGCTTCCCCTGCTTCTTTATACACAGAAAGAAACGCATCGGTTGCCATCAAGATAGACATACTTTCCATGTCTTTTCCGTAGACAGTTGCAGGCAATTTACCCTGTTTTCGAAGCAATTTCACTGTTTTTCCGAGCTGAGTTCTGATTTCTGCGCTAAGTAGATGTTTTTTCATTGTATAAATTTAATGCGATACCGTGTATCACGTTGTATTTTGGTATTGTACTCGAATTCGCCTTCTTTTGCAATAAATGAACCGCCCGCATCGTCTGGCACAACAGCTTCCCGACTTGCAATCCAAAAAATTGGATATCGCACGATGGTCTGAAGCGGGACATCAGAAACACCGGGATGCTTAAACCAGTATAAATCCAAAAATGCTCCGCCAGGCCCAAAAGGCAGGCGGACCCCTCTTGAATAGGTCATTTGTACTTCCTTTTTTTCACCCGGCTGTACACGTATGGCGACGCCAACTATCCGAAAATTTTCTGGTCCCTCTGCGTTTTCGATATAGGGAACTTGTGGGAGCACTTTTAATTTACTATCCCTCGTCGGGATAGAGACGCCATCGAGCATCACAGAATTAACGACACTATCTTTTGGAAGCGAAAATCGGATATAGGTCTGATACGCACCACCTACTCCTTTTTCGTTAGGATTTGCCTGAGTGTTCACCGTGTTTGCAAGAGTATAGACAATACGTTCATTGATATCCCCTTTTGTGGTAAAAGTGATTTCTCGTTTCGCTTCGTGATTCACAAAATAATTCACTTTACTGACACTCATATTCGATTCCGCAATGGAGACATGATCAGTCAAACACCTGCGCATATCAACTCCTCCGCATAATTGATCAAATCGCACTCTCCCCGCCCAACCATATTGATCGACCATAGATTGGATATCAGGAGATTGAAACATAAGCATAATATCTTTGCTCTCTAACCCTAAAATTACAGACTTCAGCAAAGAAACGGCATGGATATCGCGATCGGTCATAATTTTTGTCATAACAGCTCGGGCTAAACTTCCGAGGAAATCTTTTTTCTGCGTCGATCCGGGGAAAGAATTTGCCTGTGTGTAATACAAAGATTTTCCAAAAAAGTTTTCCGCGGTAATGCGGTCTCCATAATCAGGAAGTTGTATCGGACCCGTGGCCGAAAGCAAAGAGATAATAATCGGCACATTTATAGCAACCACACCATCAACCTTTTTTCCCGTTTCTTTTTCATAAAACCATGCCGCTTTCTGAGCACTCACAGAAAAGTCCGGATCCCAATTACTATCCCGCAAATACCAATGTTCATTCCCGAGAAGTTCTGCGATGGGTCGAGGGGGATCAACGTGTCCTTTTAGTTGACCATCGAGCGCATACACGTCTTCAATCACAAAATCAGAGAGTCCACCATCTTGGAAGGTTGCAAGACCCACACTTCCGATAAATCCTCCCGTCGGACGAAGCTCATTGCTGTTTTGCAACAGCACGAGGTAGGTCATCGGTTGTTTAAATCCCGCGATAGTTGGGTAGATAGTCAGTACTTCTTGCGCATACAACAGCAATCCGCGAACATCTGCCAGTTGATGCAACACCACTTCCCCCTTCCTATATATATAGGAAAGAGAAAACGGAAACGTTCTCTCTCGAATCAACACAGACAATTGTGCTTGCGCGAGTCCGAGACTTCCGTACGCAGAGACGACAGACACCCGAAGAGACTCGACAGAAGACGCCGGAAGTTTAAGGTCCGTTCTCACAGAAGAAGGGGTCGCCGCTTCGGCGAATTGTTTTCCTAATTTTGCAATAGTGATAGATTCTCCTATCGCGAGGGAAACATCAGACAAAAGAGATAAGACTCTCTCTTGTCCTCTGGTTTGTGCATCCATGCCAAATACCACCATAGGTGCTTTGACAAAAGAAAAAATCAGAGTACTTTGAGAAATCCAATACCGACTCGTTTCCAACAATCTCTCTGATGTTAATAAATCGGATTTTGAAATAGCAGTTCCTGATTGGGTCAAAGCAAATCCCGCGATGGTCAATGCTCCGAAATAACTACACAGTGGGAAAAAAATAATTCCTACGAAAAATATCACGGCGATAAAAATTGATTGGACGAAAGTAGAAAACCCATTTCGATGCAACAATCGATGTCTTTTTTTCTTCGTAGGTTTTTCCGTTTCAAAAACATCAGACATGATGTGAGAAATTCTCTCGACATCTTTTTGAGATAAAAGTTGCTCCGGCAAAGAAGAGTCATAAAAAGGTGCATCCACCAGAGACGCATTCACCGGTTGTATACGTGGTGGCTCCTTGGAAATCTCTTGAACACTTGTATTATCCAATGCATCAATCGAGGCGGGTAAAATACGGATAGATGGCTCATGTATGTTTCGTCTTAAGTTCAGAACAATGTCAGAACTGGAAAAAAAGAAAGAAAATATTTCATCAATATCTGGACCAGTTAAAATTCTCGGATCTACGACAACAATTTTCAACGATTCAACAGACATACTCTGGGCATCAAACTGCTCTAAAGTAAAAACGATACACAGAGTCCGTATAGAGGAGATATTTTTTGATGCAAGGATAGCTTTCACGAAGTATTGATCACCGGCGATAATCGTATACGTATAATCTGATAATCCGTCTTCCCCGCTCACCACACGGCACCCATGAGACTCGAGATATTCCCGCACAGGAAAAACAGCAGATTCCTCTTGGGCGTATAAACAGGCCAAAGGCATTGCGTCAATACTATCGCTATGTGACTGAGAAGAGGCAGAAGTCATAATACACGCGAGGGTTCGCTTTCCTATTATGGCAAATAGAATCACCGAAAACAACTTGGAGTATAATCATCATCTCACCGACTTTATACGGCAACCAACATGAGGAGATTAACCACCACGCATTCACTTTGTCATTGCGAGAATCCTGACGAAGTCGAAGGTGCGAAGCAATCCAGAATATGGTATTTGTATTTAGTATTTTGTATTTTGTATTTCGAAATCTTAAATCCAAAATCTTAAATCCTAAATCCTATTCCCCATCAAGCGCTTTATTCACTTGGAAATCAGCAGCAGAATTTTCTTCCCGAGGGACATACGCATAGCGAATCGTGCCAGATATTTGTTGTTCGAGCTCTCGAACGTTTAACATCAACATTCTCATGTTCGCGTCCTTCACCTTAAACAATCCATTGATCTGATTAACCACCAATGTAGAGTCCAAATAAAATTGAATTTCTAGATCATTGGAGGATTTGTGTATTGGATTATTGGAATAGTTGTTTATTGGATTATTGGAATATTGGATTATTATATTATTTATTACCCATTTCAATGCCTCAATGACCGCGGTATACTCAGCGACATTATTCGTCGTTATGCCAATCGTTTTACCAAATGAGGCGACAAGTGATCTTTGATTTTGGATTATGGATGCTGGACTATTTTTTATGGCTTGAATCTTTGATCCATGATCCAACATCACTTCCATCTCAATAACCACCCCAATCCCCGCCTGTCCAGGATTTCCTCTCGATCCCCCGTCCGTGTGAATTATATATTTCATAGAATTATGTATTGTATTTCGTAGTACGTATTTTGTATACAGTATTTAGTATTTTGTATTTAGTATTCTGTATACAGTATATTGTATTACAAATCCTAAATCTAACATCCTAAATCAAATGTCTAAGCTACTTCCAGTTTGCTAAGCCACGAAGCCCGCTTGCTTCCTAAACTCTAAGCTCTTCCCCACCTCTACCCCGCTCGCCAGAAGGACGAGCCCCTCACTCCCCACCGTTATCCATGCTGCCGCCATATATCCAAAACTCGGAACAAAAACTATATTCAAAACTATATTTACGATCATCAATACCCCATAAATCCCGACTAATGCCCATTGTTTTTTTAGCGAAATCAACACCCACATGCAAAGACTGGACAAAAAAAACAACGGAAGCCCGAGCGCCAAAATTCGAAGCGCACTAACACTGTACACAAAGTCAGGCTTAATCAGAGATAGCAGTGGTGCCGCACACCAAGTCAAAAGAGACAAGAGACAAGAGACAAAAAATAATACCTTGGCAGATTGCTTGATTAATCGATGAAATTCTCGTCGCGTCTCTTGTTCCGTGTTTCTTGTGGCGTGTACCAGCATAGGGTATACAGCATTCATAAAAAACGTAGGAACGACGAGGAGCAGTTCAAACACCTTGTATGCCAGTCCGTAGACGCCAACCTCAAAAGTTGGCCGGGAAAAGGTGAGCACTAAGCTGTCTATATGAAAATAGATAACGTTAAATACCAGTGTTAAACCTAATGGGAGAGTGGACAGAAACACAGTTCGGTAGACGGAGGAAAACGGTACAAAAAAAACAGACCCGAGTGCAGACATCGAATACTTCAGAGACACAAACGCCATCGCCATGCTTCCGATAAGCAGGGGGAGAATACTAAAGAGCAAAAGTGATGTAGACCCTGTGGCCATAAGAATTCCAATGGTAACGAGCGAAAAAACAGCGCCCACAACAACAGAGAGAGAAGACCACTCATACCGCAGAAGTTTTTGAAACAATCCATTTGCAGTCGTGATCAGAGATTGGAAAAATATCGTCGGCAGAAGGAGTAAAATTCCCATACGAACCAACGGGGTATATCCATTGGTCATATTTATGGGTAACATAAATAGGGAAATACCTGCCAAAACTATCAATGCGCTACTGAGCAAAATCCTGATACCAAGGAGGGTAGACCATTCACTGTCTTGTTCTGGCAATTTCGAAGTGGGGGACAGAGAACTTCGTTGAATATAGATTGCATTAAACCCAAAATCCGCAAATAAATAGAAAAAGGACACGAACGTGGTCATCTTCACAAAGTCTCCATACCCGACAGAACCAAACATCCGAGCGATCACCAGGGTTACTACGAGCGTGGACAACGCACTCACAAATCTACCAACGAGCTGAGCGGATACGTTTTTCGCGAGCACCAATCGAAATACAGATAGCTTTCCGAACATCTGAGGCATGGCAATATTGTACCAGATTGTAGAAATTGTATTTTGTATTTTGTATTTAGTATTCTGTATACTGTATACGATATACCATATACTAAATTCCAAGCTCCTACCTCATCTGCTGTCTAAGCTACTTCTAATCTGCGAAGCTACTAAGCCCACTCGCGCCCCTGTCCCCGTGTCCCATGT
>CAYHHA010000060.1:0-5919 GCA_964356315.1 uncultured Gammaproteobacteria bacterium
AAACTACTTCATCTATTTCTTCTGTCAAAGGAAGGCGGGGATTTATAGGACGCTCCAAACTCTATTTTCAATTTATCTAAAAGAAAAATACTTTTCTCTATCTTCACGGGGAATCTAGCAAAATACCATCCAACTAGAAATAACAATAACTAAATGAATCCGTTTGCCAAATTGTTTCAACTTGCATACCTACTCTTTCAACGCTCAAACTACTTATCGAAAAAAATCTATGCGATTCATCGAAGATGATGTGGGATCGATCAACTTCGCTAATCTTTGACCTATATAGAATTTTCCATTACTGTTTAAATGTTCATCCATATACCGGTTTGATCCGGCTATTTCACTCCAAGTGAAATATTCATGACTCAGAGAGAGAGATAAATCGAGAACGATTCCACCCTCATGCTGTAGAGCTGAAGATATAATAGCGGTATTTTTTTTAATTCGTTCTGTAAATCGATTTCCTAAAAATTTCTCAGCAGACTGATAATCAATAGGTGTAATGTAAAAAATAACTTTTGATGAATTATTGGCATACATTTTGGCAATATTTTTCAATGAAATCAATTTTCTGTGGTCCGATCGCAAGGAAGCCATATAATAGAATATGATCATATTTTTGAAACGCTCAGGATAAGGGACAGTATCTGGAATTGTTTCAAATGCATGAGAAATTCCTACGAAGTTATCTTCATCATACACATCTGAGTATTCATACAAAAGCGAATATTTTTGGTTGACATCTGCACTGGCTAGATTGCGTAGGATGTTCAAATATGGAAAAAGTGGAGTGTTGTAGTACCGAAAATACATAGTGTCATCTGTGAATTGATATGATGGACGTAAATCATATGGAATTGAAAACGAATGCAAATTTATAGAAATTATCACATTCTTCGGAATGTACTTTTCCGATTGCATATGTTTGCTATATCCCAAATAAACATCTGGATTCCAGGCTGCGTTCATCATAGAACCCACAGAATGCGTACCGTCAAATAGATCATTCAGCATGGTAGGAATATCTCTTGTATCCGTGTCATTTACACTAGTATAAAAAAGTGTGCTGTCACCAAAAAAAATCGTATCTACATCAGCGGAATGATACTTGTTGACTAGAAGAACGGAGGGGGGTGGGACGATCGGGAAAAAATGGATTATGCAAAGCTGTCCCAAATAAATCAGTACAGCAAATACAAATATTTTACCCAAAACCAAATATTTCATATCAAAATTGAAAATAAATAAACGGAACCTGATCAGAAGGCCCTAGATTTAAAATCATAAGTGCCAATAGTAGATATATTCCCCATCGAACACTAGAGTGCAGATTTGCAATCATACTGGTTCTTTGAAGATAATGATATATTTCCATTATCAAAATTGCCAGAATCGCAATACCAATTTGAGTCGAAGAAAGCCCCAATCCGGGTCCCTGATAAAATGCCAATGCTGAAAACATCGTAAAATCACCCGATAGCAACACTCTGATCAAACTCCCAAGACCGAGTGACATATGAGAGACAATATAGATAGCATCAGATACAGTCGAGGAGCGGAAAAATATCCAAGCGAAACAAACGAGACAGAAGGTGAGTACCGTCTGAACATAGGTAACAACGATGCTTCTGAGTGTATTTCTTTGAAGCTTCAAATGTGGATATATATAGGTTTCTACCAATAAGCTTGTTAAGATATACATCCCGTGAATAGCTCCCCAAAGTATATACGTCCACTTAGCCCCATGCCAAAGCCCTGTCAAAACAAAGACTATAAGTATATTTCGAATTTGAATCAGTACTCCTCGCCTATTTCCACCAAGTGGTATATAGACATAGCTTTGAAACCATGAATAAAGAGACATGTGCCAGCGCCTCCAGAAGTCTTGTATAGAACGAGCCAGATAGGGATAACTAAAATTTTCTCGTAGTGTAAATCCCATAACCCGAGCGCATCCGATCGCAATGTCTGAATAGCCTGAAAAGTCACAATATATTTGAATTGCGAATGCAATCGTTGCAAGAATAAGAGGAAATCCGACGTAAAAATGAGGTTGCCCATATACCTGATTGACTAGAATTGCCAGACGGTCTGCGATAATCATTTTTTTAAATAATCCGAATAGTATTCGTTGCAATCCTATAGATACATTACTGTCAGAGTATTCTCTAGGAATAGAAAGTTGTGGGAGCATATCCTGAGGTTTTTCTATTGGACCCGCGACGAGTTGGGGATAAAACATGACATACAGCGCATAAATTCCAAATTTTCGTTCAGCTTTTTGACGACCTTTATACACTTCAAATATGTAACTGAGACTTTGAAATGTATGAAACGATAATCCTATAGGTAATATCAGATGCAACAATTGCGCCTGGTAGTTAAAACCTAAAAATACAGAAAACTGTGCCAGACTGGAATTAAAGAAATCAACATATTTATAAAAGCAAAGAATGCCGATATTAGACAATATGCTGATAATGAAAAAGAATTTTTTTCTGGGTCCTTTTGCCTTTTCTATGAACATTCCCATAAAATAATCTACGCAAATAAGAAACGCTAGAATAAAAATATACTTAGGTATAAATACCATATAGAAAAAACAGCTTGCCAGAAGAAGCAAAAGCCATCTCCCTGAGGACGGACACATGTAGTACAAAATTGTCACGACAGGAAAGAAGATTAGAAATGAGAGAGAATCAAATAACATTTGAAGTATTATACGACAATTCTGAGAAGCTATTACAGCAATGCACAGAAATACTCATCCTGTGCGCCAGCAGAGAAACACATACCACTAAGTGTTTACAATACGCAAGAAGACTACCGTTCAATTATCGCTTCTGGAGGAGGAAGCCGAGGATTTAGCAGAAAAAGCAAGCATTTCTACAGAATGTTCTGAAGCAGGGGTAAACTTGACTGTCCAGATGGGATATTTATTTATATACGTATTCTAAATTTCTATGATATGTTCTTTATCAAGTAATCCTTATAGGTAATACTGGTTTTCCCATAAATTTATTCATCGCTTTTTGTCAGGAAGAACTTTCGCAATTATTGGTGCGAAATGCATACTCCGAGGTAGCATTCCTCGCAGGTCTGTTACCAGAATTTGCGTATTTAGTGATTTGTAGAATACAATATACGTATATGATAGATACCGCACAATATTCCAATCAAATTGTTCCTATACTAAAACGCTATAGTGTTCCGAAGGCTGCTTTTTTCGGATCCATTGTTGACGGGAAATACGTTTCCGGAAAAAGTGATCTTGATATCCTTGTACAGCCTGCTGACGGCATGTCGCTTATGGATTTTATCGGGCTCAAACAGGACATTGAAGATGCGATCGGTATTACCGTTGACCTTGTCAGTTATAATGGGATGAGTAAATACTTGAAAGAAAGTATTTTATCAAATGAAAAGGTGTTTTATGAAACCACGTGAAGACGCATATATTCTCCACATACGTGATGCCATACTTGCAGTAGAATCGTATGGCGCAAATCATACGTATCACGAATTCTTACAGAGCCCTTGGGATCAGGCTGCGCTCACCAGACATTTAGAAATTATTGGTGAAGCTGCAACTCAATTATCAACAGAATTTAAAAACACACATCCCGAAATTCCCTGGAGAAAAGTCAGTGACTTTCGAAACGTGTTAATTCATGAATATTTTGCGATCGATCCTCAACTAGTGTGGAAAATTATTGAAAAAGATATTCCTTCTCTGAAACAGCAAATTCAAAAGCTGATTTCAGCGTAACATCTATTTTTTCTGGAGAAATGTGGGGATGTCACAGATACATGTATACGTAGCCTCGGTATATACTTCCACTCTGAATACGTTCAGTTACTTTCTACAATCATAAAGAACACACAAAGCATTTCAAACTATATCATTGGTGTCAAATGATGTGGATTGTATCAACTATTACTGTTTATTTCGCACTTCTCTCACAGCAGTGGCGACATTTTGTGCGATCTGTTGCGTTTGCACATTTTTGGCTTTTGCACGAATCGTATCGATTGTAGAAAATCCATTGTCCCATTCATTTTGTGAAAACCGTGTCATTGGGTTCATCAATCTTTCATACTCCTGATATCCCAAAAGAACAGCATGTGGCTTGCCAAACCGTGTAATGATCAGGGCATTATTATCAAGATTAACGGTGTTAATCATCTCGGAGAATTTATTTTTAACTTCATTCGCAGTAACTTTTATTGTCATACTGACCTTTCGTGTTTAATACAATCCTATTGTATATATTGTATCAATACAATGATCGACCACAAACTCTACTGGTGGCCACGATAATCAGTATATCAAGTTCATTTTTTTAGTATTCAACGCATATAAATCTTATGCATTCACTATATTCCCTTCAGCTTCTTCAGTCAGTTCAGTATATGTAAAATATCTGTACATAACACTAGCACTCAACTTGACAACCTTATATAATCCTATATAATCTTATATATATGAATAATACATTCGATGCTCGTTTGCAAAATGTATCTCAGGACATCTGGCTAAAGATTACACAGATTGAGGCCATCAAAGGTAAATGGGAAGGAAGCACAAAACTTAGCCCTCAAGTTCTAGGTCGGTTAAAACTATCCGTACTCATCACTTCAACCGGTGCTTCTACCCGAATCGAGGGGTCAAAGTTATCGGATGAGGACATTGAAAGAATGCTCCGGGGTATATCTATCCAGAAATTTGGCAATCGTGATGAACAAGAGGTTCATGGGTATTATGAACTTCTGCAAAATGTGTTCGACTCTTGGGAGTCGCTTATATTTAATGAAAATCTTATAAAACACTTCCATAAGGAGCTGTTGAAATATACAGAAAAAGATACTGAACATAGAGGCGAGTATAAGAAAAAAGAAAATACTGTACAAATGATTAATGAGGCAGGCGATTCGGTTGGAATTCTTTTTGAAACAACCAAAGCATATTTAACGCCCACAGAAATGTACGAACTCGTGGACTGGACAAAAAAGGCGCTCGATCAACATTCATATCATCCTCTTTTGATAATCGCAAACTTTCTTGTCGAGTTTTTGAATATTCATCCATTTGAAGATGGTAATGGTCGATTGTCCAGAATAGTAACGAATCTCTTACTTTTGAAACAGGGATATGCATACGTGCCGTATGTATCACACGAAAAACTTGTTGAAGATAATAAACCAGACTATTATTTGACACTGCGAAAGAGTCAAAAAACGTTACGAACTGAACTACCCGATCTCTCGCCATGGATCAATTTCTTTTTGGATATATGTTTGACACAATCCCAAATGGCGATGCAGTTACTTACCAACACGAACATAGAAACACTTTTATCCCCAAAACAACTTCTTGTGTGGAATTACCTACAAAAAGTTGCGGAAACAACGCCAAGGGAAATATCAAAGGAAACGGGTGTCCCGAGGCCCACAATTAATCAGGTTATAAATAAATTATTGGATCTAAAGATGGTGAGTCGGATTGGCCAAGGAGCAACCACCAGATACCGAAAGGTGTAAGATGATGGATAAAATACAAATATTACACACACCGGGTTACACACACCGGGTGTGAAATAGATTTACACACACCGGGTGTGAAATAGATAGACACATCGGGAATATATCAAAAACAGTGATCATCAATTATCGTTTCTGCCGTAGAAATGCGGGGATTTATAGGACAGGTTAAAAATCAGCTTCAAACTTCAATGTATTCACCAGCCAGCATTAATACATTTCTTCGTCTTCATGGTGAATGTAGCAGACACGATGGCACGAGTCAATCATTTTTTATCCAAGATCAGATGAATCTAGACTCGGATTATATAGAAATTGCTCTTGTTGATTCACTAGGACTATAATGCGAGTGCATATGGAGAAATTAGTCACATT
>CAYHHA010000061.1:0-5825 GCA_964356315.1 uncultured Gammaproteobacteria bacterium
ATTTTCACTACCCATTAAATAATTATAGGTTATTATTAGCCGATTGGCAAATGTGATGTTTTTACATCTGGATGCAAAAATACTTGTTGTATAAAGTCTTTTATTGCATTTTTTTCCACAGGCTTTACAATCATCCTCATGAAGCAACAATCCCGCATTGCCTTTATCGGAGATCTTACGATAGATAAATATGTACAGTCAGGGGACATTCGCCTTGGAGGAGCCGCACTAAACGGAGCAATTTGGGCTCGGAAACTAGGAGCCAAATCGTGTGTAGTTACGACGGTGGGAACGGATAATCCTGGAAAGGAAATGATCAAAAAACTCAAAAAAGAACATATTAGTAAAACGCATCTGCAAATCAAGCATGGAAACACCTCATCAATAGAAATAAACATAAATGAAAAAGGGGATCGGTCCTATGGTGTGTGGGATCCGGGTACTCTAGCAAACTACCATCTCAGACCCAAAGACATAAATTATCTTCTTGATATGGATGCGGTGGTTGTAACCATATATCCACAGTTTGCGCATGTACTGGCAGAACTTGCACTCGTTAAAAAGAATGTTCCAAACCCTCCGTTAGTTATCATAAATTTCGGAGATCTTAAAGAGTTTCATCGGGATCTGTCGATTGTAGATGAGGTACTGCCCTTTGCCGATTTCTGTGTATTTGGTTTGGATAAAGACACAGATGAGGGGCTTATCAATACAATAAAATCTATGGCAAAGCACACTCCTACGAAGATGCTTATCACTCTTGGATCGCATGGTGCGATTCTTTATTCTGGATCAGAATCATTTGTTCAAATAGCGCCAAAGGTGAAAGTCGTAGATACCACTGGAGCAGGTGATGCATTTCTAGCTGCATTCGTCACCACCTATCTTGCGACTCGTGACCCACAGAAATCGCTCCAGTCTGGCACAGAGCTTGCCTCCAAAGTTATTCAATATCTCGGCGCGTATTAGCAATCTGCTTGACATGACACGGTCTCGATCTTCATACTAAATAGTGTATGTTGGATCAATTGTTCGGTCTATTTTTATTAGGAATGGGAATAAAATCAGTTTCCACCCCGCCATCTATTCTTGGTGTTGAAAATTCACAAAGTAGCATCTCTGCAACATTACAAGTGCCTGCAAAGCCTAAAAATGAAAGCGAAATCATCAAAGAGATAGATTCCTTAGCTATTATAATTGAACTACTTGAGGGTCAATATGCTGAAAAAACAGATACGCTTATAGCACACTTTTCTGCCTCAAAGAATGAATATCAAGCAGTACGAAATGGGGGCGAGGGTTTTCAAAATGATATGACTGCAGAGAATGATGTATATACGGATTTATCGAATAAGTTGAAATCAATGTCAACACTAGTTAGAGAATATAAGACAATTGCATTATCTAAAAAATTGTCACAATTTAAAGACAGGTCCAAAAAAGCAAAAATAGAAGAGATTCAAGTCAAAATACTTACTCTTGTTTCAAAAAGAATTACTGCTATTTCACAGCAGATCGATACGCTTACGGAAATCATTGCAATAAATAAAGAGCAAGTTTCAAAGCTTGCAAATGGAAGAGATACGAAATTATTCGATGAGGAAACCCATAGGGCAATGAATATGATTTTAGCCGTAAAGCAATCAGTATTAAGATTGGTTTTACAAAGCCCTGTTATCTCTCTCTCATCAGAGATAAATGCTAAAAAAGATGTAAATAATACCGTTGATACTATGTTAAAGGATATCCAGTCAGCAGAATCAACACTTAAATACGCGAGAAATGCAGTAAGTGGCGTGATATGGTACCGTACTATTGTACTGGAAGAATCGATTAATCCTATGCAAGTCATAGATTAATATGAAGCATTTACTGTTATACCTATTGTTGCTAGCTTCCATTATCGGCATTACCGCTGGGGTAACGGTTATGGTGAAGAACATGCAGAAAACAAAGATAGAGATCCAGTCCATAAAAAAGTCTTCAGAATTTCCTAATGCTGCAGAGCAACAGAAATCATCCAACCCGTTTACTTCTTTAGGGAATTTATCAACGAATTCGGCGTCCAAAAGGCCTCTGTCTACCGGCGTTGAGTTCATGAAAGTGCTTAAGGATCTACGGGATGCTGATGATGGTGATGTCGGAGCGAAAGATGCTTTAAAAAGTAGCATATCGACACTGTGAGGTAATTTTGTTGCTTGACAATACAAGGGATATAATTACATACTAAATGTATGTTAGATCACTTATTCGGAATCGTTATGTTGGGGCTAGGTCTTCAATCTCCTATTTCTCCACCCATGGTGAAAGGTGACAACACAGAACAATCACAATCTGGGTCAAGTGGTGGAGGTAATAGTGGGAGCGGAGGAAATCATTCTGGCGATTCGAATTCATCATCTGGCACATCTGGCACATCTGGCACATCTGGCACATCTGGTTCAAGTGGAGCCACAGGCGCTTCCTCAACAAGTGCAGAAAATGAAACTCATATAAACCCTACAGGAACACCTCATATGATCGATGGGATTCCATCAAATGTATCGCCAGAGAGGCGAGCGATGTATAAAAAAGAAATGGAAAAACGAAAAACTGAACTCGAGAGTATGAGAAAAGCTACTGAAGCAAAATATAAGGAAAAAAGAGAAGCCCTAAAAGCAGAATTTATAGATACAAAGAAAAATGATAGAGCGAAACGATCAACTGATGCCGCAGAGTTCCGTATTCACGTGGAGGAAGAACGAGAGGCGTTCATAGAAACGATGAAAGTAAAACTCGAACAAGCCAAAACAGATCGGGAAGCAAAGATGCAGGTGTTTAAAGACAAAATGGAAACATTTAAAAATCAGGGAAAGAAAGAAAAGGTTGAAGATATTCAGACCAAGATAGCAGAATTTGTGACAAAGCGATTAAACGTCATGACGGGTCATGTGACAAAGATGGCAGAGATTGTTTCTCTCAATAGAATACAAGTGTCAGAAAGAGCTATAGGAAAAGATGCGACAAATTTTGATGTTGCGTCAGAATCTGCGCTCAGTGCAATAAATACCGCCAAAGATATGCTTGAAACACTTTCTACAAAGCAATTTGTCGTTGCTGTTTCTTCAGAAGAGACTGTTAAATCAGACGTCCAAAAAGTGCGACAAGCAGTCGAATCAGATATGAAAACAGCGCAGGGATTACTAAAAAATGCGCGAACCGCAGTCAGTAAAATGATTATTGAGCGAGCAAAATTATTGGGCGAGCCGGTTCCGGAGGCCGTAGTGAAATAATATGAAAAAAACTCCTTTGTTTATTATCATCCCTCTGTTTGCTGTCTTAGTGATTGTGGCGGTAGCGATGGTCCTAAAAACAGTTGCTCCGACCCAAAAAGAAGTTGTACAGACTTCTCAAAAATCATCAGAATTTCCAAATGCTGTCACAAACGAAACCGTGTCAAAACCGTCAACATTTTTAGGAAATCTATTTGGTGTGAAGGATCCGACTCCGTCGCCAACTCCCAAAACCGCCACAGATCTCTCAAACGAGCTCAAAAGGACCTACGATGATGGTGGCCAATCAGAGCTTGATGCTCTCTCCAAAGCCGCATCCGCACTGTAACTCCAGTTGTCATCACCGCGCAGGCTGGGATCCAAAACCAGATTCCCGATCAGGTCGGGAATGACAAGATGAACTTTATTTCACCGTCATACTCTTCGCCAGATTCCGTGGTTTACCCCGAACCTTGAATATTACTTTACAGTAACACTTTTAGCTAGGTTTCGGGGCATATCAGGATCAAATCCTCGCTCTATCGTGAGATAGTAGGCGAGTAGTTGTCCAATCATCACGTTTGGAATTATCGTCGCATCACCAGCATCTTTAACTGGTAAGTAGTAATCAAAGATTTCGCTTTTTTTGTACGATACCCCGATGATAAATCCTCCGCGAGCTTTCATCTCCATAGCTCCAGCTAGGTTTGCTCCATAGGTATCATCATTCGGGAGAAATGCGAGACACGGGGTCCCTTTCTCAATAAGCGCTATAACGCCGTGTTTTAGCTCTCCCGCCGCAAATCCTTCCGCGTGGATATAGGAAATTTCCTTAATCTTCAGTGCCGCTTCAAGAGCGGTCGGGTAGCTAAGGCCCCGCCCAATCACATAGATGTGCTCTTTTTTGTGGATCAGATGCGCGAGTTTTTTTATATTTGCAACACTCGCTGGAGACAGTATTTCCTTGCAGATTCGCGCTGCTTTTGTGAGCACTGCCTGTCCATCTTTTACTTTACCTGCCACTGCATGTGCCAACAGCATTGTGTGAGCAATTTTTGCTGTGAACGCTTTCGTAGAGGCGACCCCTTTTTCGACCCCTGCTCCCAAAAGGAGTTGATAATCCGATTCCCGGTACAAAGTTGAGCCCACAGTATTGACAATAGAAACTATTTTCGCGCCTTTATTTCGTGCTTTTCTGACCGCTTCGAGCGTATCCATGGTCTCTCCTGATTGAGAAAGAGCAAACACGACACTCTTTTTCGTCAAATAATTTGCTTCATAATCAAACTCACTTCCTATACACCAATTTACCCGATGATCAGCAATTTTTGCCACCAGATCAGCGCCTGCCATACACGCGTGAGCCGCAGTTCCGCAACCGATCATGTAAATTTCGTCGGCTTTCTTTATGAGTCCAGAAAGCTCGACTGCTCGATCAGCCCCGTCTCCCGCGATATCAGCAACGATTCCCGGTTGCTCATGAATTTCTTTGAGCATAAAGTAAGGATATTTCCCTTTTTCCACCTGAGCGATAGACCAGGTCAACATTTGCTTTTTTGGCTGTATCCGGTCGCCAGTTCTGGCGTTAAAAATCATAACCCCTTTTATGCTTACGATGGCCATTTCATCATCTTCCAGATAATGCACCTGCCGAGTGTGGGGGAGCAGGGCAGACGCATCACTAGCCAGGTAATTTTCTCCGTCATTAAATCCGACCACAAGTGGAGATCCATTTCGCACCGCGATAAATTGTTTACTTTTCGTATTCATGACGATGAATGCGTTGAGTCCTTCCATATCCATAAATGCTTTTTGCACGGCTTTGGAAAAAAGCATAGTTTTTGCATACTCCTCGATAAGGTGCACGGCAACTTCGGTATCCGTATCCGATTTGAAGATATGCCCTTTTTTGAGCAGTTTTTCTTTGAGTGCCTGATAATTTTCTACGATGCCGTTGTGAATAATCGCAATAGTTCCAGTGCAGTCCAAATGAGGATGCGCGTTTATATCCGTAACACCGCCATGCGTTGCCCAGCGAGTATGGCCAAAGGCTATGGAGCTGGATGGCATATCAGAAACGGTTGCTTCACCGATCTTTCCCGTCTTTTTTTTCACCACTATTTTTCCTGTCCCTTGTCCCTTGTCTCCTGTCTCTTTTTCCTCCGGCACTGCCGCAATTCCCCAGCTGTCATATCCTCTATATTCCAGACTCTTAAGTCCCCGAAGTACGGATGTTGTCGCGATAGTTTTGGATCCCACAAATGCAAATATTCCACACATATAAACTCCTTTGGAGAAAAATCCAATGTTCAAGTATCAAAAAACAAACAGCAAAAATCTTTTGATTATTGTTTATTGATTATTGGTTATTATGTTGTATAAAAATAGGGGAGTAACTCAATTCTTCCGCTTTGTTCATCTCCTTACGGAAACGGTTTGGCAAAAAAGATCATGGTAGAGAGTGCTACCAAAGGGTACCCGCAGACTCGGCTCGCCAAAGTCTCGCCAAAGGCGGACGACGGCGGGCTATTCGATAATCCCGATACTGTATCGGAAAAAACCCTTTCCTCGTAT
>CAYHHA010000062.1:0-5579 GCA_964356315.1 uncultured Gammaproteobacteria bacterium
TTGTGCTATTGCTTCAATCTCTTCATTCCAAATTAGTAGCAAAAGAAAAGATTTTGATATTTCTTGGGGTACTATTTAATACGTTGTATATGATGAGTCCGTGGGGATTATATCCTCTATTTGGAATATTCAAATAGCATTACAATTTATACGGCAAAGGTTTTTTGAGTTTATACATGTGGTAATAGTACATGTATGACTTTGGGTCGCCGTCGGCGTAGTTATAGTATCGACTTGCTTCTGCTTCCTGCATAGCAAATATAAAATTCTTTTTGAAATCCTGTTTGTCATCGCTTCCCGTAAACTGGTAGTAGTTGGCTACTGCAAAGTATCCCCAGAACAACACAAGTGCGAATCGCAGTACTATAAATTTCTTCATCCAAAGTGAATGGCTCAACCATGCAAGAATCATTATTGCCACATATAGAGTCGACGAGAAATAATAATCCGTCAGTTCTCCTTTATATGTGGAAAACACAAACCACGGGACTATAATCCATAGCGCAATAAGGTAACAAAGCATAATCTTGTTTCTCGTGATATTTTTCCACAAATATAGAAGATAAAATACTGGTATGTAGAAAAAAATACCATATCGAAGTTGTTTGTATGGTATTTCGAGAATTGATTGGAATTTTATAAACGCATCAAAAGCCAATTGTAATACTCGGCGTGCATGGAATCCGTGATAGTACGTATTGAAATATCCGGAGTAGTTACTAATACTTTTCGTATGCGCCTCTTGTGTGTAATACACAATCTGCGGGACAAAAAATAGGAAAAATATCACAAGTGATACTCCATAGTACTTCAGATGCTCTTTATCCCATTTCAAAAAGGGGAACGTGCACAGCACAATCATTGGATAAAAAATCGCCGTAAAGTGGATATGGAAAAACAATCCCATGACAATAGCAAGGTAGATACTGTATTTCGGATGGTCAGTGAGCAGTTTATATAGATTGTATAAAATGAGCAGTGAAAAAGCGGGGAGGAAATTCACCGGCCACTGTGACCGTTCCGCTCCAGTGATATAAGCGGAAAATGTATAGATAGCGGATGCCCATACACCGACCCATGGAGAAAAAAGTTTTTTTGTGACTGTAAAAACTACGCCGAAACTGAGCAGGGAAGTGACTGCGGCAAGAATAGGCGCAGCAATCGGATGCATATCCGTCAGTTTATATACGAAAGCAACAAGATAATAGTAGAGAGGGCCAATATACATGCCACTGTTTTGTTTGGCTACCATACCTACCAGTGGATATTTATGTGCAATCAGGATTTTTGCCGCTGCCCACGCATTATCCACCTGATCCCAATTAAAAGATGCCCACTTTTCGAGGTTATAGAAACGGAAAAACAGATGTGCCAGAAATATCAGCCCGAGAACTATCAGATACGTATATGAAGAAGGTTTCTGTGTCACTGCTGTTTTTGCCTTGAATTTACTTTTTTCGGCCATACTCGTATTTTACTTTATTTTTTACATACAAGCATGAGATAATAGGCATATGATGAAAAAGGAGTCAAAATTCACGGTCTCCATAGTTATCCCAAATTGGAACGGTGTCTATCTCATGGAAAAGCATTTGCAGAAAGTGATCGACAATGCACCAGGCGCTGAAATCGTAGTGGCCGATGACATGTCCTCTGACGGATCTGTGGAATATCTTCGAAAGAATTTCCCTAAGGTCAAGGTAGTTGAGAGATCCAAAAGAGAAGGCTTTGCTGCAAATGTAAACGCAGGAGTCGCTAGGGCAACAGGGGATATCGTTATACTTTTAAACACCGATGTCGAACCTGAAAAAGATTTTTTAAAACCGCTTCTCACTCACTTTGAAAATCAGAACATATTTGCGGTGGGTTGTTTAGAAAAAAGCCCTGAAGCTTCGGGCGTGGTCCTTCGTGGACGGGGGCTAGCTCGATGGATCAAGGGATTTTATGTACACAGCAAGGGTGAGGTAGATGGTACGACAACAGCATGGGTGTCAGGCGGAAGCGGAGCATTTCGAAGGTCTATGTGGAACATATTGGATGGTATGGATGTGCTCTATAATCCGTTTTACTGGGAGGATATCGATTTATCTTACCGAGCCCGTAAAGTCGGATGGGAGATCGTTTTTGAACCCAAGAGTGTCGTGAATCACTATCATGAGGAAGGTAAAATCAAACGCGAATTTACCCCTGTCGATGTAAAACGTATAGTGTATCGTAACCAGTTTATATTTATCTGGAAAAATGCATCAGATCTTTCTATTGTTCTATCTCATATATTCTGGACACCTATCAGATTAATTCAGACAGTTATATCCGGTGATACATTGATGCTTCAAGGATACCTACATGCTATGTTGCGACTTCCAAAAATTCTGCTCGCTCGCATCAATCAAAAAAAGCATTGGAAACGAAATGATTCTGACTTGGCTGTGTTATAGCATTTATCATGTCAAAACGAGTTTTTATTCTTCTATTGTTTTCCATCACACTTTTTGGAACGATCCTACGATTTTGGAATTATAGTGAGCGATTTGGTTTAGCGTATGACCAAGCGCACGATGCAGTGGTTGCAAGGCAAGCGGTAGTGTCGCATCAATTGCCTCTCTTGGGCCCATTTTCCTCGGCAGGACCATTTCAGACATCCGGAACGTGGTACTGGATTATCATGTTCGGAAGTATATTCAATTTTTCATCAATTATTTCTCCGTGGTTCTTTCTGACAACTTTATATGTACTGTTGATTATTGGCATGGGAAAATTAGGCGAATCGATAGAGGGTAGAAATTTTGGTTTGCTCACTGCATTTTTTACCGCTATATCAACAGCCCAAGTGGCGCAGTCGAGCAATCTCACCAACCAAACGCCCATTGCTATAGCGTCTTTCCTGCTCGTTGTTTCAGCAATATGGCATGTTAGGAAGAAACGGCCCCTTTCAGCGTTCTTTGTTGGGTTTTTTACCGCGCTTGCCGCATCTATTCACTTGCAAGGAGTTGCCCTCGGGATTGTGCTAGTGGTTACACTGATTGTTGCAAGAAAGATGAGTATAAGAATTGCCTTGGCAACATTTTCCGGTATGGTGCTACCTATTCTGCCAATACTTATCTATGACATGAATCATCAGTTTGTAAATGTTCGCAATATGATTCGATACTACATGATTGATCAAAAGAATATTTCCATGGACGTACTTGGGAGACGTTGGCTTACCTATGTGTCTATTTTTTGGCCAAAAGAATGGGCGCATATTATTGGCGGATCGTATGTAAACGTCATTCTCATCTGGTTTATTGGTGCTTACGTTTTGGTAAAAGAGTATATGAAAAAATCCTTGAAAAAAGAATGGATGATTCTCCTTGCCGGGCTCGGAGGAATGATCATATTAGTTCGCTACACGCGAACTCCACTATTTTCGAGTTTTATTGTGTTCACGCATCCTTTTGTGCTCCTTCTTACATCATGGATAGTATATAAAATTATGATCATGCGAAAATTTATCGGAATAGCGCTACTTTTGGGTATCGTTATATTGACCATACGGTCAACCGTACAAGAGTTGAAGCCAACGATAAACACGACTGCGTTATATTCTAAAAATGTAAGAAGCGAGCTTAAAAAGTTATATCCGAATGAATTATTTTCACTGTACGATTGGAACTATGAAACATCTGGATTATCTGTGCCTGTTGTGTTATATCTAGATGAACAAATGTTGTCCTCTCCATTGGGGAGAAAAATAGGCATCAGTTCACAGAAAAATCCTATGATATTGTCATATCCTGCTATTGCAACGGCTTCTTTCCAGCTTTTTGATTTGACATCATCGTCTAGTGCGGATTTAGCAAGCGACAAATGGATCCGGGTGGACCCAGATGCAATTTATAAAGCAACTGAGCTTTGGAATGATTGAGAGATATGAACAGGCAAATTAAATACTCATTCATGCGGTTTATAAACTCGCATGCAATCCTTTTGTGTATCCTTGTCGTCGGCATTTTTTTCCGCATGTATCATTTTAATCAAAATCCACCGTCCATGAATTGGGATGAAGTATCCATCGGATATAATGCCTATTCGATCCTAAAAACCGGTAAGGATGAATTTGGAACTACAATGCCTGTGTACTTCAGATCTCTAGATGACTATAAAATGCCGGTGTATATCTATATGACTGTGGCATCCATAAAACTATTTGGATACAACGATACATCTATCAGACTGCCTTCGTTATTGTTTGGCATATTCACTATTTACCTCATATATCTTCTGTCCATCGAATTATTCAAACGTAAAGAGACGGCTCTTGTTGCCGCATTTGTTACAGCGATCACACCGTGGAATATTATGTTTTCCCGTATGGCATCAGAAGCAAATGTAGCTATGGCACTCACAATACTTGCAATGATTCTGTTTCTACGGGGGATCGCAAAGAATTCTAAACTATTATCTATGTCAGTGGTCGTGTTTGGTATCGCGTCCTACACGTATCTTAGCTTCCGTGCAGTTGCACCGCTTATAGGATTTTCACTGTGTATTTTTTATATAAAAGACATCATCAGTTCCAAAAAGAATCTGATGTATATTTTGATTCCTGGCATACTAGTCGGTGGATTTCTGATACGCGATCTTATGTCTCCGACTGCTGCAATCAGATTTTCGGGAACAAATTTTCTGTCCCATTCCAGTGAGCTATTGGACATTAATGAAAAAGAGATGGCCTACGATGGCACGCTTGGGATTAATATCCCACGTCGTATCATTCATGATTCACCAATCTTTTCTGGCTTTCAAATTATATCGCGGGCGTATCTCTCTCATTTTTCCGCAGATTTTCTACTTTTTGGTATAGGACATAAACAGGAAAGTTCAATATTTAGTGGTCTTATGTATTTATGGATGCTCCCATGCGTATTTATAGGACTCTTTATATTGTTCAAAACTCAGGGAAAAACAACGATCGCTGTGGTGTTATTGTGGGTGCTTGTCCCACCTCTCCCTGCTTCCGTGACATGGGATGCTCCTCATGCCATAAGGACGATCGGACTGTCCATCGGGCTTACTTTTCTTGTTGCGTTGGGTTTATCGTCTATTTTAGAGTATGCCAACAGACAATCAGGAATTATTTTTAAATATGCGTTAAATTTACTAATTGTTTTTGCTATTTTTGGAGAGGGGTTTATCTTCTTTCATCAGTACATGGTGCATATACCTGTAGAGCGGTCTTTCTTATGGCAATACTCATATAAAGAAATGTCTTCATATATAGAATCAGTCAAAGGATCTTACGATAAAATTATAGTTTCCACCAAGCTACAATGGCCGTATGCGTTTATGCTTTACTATACCAAATATGACCCAGCAACATATTTGGCTCAGGGCGGGACAAAGTCCGGCAGTTGGAGCGCGGAGGAAAACCGCTATGACAAATTTGAATTTAGGCGTATTGATCAACAAAAAGATTTTGCTACCCCGAATACTCTGATGATCGGCGATCCCGATGATTTTTCACAGCGTAAGGATTTTATCAGGTCATTCCACTATTTGGATGGCAAAACGTCTATCGTGGTCTTTGAATCACCGAG
>CAYHHA010000063.1:0-5566 GCA_964356315.1 uncultured Gammaproteobacteria bacterium
CCTCAACTATTGGCGCGAAAGAGTCTAAGACTGGTAGCCTTATGAAATTGGTCATCATACTTCCTACGTACAATGAAAGGGATAACATTATACGTTTACTCGACATGCTTCATGAAATTTTGGGGAGCGTGAAAGAATATTCTATAGCCTATTTGGTAGTCGATGATACCTCTCCCGATGGTACTCGTGATGTCGTTTTAGAATATCAAAAAAAATATTCAGACGTATCTCTGATTTCTGGCGCAAAAGAGGGATTAGGGAAAGCGCTTTTGCGCGGAATGACGTATGCAGTTGAAAAGATGGATGCAGAAGTTATTCTCCAGATGGATGCTGATTTATCGCATGATCCAAAGGTTATACCGAAATTCTTGACCGCATTAAATAAAGGAGCAGATTTTGTTATCGGATGCAGATATATAAAGGGTGGTTCAATTCCAGACAATTGGGGGATACACCGAAAGATATTTAGCGTTGCTGCAAATTCCATCGTTCGATTCGGCCTTGGGGTCCCATCTATCCATGATTGGACCGGTGGATTTAGAGCGTTTAGGAAGGTGTATTTTGAAAAACTACGAACAGAAGTTGAAGAATACAGTGGATATGTATTCCAGATTGCATTTCTTCACAAATCAGTGCTATTAGGTGCAAAGGTGTGTGAAGTACCAATTCATTTTACTGATAGGCGGTTTGGTCGCTCAAAAATTGTCCCTTCAGAATATATCAGAAAAGTTATGTTATATGTATGGACCTCCCGTCTAAAAGAAATATTTTCGCACAGTTTTTCTAAGTTTCTCGTCGTTGGTTCAGTTGGGTTTATTATAAATACGATTATATTGGAAATATTGGTGAAATTTGGCCTACATCCCACTGTGGGAAGTATTTTAGGAGCTGAAGCTGCTATTCTTTCAAATTATAAACTGAATAATTCATGGACGTTTAAAGATAGAAAAATTGGAAAAGAAAACCGTCTTCGAAAATTCTTGCAGTTTAATACAACATCTTTGGGTGCAATGCTTCTTCAAGCAGGGAGTGTGCAGATAGGGACGCATTTCTATGGTGTGTCAGAGTATAGACTGTTCTACTTGTTGGGTATATTTCTGGGCCTCATTTGGAACTATACAATGTACTCAAAAGTCATCTGGAAGCGCCGATAATATACTTATGATATCGTTTCTTCGACGTATCTATACGAGCTGGTTTCCTATCCTATCCATTTTGTTGTTGGGTTCATATTTACGACTATATAGAATCGCAGATTACCTTACATTTCTCGGCGATGAAGGTAGAGATGTGCTTGTCGTAAAGCGAATGATTGTAGATGGTAAATGGACACTCCTCGGGCCAACAGCATCTGTCGGCGGATTTTATATGGGGCCAATATATTATTATTTTATGTTGCCGTTTCTTTGGCTATGGAAATTGGACCCTGTAGGACCAGCCATAATGGTAGCACTCTTTGGTGTTGTGACCATTTTCTTGCTTTATAAATTTGCAGACGAATATTTCGGAAGGTTTGTTGGACTCGCCGCATCCTCACTGTATGCGGTATCACCAGTAGTTATCGCGTACTCTCGCTCCTCATGGAATCCAAATATCGTTCCATTTTTTTCCCTCATGGTTGCGTACAAATGTATGCGATTGTTTGAGCAAAGGACTGCATGTAATGCATTCTGGATAGGAATATTGCTGGGTATTGGAGTACAACTTCATTATACTTTTTTATTCATATTTCCCGTCGTGTTTATATGGTTATTGCTGTATCTTCGGCAAAATTTTATTAAATATTGTCTCTGGTGTGCTGCAGGGTTTTTAGTCGGATTTTCTCCCTTTTTAGCATTTGAGTTTAGGCATGGGTTTACAAACCTTCGAGGAATTTTTGGATTCATCACAGAGGGGAAAGATACTGGCTTTGCGCTGTCGCATTTTCTTTGGAATATTAAAGATATTTTTTTCAGAATTTTTGGGAGACTAATACTACGGATTCCGGACGGGGGAATATTCGATAATCTTACTCAAGCTCAAAAAAATATCTGGACAATGGGAGTGTGGATATTCGCATTATCCTCGGTCGTTTTCCCTGTTTTATTGTATAAATATTCTGTTTACTCAAAACGCCAAAAAATTGTTCTTCAGCTTGTTTGGTTATGGCTATGCACCGTGCTTCTTATGTTTGGTCTGTATAAAAAATCTATTTACGATTACTATTTTGGACTCTTTTTTGTCGTTCCATTTATTTTGTCCGCTTTAGCACTTTCCAGAATATGGGCATATAACAAAATTGGAAAACTTATAGCGGGTTCAATAGTATTTGGGATTCTTTTTTTCAATTGGCAGGGAAGACCCTTTATATATGAGCCGAATAGACAGCTAAATCAAGCAAAAATTATTGCACAAGCGGTACTGGAGCAAACAAACGGTATGCCATTTAATTTCGCACTTATCACTGGCGGAAATTCAGATCACGCATATAGATATTTTTTTGAAATTTGGAATTCTGCTCCAATTACCATCGAAAACGCGGTTATAGACCCGGATAGAAAAACCGTTACTGATCAATTGTTAATTGTTTGTGAAGATCCAAATTGCGAGCCCCTAGGTCATTCACTTTGGGAAGTGTCAGGATTTGGCAGAGCAGAAATCGCAGGGGTATGGAATGTCTCAGTTGTAAAAGTATATAAATTGGTCCATTATAAGGAACAAAAGTAATATGAAAGAACTGTACTTATCTATCATAATTCCTTCCTATAATGAAGAGAAAAATATCCGATTAGGAGCGCTTGAGAAAGTCGCACGGTATCTTGAACATCAGACATATTCGTGGGAAGTTGTTGTAGTCGATGATGGATCATCTGATGCAAGCATCTCATTAATAGAATCATTCGTGGTAGAAAATAAAGGGTTTCGACTAATAAAAAATCCCCATCAAGGAAAAGCGGCGACAGTAGTAACTGGTCTAAAAAGTGCGAACGCTTCAATTATTTTGTTTTCAGATCTAGATCAAGCGACACCTCTGAAGGAATTAGAAAAAGTTCTCCCATGGTTTGATAAAGGGATTGACGTTGTTATAGGATCTAGACAAGGCAGAAGAGAGGGTGCTCCTGCACTTCGAAAAATTATGGCTAGAGGATTTATGCTTCTTCGAACAGTTGTATTGGGTTTAAAAGGAATCTCTGATACCCAATGTGGATTTAAAGCATTTAAAAGAGAGGCAGCAATTAAGATTATTGACCGTTTATCAATTTACGGAAATTCGAAACATGTTAGTGGCGCGATGGTCACAGCAGGATTTGATATAGAAGTGTTGTTTGTTGCCAAGATTTTAAAGTATAGTATCAAAGAGGTTCCTGTGGAATGGCATTATGTAGAAACCAGACGAGTGAATCCTGTTAAAGATACAATTCAGGGGGTTATGGACATACTAACCATACGCTTTTTTGCGTGGAGGGGTCGGTATGAGACTTCGTAATACTTTTTTGATCCTCATTTATGTGGTAGCGATTATTCTTTTTACTCTCTATTCCTATACACAAATAGATTTGGGACTTACGATTTCCAGCGTCGGAGTCATTCAAAATGTTCAACGAAAATTTCAAGAGATTGGGTTTTTTCAGCGATCTATTTCTGTTTCGATTTACATCGGACTTATCTCCACATTGTTTATTCTATATGGACGCACTGTTTATTTGGCATATAAAAAGAAATTATCATCAAATATTTTTTGGGTTATTATTGGAGTAATTTCTGCAATAGGATTATTTGCATACCCAGCATTTTCATACGATTTTTTTAATTATCTTTTCACTGCAAAAACAGTAGTGATTTATCACAAAAATCCGTATGTAGTTATTCCTTTGGAATTCACTGGAGTAGATACATGGCTTTCTTTCATGCATTGGACACATTTGCCAAGCGCATATACGCCACTTTGGATTATAAGCACATTAGTTCCCTATGTTTTTGGCTTCGGAAAATTAGTATTTCTACTTTTTAATCTAAAAATTTATATTTTGTTGGCATATATTGCCACTGTTTATGGTATCGGTTTGGTCCTGCGAAATAGAGGTGAACATGTGGCACTTACTGGCATGGCAATATTTGCACTCAATCCACTGGTGATTGTGGAATGTATGATTAGTCCTCATAACGATATCGTCATGATGGCATTGGCTATTTGGTCAGCGGTACTGTATCAGCGGGCTAAGGCATGGGCATCTTGGTTATTGCTGGCGGTATCCATTGCATTTAAATTAATGACGATATTTTTAATTCCGGCGTACATCTTTAAGTGGAACAAAAAATATGCCCTTTTGGGAATGCTCGTAGGTCTGACAGCAGTTCTTTTTCAACGTGAAGTATTAAGTTGGTATTGGATATGGATTATTCCATTTGTTGCTCTGATTCCTGAATATCCAAGTATTGTTTTAATTTCGTCAGGAGTATCTATGGGATTGCTATTGCGGTATGCACCCTTTTTATACCTCGGCAATTGGGATGCTCCTGTTGCGATGTTAAAATCGTGGGCAACGAGTGTTCCTATTGTGATTTCAGTGTTTGTAGCCATCTGTATGATCGTAAGGAATCGTGTAGCGCATTTATCACATCCAAAATCTTCATAACGTTTGTTTTTCGAAGCTATTGTAGGGTATAATCGAACTATGCGTGCATACCTAGCTGTACTAAAAAGCTCGATATTTTGGCTATGTTTATTATCTGTATTCTATTTGGTTAGTCGGACTGCAAACATTACCTCATTGCCGATTTTTACCGATGAAGCTATCTATTTGAGATGGTCTCAAATAGGAGTGAACGATGCTTCATGGCGCTATATTTCCTTAACAGATGGTAAACAGCCATTATTCACTTGGTTTGTTATGGCGTCCTTAAAGGTGATAAAGGATCCTTTGGTGGCTGGAAGGATGGTTTCCGTATTTTCTGGATTATTCGGTATGATTGGGATGTTTTTTTTGGGATATGAAATTTTTCGAAGCAAAAGGATAGGGTTACTTTCAAGTGTGTTGTATTTGGTGTCACCGTTTACTCTCATGTATGACAGACTGGCTATCTATGACTCTTTAGTAGGGGCTTTGTCAGTCTGGAATCTATTTATCGCCGTTTTACTCGTTCGGTACGTTAGGCTTGATATAGCACTTATTTTTGGTATGACATTGGGAGTCGGAATGTTAAATAAAACATCCGCTTTTTTTAGTGCATATCTATTGCCACTTACCCTTATCTTATTTGATTGGAAAAAATCTAAACGTGCATCTAGATTGTTACAATGGACAGGTTTAGCTATTTTGTCCTACATTCTTTCGCAGGTCATCTACAGCATTTTACGACTGTCACCATATTTCTATATTGTAGCGCAAAAAAATACGATCTTTGTCTACCCATTCTCAGAATGGATTTTGCATCCGTTTACCTTTTTAGTCGGAAATCTGCATGGGGAATTTGATTGGCTCATCCATTATTTAACTATCCCTTGGTGCATATTGGCTCTGCTTTCTTTTCTTTTTCTTCGGAAGCAAACTTTGGAAAAATTTCTTTTACTACTCTGGTGGATTCT
>CAYHHA010000064.1:0-5371 GCA_964356315.1 uncultured Gammaproteobacteria bacterium
TTGACGATTGTCGGTGGAGGGACAGGTTGGAGCATGTCTCAAGATGAATCAAGCCTTACGATAACAGGTCAACCTCTTTCACCGGGTGACAAATTGGATGTTCGGGTGGATGTAGAATCAGGTTCTTCTGCTATGAGTGCAGTGCCATGGGTGGTTCAGGTTTCCGATGTTACTAATGGCAGTAATTTTTATACTGCAACAGGTGATCTTGATTTTACCGTTTCCGGAGAAGCTCCTGATATCAGAGCTCCGAATATTGCAAATGTATCCCTTTCGACTACCGATACTTCATTTGCCGTCTCTTGGACCACAGATGAGGCAACAAATGGCACGTTACAGTATGGCACCACAAATTCATACGGTTATACAAAAGAGGCTACAGCATTCACTCGAAATCATTCGTTGACTGCAACCGCACTTTCGCAGGATACAACGTACTATTTTAGTATTGAGAGCGCAGATGCATCAGGGAATACGGCAAATTCATATGAATCATTTCTGGTGACCAGTGATGTACAGCCGACTGCGACCCTGACTATCACGCCTACTCCCACTTCAGGACCAGGAGCGACACCATCGCCAACGCCAATGCCTGACACCATAGAGCCAATTATTATCCTTCATGCCGTATCTCAATCTCGATATAGTACGATTCCCACCTTGCATATTACCGCAAGCGATGAACGAGGCGTTGCCAATGTATTTTACTCGGTGAACAATGGCGCATATATTCGAATACCAGGGGTAGGAAGTAGCACATCACGCCCTATAGATGCAGTCTTTACCCCCAAACATGCACGCGTCACGGGTAACTATCGTATCCAGATAAAAGCAACAGATTCGGCTGGAAACATAGGGATGAGTGAAGCTCGGTCGTATGTCTTGGATTCAGAAGGACCAAAACTCCTATTTTCAACCGCATTTGCACCAATTATGACGTCTATCCCAGTTATTCGAGGCACAGTTATAGATCCATCTGGAATTGCTTCTATAGAATATTCTCTTGATAGTGGAAAAACATGGACCGCTCTTCCAAGTAAGGTGACAGAGTATGGGGTAGAATTTGAGACAGATATCAGGAGTGAAAATCGAGAAGGCAGGTATTCTTTTATGCTTCGCGCAACAGATAGTGTTGGGAATAGTACAACTGCGCCCGCCAAAACATTTATACTTGATCGGCTCCCACCAAAGAGTGGTGGGATATTGGTTGCACATGGCACGATCCCGCTTCTCCCCGTATCAAAGTCACATATGGTTGGTATGAAGAACCACGCATACACAATCTACGTCTCCACGTTGGGAGGTGTTACGGCGTCAGAGCTCATCCTCACTAGAGCAGGTGGAAAAAAGGATCGTTTAGCGATGAAGCATTCAACACGGTACGATATGTGGGAGGCGACGTTTTCTCCAACCATTTCATCAGTTTATGAAGTCTCTGTAGAATTGACAGATGGCGTAAACCCAATAGTTGCAAGTGATCTTTTTAGATTTGAGATTCAAGAGCCTTCGTGTATAACAGGGAATGGTCAGGAAAAAAGCATGGTTTCAGTATTCACTAAAGATACGGTTCAACAGAGATTTCTGTTGTGGAATGCTTCTGCTTTTGATCAGATAAATCCTGTGCAAGCTTCTTCCGATGCATGTTATTCTTTCTTGTTACCTAAGGGAACGTACAGACTTCAGGCGTCAGGTTTCGGATATAGAAGCATCGACTCAGAAGTTTTTGATATCCCGTATGCGACATTTGTTTCCGTGCCGTTCCATCTTGAGAAAGCTCGGTGCTTCTCCTTTTGGACCATAATTTTTTGTAGCCCATTTCATCGACAAATTCCAGTGAATGCACTATCTGGTTCTGATGATAATAACAAAGAAGTAACAAGTCCTATTGCGCTAAATCCCGTGGCAACACCAGAGTTACTCCAGCTGATCTCAGGCAAAGCGATCCAGGTAATCCTTATAAACACATGGATGCCGGATAGTATGTCGTATCTGAGTCGTTTGGAAAATCAGAAGGCTACAGGAGGACCACCTATTGTCGTTGTCGTGCCATATGAGCCTGAAAATTATGTGAAAGCTTGGAAAAAAGAATTAGGCTTTTCTTTCCCTATTGTCGCGGATCCGGATGGGAGTGTTGCCGAATCAGTAAACTATCATTTTGGGCCATTAGAGCTTTCTTCAACCGCAGACGGAATAGTTACAGAAATGCAGATCGTAAAAAATAATGAAAATGATGTACAGTTAAAATAGTATGTGGTATCAATTATATAGCTCTCAATTTCATTATGCGGTGCATTTATTTGGAGCTGTTGCATATTTTGCTGCAGGCTGGTTGTACGTTGATGCGTACACAAAACAACATTCGTACTTAAAATTCCGTATTATTGGATTGTTTATCTTGTCGCTTGGATCACTTATAGAGGGGGTATCGTTACCGCTCTCAGGTGCTGACGTTATTGGTAGTGGCTACGTGCTTTCGATCGCAAAATACATAGTTCCGGTCGCGGGATACGTGTGTATCTTTTTATCATTTCCAAATGATCCTATTCAAAAAAGACCTGTTCATGCGCTGATAGGCGCAGTGAGCATCCCATTTCGCAATGCCTTTATGACACTGCTCCCAATCGGGTCTTTGAGCGTTGCGGTGATGTACTACACCCATGTTGCCGAGGGGCTAGAATGGCACTTGCTTCTTCCTTCAGTTTCATTTTTTATCATTACTATTTCAGAATTATTACATGCAATGCAGGGAATATTTGCAGGCACTCGATCAGTGTATTTTGCCAGTCTTATCGCTCCATTTGGTTTGTTTTGGTGGCTTGAACATGTGGTGCTTCTCGTTGGATTTTTTTTCCTTATGCGTTGGGTGTTTTGGTATTTGCTCAAAAGTTTTGAAATGCAGGTAGTGTTTATTTCTACAGTAAGTGTCGCTGTGGTCACCTTTATCATTACCGCATTTTTTGTGTTTCATCTCACCGGTAGTTTAATGACGGAAATATCTCATCAAGTATCGCAAAGTGTGAAGGTGTTTTCCTATAGCATCGAATCTAAAAAAAGAGAAGCACTTGCAGATGCTCGGTTTATCGCGTCAGATAGTCGGCTTATTACTGCAATTGAGAGATCGAAAGAAGCAGATATTCGATTGATTATGCAGGAGTATGCGGCGAGTCGTGGCATCCGAGGGCTTCTTTTGGTGAATGCTATGGGAAATGCACTTGCCAGGGCGGATAATGAAAATATTTTTAGCGATGCAAAGGTCTATGACTCCGTCTTATCCCAGGTAAAGCAAGGTGTTGAAAGTGCCCAAATGACAACCGTTTCAGGAGTTGCTGTGCCGGTCATGTATATGCTTGCGGGAGTGCCGGTACGATTTGAAAATACTATGATTGGATCTGTGTTGTTAGCATACAGTCTCGACACCGCGCTCACCCAAGAGATAAAGAAGGATTTGGATTTAGAAGGAGCGCTCTATGCCGGAGATAGGCTCTCTGTCACCTCTATGAGAAATGCAGACGCGCTGGTCGGTATGCGAGAAACGAATCAGGAAATTATAAAGACCGTACTGATAAACGGGAAAAAATATGAGGGGGTAACACTGTTTAATTCTACAGAGTATTTGGGATCATATATTCCCATTACATCAGTAACAGATACGCCAATTGGCATGATGTATGTTGGACGCGCTGTCGGCGATGTGTATGCGATACTCTTTCAGGCGATTCAGGCTACCTATATTTCCTCCACAATACTTTTGCTCTTGTCAGTATTTCCTGCGCTGTATATTGCAAAATATATCATTTATCAGGTTCACTAAAATTCGGTGTCTCACACGTATTGTGCAGGAGACATAAACGCGGTACTATACCTAAAGAAAGGGGCGAACCATGTCGAAATTACTATTAATCGTAGAAGATGATCCATTGATGCAGAGAATGTATCAGAAGATATTTACCTTTGAAAAGTATGAGGTAGCTACCGCTTCAAATGGGCAGGAAGGACTCGATAAGGCCAGAACGTTAAAGCCAATAGTTGTGCTTTTGGACGTCATGATGCCAAAGATGAATGGGCTAGAAGTATTGGAAAAGATAAAGGCCGATCCTGAGCTGAAGCATATCCCTGTCATTATGCTTACAAACCTTGCAGGGGAAAAAGATGCGGAAACAGCACTTATGAAGGGTGCGATAAAATATATCGTGAAGAGTGAACACGATCCAAAGCAAGTCGTTGCTATGGTGAAGGAAATTATTGCAGCACATAGTAGAGATGACGTGCCAGGAAGTGTCTAATTAAGATTTAGGATTTAAGATTTAAGATTTAAGATCCATGATCCATGATCCATGATCCATGATCTATGATCCATGATCTATGATCCATTATCCATAATCTTATATCTTGTTAAATATGCCCACAAAAAAGAAGCGAGCATCATTTTCAAAATCTCCACATATTGCGGTGTCTGCGCAAATAGCCACCATGGAGGATGATCAGATGTCCGAAATGGTTTCAGAAGCAGTAACACCAGCTATAAAAACGATAAAAGAGCCGACTAGAAAACTGGAAGAGCCAAAGCACACCTCAGAAGAACAGGTGTCTCTTGAAGACATGCTTGCGAGCGATGCTGTTGAGCCGGAGCTCAATAAAAAAAATATATTCCAATATCGCTTTGGCATGGTTGTAGCAGGATTTATTGTTATAAGTTCTCTTCTCTTATATGTGGCGTCTATGAAACAAGCATCTCCAGAAAAACCTCCTGTAGTGGTCGTTGTGGAAACGCCAATGCCAACTCCAACGATCGCTGTAAATGTCAAGGATATCACGATAGAAATATTAAATGCTTCAGGGATAAGCGGAAAAGCCGCAAAAACTGCAGACGTTTTGAAAGCGAAAGGATATACCATCGTATCAACTGGAAACGCCAAGAAAGTTCCGACCTCATTGCTATTGGTTTCTTCCAGTCTCTCTGATCAGGCAAAAGCACTGTTATTGGGAGATGTGCAGGAATTTGGTATTGCAAGTATTTCTGGGAGTACACTTACTGGAACTCTCTCATCCGCTCGTGTGATTCTTGGCCTCAAGTAGGCTCCTTACTTGGCTTCGTGGTATACTGTGGCCAATATGAGGGTCCCCAATCGTCTAAAGCGATACTATCATGCACTTCAGGAGATAAATTATGCGGTATTTGGGTTTGTCGCAACAGTTGCGTATTCCGCTATATACCTACTCGTTATCCCAATAATTCGACTATTTGCTCCTGCTCGAAAGAAGTTGACGCATACCTCATGGGAAAAATGGCCGTATAAAACGGACACCCTAGAGGAGGCGAGGAGACAGTATTAGAGCTTAGTAGTTAGGGGTAAGTAGTACGTAGTAAGGT
>CAYHHA010000065.1:0-5336 GCA_964356315.1 uncultured Gammaproteobacteria bacterium
CTCTTCAGGTTGCAGCTATGAATCCAAAAGATGTCAAAGAGCTTCTTGAAAGCGCGTACGTGCGTGATCCAAAACTCACCATCGAAGCGCTCATCAAGGCAACGATCGGCAAGCTCGGGGAAAACATCACTCTTGCACGATTCCACAGGATGGCGCTCGGAGAAAAGTCATAATTGTAATAGAGATAGGGTATTGTGTATACTGTATCGAGTATTGTGATAGTTTAAAACTACATACAAAATACACTATACATAATACTGTATACAATTATGGTAGACACAATTCTTGCAAACACTCGTGAGCATATGAAAAAGGCAGTCGAGATCACCATGACGGATCTTGGATCCATCAGGTCTGGACGGGCGACTCCTGCATTGGTAGAAAATATTCCGGTCGCTGCCTATGGTGGCACACAAAAACTTCGCATATTGGAAATGGCGACCATCACAACCATGGACGCAAAAACCATCGTCATTGCTCCCTACGACCCTTCTACAATTAGTGAAATCGAAAAAGGGGTACTTGAAGCAAATAGCGGTCTGACTCCGGTTGTAGATGGGGAAGTTATCCGAATCACTATCCCATCGCTCTCACAAGAGAGGCGACTAGAATACATAAAGCTCGCCAAAGCCAAACTCGAATCCGGTCGCGTTATGATTCGCCAAATCAGACACGATGCTATGAAGCATCTGAAGAAAGCCGCAGATGATAAATCAATCACCGAAGATCAACAGGAATATGGAGATAAGTTGGTCCAAAAAATGACAGACGAAATGGTTGCGGAAATCGACGGATTTGGAGTCAAAAAAGAAGCGGAATTGATGCAAATCTAACGCTCTGACGCCCTGACGCCTTGAGGCTCCGACGCCCTGACGCATTGAAGCTTTGAAGCCTTGACGCTCTGACGCGATAAGTATATGTTTATAACTGCCATCATCTTTATAGCAATACTCGGCCTACTCGTTTTTATCCACGAGCTCGGTCACTACACAGTTGCCAGATGGATCGGTGTCCATGTCGAAGAATTCGGATTCGGACTCCCTCCTCGTATTTGGGGGAAGCAGATTGGTAAAACGATCTACTCTATAAACTGGCTTCCTATTGGTGGATTTGTGAAGCTTGCCGGCGAAGATGATGCCCAGCAGAACCAAAATCCAAAATCCAAAATCCAAAATCAAAGTCAATACTTCTGGGCTCGAAGCAAAAAGGAGCGAGCGGCTATTCTATTAGCTGGCGTGACCATGAATTTTCTCCTTGCCGTCGCAATTACGGCATTTCTATTGGGCCAAGGTATATTTGAGCCATCCGGTCGTGTCCATGTGGAAAAAGTTGTTACAGGGAGTCCTGCAGCAAATGCAGGTCTTCAAAAAGACGATCTTATTTTATCTGTTGCATCCGCCAAGAAAACTCTGAACACCCTAAAAATCCCAAAAGAACTTATTGATTTCACCAATGGAGAAAAAGGGAACGAGGTTCATTTGGCCGTTTCCCGAGGTGGTGTTTTGCGCACAGTTGTGCTTATTCCCCGTGTGGTCATTCCAAAGGGAGAAGGGCCAATGGGCGTTGCCGTATCAGATCTTGAAAAGCACGCCTATCCCATCTCAGAAGCTCCTATAAAAGCGCTGAAAATAAATCTCAACCGTGCAGTCGAAATGTTCACAGGATTAGGATCAATGGTTGCGAAGCTTATACAACGAAAGCCAGTCGGAGCAGATGTCGCAGGTCCCATCGGTATCGCTCAGGTGACAGGGGAAGCCGTTAAATTTGGTTGGATGGCTGTTTTGGAATTTATGAGTATATTGTCTCTAAACTTAGCAGTCTTAAATATCCTTCCGATTCCCGCTCTCGATGGTGGGAGATTGTTATTTATTGTTATCGAAAAGCTTACAGGGAAAAAGGTAAACTCAGCCTTCGAGCGTACGAGCCATCAGATTGGTATGCTCGTACTTATGGTCCTCGTCGTTCTCATATCTATCAACGATATTATGCGCCTTGCGCGTGGCGGATCATAAACGTAGATGTATTGAATGCTATGAAACAGTCACACTGGTGGGATAATCTTATTTGGTTTGTGGTGTTTCTTTTTTTGATTCCAAGCACCTTAGCCGTCGCATCATGGAATAGTCTTCCTCATCAACGATTATACAGCGTAAAGCTACTCGCAGAAGATCTATTAGTAGCCGCATCGTTCTCAAAAACGACAAAAAGCGAACTGGAAGTTTCCTATGCAGACAAACGACTATCAGATGCCACAGAACTTTTGTCACAGAGTGAATCGGGGGACGGTTTGAAATATTTTCAACAACAGATGATCGATGCAAAAAACGCATTGGAACAATCTCCTGATGGCAGTAAAAAAGAAGAGCTCCGAGAGCGGTATCTTCTTGCGCTCAAAAATGCCTCTCATCAGTTGGAACAGCAAAAGCAGATCATCAATACAGCTCATGGTGTTTCGAACGTGGTCGCAAGGCCTATCATAGCCCGAGGGAATTCAAACCCTGTTGCCACTCCGCAAACGCGCGAAATTATCGTGGTAAAAGAAGTGACGAAAGAGGTGACTCACGAGGTGACAAAAGTAAATTACGTTACGCAGGTAAATCAAGTGAATCAGATAAACAATGTTACAAATATTATTCAGGTTACCGCGACCCCAACGCACACGCCAACTCCGATGCCAACTCTTGCTCCTGTTATAGATCCTCCTGTTGTTGTCGAAGTGATTTCTCAGATTGATCAGACGCAGGCGCAGATAAACACTATTATTAATGAAATTTCCGTAGGGACATCGCAAACAGGGGGCGCATCCCAAACAGACATTCCGATTGTCCCTGTTGTCACCCAGCAGAACGATAATAGAAATGGAAATACCAATGGGAACGGAAATACCAATGGAAATGGTTCTAACAATGGAAATGAACACTAAGCTAATTCATCTACATTTCACCTCACTACTTAAGTATGCTACTATTGTCACGTCTTGCATCAGAGAACCGAATAGTTTTTAGGTATAGTTCTCGATCATGTGTCCCAAGAAATATTTGGGAGAGAGTCTAAAAAAAGCGTAGCGTTGTAGTGGTATTCTCTATCATATGTCCCTCAGAGATTCTCTGAAGGAGATAAAAAAGCTTAGCTTTGTTGTACAATTCTGCAGAAAAAGCTAAGCTTTATATACAGGTAAAACGAAAGGAACCTATGAACCAACAATTTAACAAAAAAGAACTCAAGAAAAAATCAGAAAATCTACCGGATTGGTACACAGACGTAATTCTCAAGTCTGAACTTGCAGATTACGGTCCGGTAAAAGGCACTATGGTCATCCGTCCATATGGCTATGCAATTTGGGAACATGTCCAGGAAATCATGAATCGGTTTATGAAGGCCGAAGGCATAGAAAACGCCTATTTCCCGATGCTCATTCCTCATTCACTTTTGGAAAAAGAAAAAGAACACGTCAAAGGGTTCTCGCCGGAGCTTGCCATCGTCACGATCGGTGGTGGGGAGACGCTCAAAGATCCGTTGGTGGTCAGGCCGACCAGCGAGACTATCATGTACGAAATGTATAAAAAATGGGTTCACAGTTGGCGTGATCTGCCTATTCTCATTAACCAATGGAACAATGTTATCCGTTGGGAAAAACGGACCTACTTGTTTATGCGAACGCTTGAATTCTTGTGGCACGAAGGTCATACCGCACATGAGACAGAAAAGGAAGCTATGGAACTGATTCACAAGACCCTTGAGTGGTATAGAGCAGTGTACGAGGATTATTACGGTATTCCTGTTATCATCGGCACGAAAAGCCAATCAGAGAAGTTTGCCGGTGCCAAAGACACCTATACGGTAGAGCTTTTGATGCCAGATGGCAAGGCGCTACAGGGGGCAACGTCACACAATTTAGCTCAGAATTTTTCAGTGCCGTTTGACATCAAATTCCAAAATCGTGAAGGGACAGAGTCATATGTCTGGCAAACATCGTGGGCCATTACCACCCGCTCAATCGGGGCATTAGTGCTTACACACGGCGATGATAGCGGATTGGTATTGCCTCCAAAAATCGCATCGATCCAAGTCGTCATCATGCCTATTCATAGAAGAGACGGCAATGCCGAGGTACTCAATGCCTATTGCGGAGAGATCAAGGAAGCGCTCGATAACGGAGGCATCAGAAGTAAATTCGACAAACGAGAAGAGCCATCCGTTGGACGGAGATTTAACGAATGGGAAGTCAAAGGCGTGCCAGTTCGGTTTGAGGTAGGGCAGAAGGAATTTGATGACCGGTCTGTTACCATAGCCCGTCGAGATACCGGGGAAAAGGTCACCGTCAAACGGGAAAATATGCTCGTGACGGTAGAGAAAATAATTAAAGACATCCAAGTCTCACTTTTTGCTAAAGCCAAGTCATTCAGAGATGAAAATACCAGAAATGCAGAAAACTACGAGGAATTCAAAAATATCATGGCTACGACTCGAGGATTTATAAAAGCATTCTGGTGTGAGAGCGAAGACTGCGAAAAAAAGATAAAAGAGGAAACCAAGGCCACAACCAGATGTTTGCCTTCGCCCGTCGAAGCCTTGGCGAAGGAGGGCTGTTGTGTATATTGTGGCGCTGTATCCAAACATCGCTGGCTTTTCGCTCAAGCGTATTAGAACAGGGGCGAGTATAAAAGCGTCTTATCCATTTCTTCCGAACAATCCTATACGAGATTCAGGGTCAAAAGATAGTGATTTGAGGGTATTTGATTGAAGTTCTATTCTCCAGTCTGTCTGTTCAATTAAGCAGTACGTAGGAAAAGGTTCAAAAGCCGTATGGTTTAAAAATGCATGGATGGAATTTCCTGCATTAGATAGGTGATCAACCATAAGAATGCTGGTAGGATGTTTGTCATGGAGTGATGTTAATTTTCCCTGTTCACTCGCAAACATATGAATATTGCGGTCTTCAGCCTTATACGGCGAATATTGCGCGAAGAGCATAGTTACAGATATCTCTGGATTCATAGCTTCGATAAAGGAAGCAGCGTATCCTGCTTGAAATAATCCGCCTGCAACATTTGCAATAACAGCGATAGATTTTGTTGAATCGACGATAGGCCTAAGTATTACCTCGAGTGTTTGGTTGTAGTTAGACAATCTATGTGGCGCACCGCAACAATACTTGCGCTGTAAAAGACTTGGGATAATGTCCGCCGTAGCGTGCAAATCCTCAAGAGGATATATATCTTCATCCTGATCTCTCCACATCGCATATTTGAGCTGAATATCATTCTCACTGAATATTTTTGGCTTAAATGCCAAAAAGAGTTGCTACAATTAGTGGTTTAGCCCTTCACAATCTT
>CAYHHA010000066.1:0-5010 GCA_964356315.1 uncultured Gammaproteobacteria bacterium
CCAACAGATCGAAGTTCTCCAAGAAGTCCCACTTCCCCGAATACTGCAGTTTTTGAGTCAACGGCTTTATTTGTATACGAAGAAATAATCGCCATGCAGATTGCGAGATCTACTGAAGGCTCCTCTATCTTCATTCCACCACTAACATTTACAAAAATGTCGCACGTACCCAACGGCAAATTTAACCGTTTTTGCAAGATCGCCACCAGAAGTTGTAAGCGGTTATAATTTACCCCGTTCCCAATCCGTCTCGGGATTGGGAGCTGTGTAGATACCGCTAACGCTTGAATTTCCACCAACATTGGTCGCGTTCCTTCCATAATGACGGTGACGACGCTTCCGGGTACATTTATAACTCTATCTTGAAGAAATAGAGCAGATGGATTGTCTATCTCCTTTAGTCCATTTTCGATCATTTCAAAGATTCCGATCTCCTCGATCGCTCCAAATCTGTTTTTCAATGTTCGAAGGATTCTTGCGTTGGCAAACCGCTCTCCCTCGAAATATAACACTGTATCCACCATATGTTCGAGCACTTTCGGGCCAGCGATGGTCCCTTCTTTCGTTACATGACCGATGATGATGATCGGAATTCCTTGTGATTTTGCAGATGCAACTAACACCTCAGCACAGTGGCGAATTTGTCCCACAGATCCTGCCATCCCATCGAGATCCGGTGACACTAATGTTTGTATAGAATCTATAACGACGAGGGGCAATGTTGATCCGCTCGCGATCACAGTGGCAATAGAAGCAACGTTCGTTTCAGGTAGTACAATAATATTCTCTCCAGGTATGCCAAGGCGTTTCGCCCGAAGTTTAATCTGCTCCGCAGATTCTTCACCTGATACATACAATCCTCCAATTTTACCTATCACATGGAGTAGAAGCGTAGACTTACCTATTCCGGGATCTCCCGCCAAAAGAGTCACGCTTCCAGGTATAATCCCACCACCCATTACGCGGTCAAATTCCTCATACCCGCTTTTCACTCTATTTTTTTCTATATGTTTAACGTCAGAAAGTTTTTGTGGAGTTGCCCCTGTAATACCCTGATGCTTTGACGCATTGACGCTTTGAGACGCCGATTCCTTCACCGTCTCGACAAGACTACTCCATGCATCACAGGATGGGCATTTTCCATACCACTGGGGAGTTTCAAATCCACACTGCTGACAGACAAAAGAAGTTCTTAATTTCATACGTTATTCACATCGTTATACGCAATCAATTACCGTATTGATATATTTTACACTATTTTTATACCCGTATATTTTTACAAGAATATTTTATACTGCCCCTCTCTTGACGCAATCAGCAAGTGTGCTATACGATGTTACATAAATATGAAATTGTTTCTAGGTCGGATTTACAAAGCGATTCCCGTTTGCATTATTATAGCAGGGTTTTTATTGAGATTTTATCCTGCGTTAACATTGAGATTTCGGGAAGACGAATTATTCACCTTCGACTTATCAAATCGACAATCATTTGTTCAACAAATTATTTGGCCAATTGATGATAGACCTCCACTATATTATTTGTTAACAAATCTATTGATGAGGTTAGGAACTTCTGAATTATATCTACGACTCCCAGGACTTCTAGCTTCGAGTTTCTCCCTCATCGTCATATATCTTTTTTTTGTTCGAAAGGACAGGACAATGGCTTTGATAACAACATTTCTCATGTCGCTCTCTATTTTTTTAATTAATCTTTCATGGCAATTCAGAGACTATGGATATCTTATTTTACTCACAACTTTCACAAGCATAGTTTTATATAATCTTTTAAACGAGATTCTCGAATCTCGTTTGCCCACACTGCGTACATTCATTCAATTTGGGCTTATTGCTAGCATCGGATGCATGACAAATTACCTCTACCTCCCATTCATCACGAGCATCTATATGATTATTGGGATCATGACGTATATCTCAAAATCCAAATATTCAAAACGCACGCTCTTGAACCTAACCATCTCAATAGCCCCCGCATACATACTTTCTAGTATGTATCTACTACGCCAAACATCCATATTCATCAAAACAACTGAATGGATACCATGGCCGAATATAACTTCATATTATGCGCTTATAGCTGCCACGTATGGATTTACGACATATTATTGGGAATTTTTAGCTCGCGATCTATTCATGGAGCAACAATTTTTTTATATTCTACTTCCTATCATTGGGAGTATTATGCTATTATTTTTTTCTCTTCGAAGAGAAAAAAATACGCTATACACGTACAGCCTTGTCTGTTTTTTTGTATTTATTACATATATCATCTTAATACATATTATTTCCACTGCCCTGCATACAAGTCTTTTTTTACCGAGAACATTCACACCTGCTGTAATTATGGCAATCATTAGCATAGGATCACTCTTGACGATTACACTAAAGACAGTAATTCTTCGTGAACATCGCACGCTTGTCAGCTTGATATGTACTTTGATGTATGCATGCGTATTTCTAAATAACTATACAGATTTTTTCGAAATTGGCACATTTTGGAAACCAAACCCAGATAAAACTGTTAATGAATTGCTTTTGTTTTTAGACAAAAATGTCGCCGTAGGAGATCAAATCATATTTTTCCCCATCCACTATAATTCTCTCTATCTTCCCTATTTTAGGCGTCAAAAACAATTTCAGTCATATCTGCAACTATTAGAGTATATACAAAACATCTCCACTCCTTCGACAAACCTAAAAAAGGTGCCACAATTACCATATGAGTCTCGAATATTTTTTATTTCTAACCCACTTATTTTTGACCCTGAAACCGAACATTATTCTGAAATCTATAAAAAGCATAATTCTGATATATATTCATCGCTGAAGAAATTTTGCTCAACGGATCCAAAAGAACAATTTTCCAATAGCGCATTTTCGATTCAGGTGTGCCAATATCAATTACCCCTTTGATTATAAGAGGCGCATAGCTTGGAACGATCGTTATAAACCGAATACAAGTACCTATAATTGCTGTTTAAGAAATTATTGAGCGGACTAAAATCTTGAAGACTATAAATATCTGGTATCTAATTTAATAACTCCTATGAGTCATGAGCCCAGAATCAAGCGGGGTTTCATCGTTTGGAATGCCATTGTAGTTTATAAGCACCTCTTCCCCTTTTTTTATGTCTGAAATAGCCACATAGAGCATAAATTTGCCCTTGTAATCCCATTTGTAGATGGCATTTGGTGTAAATGAGTGATTCACCAAGCTCCCATACCCCAACACTACGGCACATTCTTTCTTTGTCCAATCAAAGAAATAATTTTTTACTTTTGTTTTAAATAAATGTTCCTGTTCGCTTTTTGGGACCAAAATTACTGGACATCTTTCGATGATAGCACCTTTTTTGATATCCACCGTCGCAACCATGCCACGGATGTGGAGTGTGGGAGAAATACCGACTGCGTAAGGCAAGCAGTACATAGAGATTATCGATATCCGATTGGTTTTTCAGTCAGTGACATCGAAAGACTGATCTTTCGCTTATCTGGCTGGATATCTTCTATTAAACAGCTAATTTCTTCCTTTGGTTTTGGCTCGCTTCCTGGAGTCACTTTGCTGATATGAATCAGACCTTCTACTCCTGGAGATAGCGTTACAAATATGCCATAGGGAGATACGCGGGAGACGACACCTTTAACGGTTGTGTCTTTTTCAAACATATCCAACACATGTTCCCATGGATCTGGAAGAAGCTGTTTGAGTGAAAGGGTCAATTTACCAGTTGCTTCATCAACACCGATAATTTTTACTTTCACAGAATCGCCAGTCTTTAGATATTGACCTGGATCTTCTACCTTTTCCCATGCGATTTCAGAAATATGGACAAGTCCTTCGATCTCATGCTTTTCTCCATCTTTCTCAACAGTCAACTTAGCAAATGCACCAAATGGCACAACACCAGTTATGACAGCTTGGATAGATTCTCCTACCGTCAGAGAGCTCAATAATTCTTTTTGCTTTGCAAGAGATGCGCCTTCGGTAACTGATCTCTGAGAAAAAACGAGTCTATTGGTTTCTTTATCTACTTCAACAACTTTCACCATTGCTCGTCGGCCTGAAATCTTATCCAATTGTTTGCTGAGAGTGCTATCTAGTTGAGATTGTGGGATATATCCACGAAGACCACCGTAGTCGACCAAAATACCACCACGAACTGGTTCTTTGAAGATAACTTCCACAGGATCCCCTGCTTTTTGAATTGCAGAGAGTGTATCCCATCGTTTTTCGAATATGCTTCGTCGCAAAGATAATACAGATTGTCCTCGATCGTTTTCTGCAACGATAACCTGACAAACCACCGTATCGCCGATATTCAAGGCCATGAGCATTTCTCTGTAGTTTTCAAGTTCTCGGTCAATGACGACGCCTTCTGTTTTTCCACCAATATCGATTGTGATTTCTTTTGGATTAACGCGGGTAATTTTTCCCTCTACGACGTCCCCTTTTCGGATACCTTTGAGGGTATACCCGACCTGAGCAATAAGCTCATCCATGGTTGTAGGAATTTTATCTGATTTTGGTAGGGCTTTTTTTGTGGCTGTTTCAGCTTTTGGAGCTTTTTCTACGACCTCTGTACTTTCTGCTGTTTGTTGAACTGTTTTCTTTTTATGTGACATTTATGAGAACCAACCTTTCATTGAGAATAGACGTTATTATATCAAGACTTTCACGGTAAAGCAATAAAGGCTCTGCCTTCATGCGATAGAGCGCAAATCCCTGTGCTGGATCCTCTGCAATCAGCTGTGCGTAGCCACCATATTGTTTCCAAAAATAGGCATAGACTCCATACATAAACTGGTTTTTCTTCTCTATATACGCATGATTTACAAATAGACAAATGTCGTCAGATCCTATGACCCGAAGCGAATCCACCTGGGGCGCGTTGGTAATAAATTCACGAATAAATGCGTATTGAAACGCTGGCTTGCGATGCAAAGACATGAGAAGCTCAGACTCCGGGTAGTCAAACGATGCCAT
>CAYHHA010000067.1:0-4875 GCA_964356315.1 uncultured Gammaproteobacteria bacterium
GCGCTTTCAAGAAGCTCTTTGACATCTTTTGGATTCATAGCTGCAACCTGAAGAGCGATTTCATGGCAAAGATTTTTGTAATCATCGGTACGAGCGACGAAATCAGTCTCACAACGCACTTCGACGAGTACGCCAACTTTATCGTTGTGAATATACGAAGATATGAGCCCTGAGCCAGTCTCACGATCTGCCTTTTTCGAGGCTTTTTCTATCCCCCGCTCGGCCACGAGTTTTTTTGCTTTTTCAAAGTCTCCACCAGCATCGTCCAGCGCCTGTCGGCAATCTGAAACGCCTGCAGAGGTAAGTTCGCGAAGTTTTTTTAGATCATTGATATTTATGGCCATATTGTCTCCTTTGTTCAAACGCTTTATATCAAGCTACGTAAGTTCAAAATAACTCGAGCTTTATCGTAGCTTTTATCGTATCACACAATTACTTCTTTGCGGTTTTTTCTACTTTTTCCGCTTTCGCGACAGGCGCTACTTTCACAGCGACTTTGGCGGCTTTCTCCGCTTTTTCTGCTGCCAAGCGTTTTTCTTCTGTTTCCACGGTCATTTTTGCGGCTGCTTCTTTGTCCGCTATCTTTTTCACTTCTTCGTTTTTTATTCGAAGCTCTTCTGCTCGCTTGTCAAAGGAATCTTTGCCCGCTTTATAGGCAGAGGTGAGAATGCCGATGGTAAACGAAATAGATCCTACTGCATCATCGTTTGCAGGGACAACATAGGCTATGCCGGTTGGGTCTGAATTTGTATCAACGACTCCAACAACTGGCACTTCACAGCGAAGTGCTTCGCGAACAGCAGCGATTTCTTTTTTGACGTCAATAATACAGACAACTGCAGGAACTTTTGTGACGTTTAACACACCACCGTAATAAATTTTAATCCGCTCTAAATAGTGGCCCATTTTGGTCTGTTCGTGTTTTGGAAATTTTTTCCATCCACCATTGACTCTCTCAGAATCCATGCGATTAATTTTTTCGATATTTTTTCGAATCTGTTCCCAGTTGGTCAAAAACCCACCGATCCAGCGTTCTGAAAAATAGGGAGCTCCTGCGGAAACTGCGGCTTCCTTGAGCACACCACTGGCTTGTCGCTTTGTGCCGACAAATAACACCTCACCACCATTGAACACCGTCTTTTCAATAAATTCTGCGGCAGCTTCCAGTCCTGCCTTGGTTTTGGCTAAATCGATAATGTGGATACCGTCTTTTTCTGTGTAGATAAACTGTTTTGCTTTCGGGTGCCATCTCTCTGCTTTGTGACCAAAATGACAACCTGCTTCCAACAACTCCTGTAGTGAAATGTCTTTCATAAATATTTATCGATCATCCTACGCAGCTTTCTATTCGCCTTATCTACTATTCGTAGAGCGGCTCATAGAGCGCTTGCTGTAGGATTGATCGCTCCTAAATTCTTTCTCGCTTCGCTCGAAATCATTAACGGGCGAATCAAAAAAAGCTCGCGATACGTGCGAGCTTTAAGCCAATACGTATCTTCTATTCATCCTCCACTCATCTCCCCGTCTATTGGTTGGGGTAGAAGATATCAATGAGTGTGTGTAATAGACGGAGTATATACTATTTGAGCTTGATTTGCAACCGTTTTATGATTGGGTAAATACATCAATTAGAAACACTTAAGTCTCCACCTTGCCTCTTAAATCTTGTTAATTTATATAAAATCCTTGTTACTATGTTTTAAAACAAGATAACAAAGAAAATCGGAAGTTTTTGAATGTGGAGATATGGGATTTGATGTACTTATCGATCACACTGGGAGAAATTGTTATTGTTGACTCTCGGACTGTTCTTTTTCAAATGATTCGATTCCAAATTGTATAGCCAAATCTAGAATCTCTTCAGGAAGACCGTGGTCTTTAAGGTATACCCTCATGCGGTCTTTATGCTTTTCAAACTGTTTGTTCACAAATGGAATATCTTCTGTAAGCGTATGGAATGCGAGCCCCGACAAATGCAGTATAGTTGACTCACCCATATCAAGGACGATCACCTTTTTAAGCTCATCTACAGAAGTTGTATGCGAGGCTATCTGGAATTCTTTCGGATATCTCCGTACCAATGATTCGTAAAACGTAAGATGTGATTGGTTTCTTTCTGCTGATGTCGTCATGAATTACGGTGTGGGAAATTTATTACACAGAGAAACAACTTCTTGAGCTATAGATTGAAGCGTCGAATTGGACTGTAGTTCGTTTTTCACCTGTGCAATAAACCCAGCGCGTTCCTCTTTAGAAACAGGAAGTCGAAAGTGTGATACCTCTTTGACTACTCTTGAAATCCATGTACCAATCAGTTCCATCTCAGCCTCTTTCATCCCCCGAGTGGTCACAATCGGGGTTCCCATGCGAACACCAGATGGATACATCGGTGGATTTGGATCATGAGGTACTGTGTTATAGTTTGCAACAATATGAGCGACTTCGAGCGCTTCGGCTACGATATTCCCTATCACCTGTTCTTTGCGAAGATCCAACACCAATAAATGGCTATCTGTGCCGCCAGTAGTCAGCGTGAGACCGTTTTTTTGCAAGGAAATTGCTAGGGCTTTTGCATTTTTTACAATCTGCGTCGCATACTGCGTAAATTCTGGGGTTGAGGCTTCCTTCATGCAGACGGCGATTGCAGCCGTCACGTTATCATGCGGACCTCCCTGAAGACCTGGAAAAACTGCTTTGTCGATCTTCTTTCCCATGTCAGGATCTTTCTTGAACCCCACGTCAGTCACAAGCAAAACGGCTCCCCGTGGCCCTCTCATCGTCTTATGCGTGGTAAACATCACAATATCGGCATACGGCACGGGGCTTGGATAGGCTCCCGCTGTGACCAATCCTGCAACATGCGAAATATCAGCAAGCAGAAGCGCTCCGATTGAATCTGCGATTTCCCGCCATTTTTTCCATTCGAGAATGCGAGGATATGCGGTTGTGCCAATAACTAACATATTTGGCTTTTCTTGCTTAGCCAATATCGCGACTTTTTCCATATCTATCCATCCATTTTCTTCAACATCAAACTGAACAGAGGTGAAGTATTTTCCCGAAAAGGTGATATTTGGATGCCCGTGGGTCAGGTGACCGCCACCTGAGAGCTTCAGACCCATGATCTTATCCCCTGGCTGTAACAGCGCAAAATAGACCGCACTATTGGCTGGAGATCCGGAATAGGGTTGGACATTTGCGTGAGGGACACCAAAAAGCTTTTTTGTACGCTCTATGGCAATAGTTTCGATCTTGTCAACAAAGGTATTCCCTTGATAATATCGCCTGCTTGCATAGCCTTCAGAGTATTTGTTCATAAGCACGCTTCCAACTGCTTCACGAACAGCCGGTGACGCATAATTTTCGCTGGGGATTAGTTCGAGCACATCGCTCTGACGGGTAGCTTCTTTTTCTATTAATGAATTGATTTCAGGGTCAAGTGCTTTGATAGTGTTTGACATCGAATTAAGTATATCATTTACGTCACGTAAGTCACTTAGGAAACTTATGAAGAGAACGCTAGATCTCACTGATTCGAAATTCGCACGCTTATTGTGTATTGTCCAAACTAAATGATTGATAGAGATTGCCACGCTTCGCTCGCAATGACATATATAAAAATTACCACATGTAGTTGGCGCCGGCGTTTGAGACAACGATGCTATGTGGATGGCTCTCGGTGAGAGACGCTTGGGTGATTTTCATAAATGTAGCTTTTTCATGAAACTCTCCCATAGATTTGGCGCCAATATAGTAAAAAGATGAGCGCAGAGACCCTGCAACTTGCGTACAATAATCTCCGACATTTCCTTTGTACTTTACCAGCCCTTCGACTCCCTCTGCGATTAATTTTTTATCTTTTGTATCTTTGGTCTGCCCATACCGCTCTGCACTACCCTTTTTCATGGCGGCAATGGACCCCATGCCACGGTAGGCTTTAAATTGTTTCCCTTCGAGTGTCAATAAATCTCCTGGGGATTCATCGTATCCGGCAAGCAGACTCCCTAACATGACGGCGGAAGCTCCCATGCCAATTGCTTTGGCCATATCTCCGATTTGACGAATGCCACCATCTGCTATAACCGTAACTAGCCTATCTTTTGTTTCTCTTGTGGCTCGTACAGCCTCCTGTATAGCAGTAAGCTGAGGCACTCCCATGCCAGTAATAATTCGGGTTGTACAAATACTCCCTGGTCCCATGCCAACGCGAAGGATGTCTGCTCCAGCATCTATAAGTCGCTTTGCTCCCTCATATGTCGCGATATTTCCGGCCATAATAACGATACTTGGATACGTGGCCTTTATATGACGAATAGCATCTACCATGTAGGACGTATTTCCGTGACCGCTATCTATGACAATGACGTCTGATTCTGCTTCAACCAGTGCTTTCACTCGCTCCTGGAAATCAGACCCGACACCGACTGCTGATCCAACAAGTAGCCGACCCTTAGCATCAAACGATCCATGAACCTGTTCCCCAACTTTACTGGTTTTAACAGACTTAACCATAGCCGCCTGAGTGGAAACCGGAAGATTTCGGTGAATAATCCCGAGTCCTCCTGCCAACGCCATACTGCGGGCCATGATTTCTTCGGTCACAGTATCCATCGGAGAAGAAACGACGGGAAGTGTCAGGATAATGGACGGATGCAATGTAGCTGCGCAGGACACGTCCTGTCGTTTAAAATCCGTGTATCCAGGAAGCAGTAATACGTCATCAAATGTTAGGCCTTCTGTTAGTGGTTGGGTCATAGTTTTTTTATTGTCATCCCCGACTCCGATCGGGGATCATTTATATGATACTCATAGTGTACTAGATTCACGCCTACGCGGGAATGACACGGATTAACGAATAAAACTTGCTTCTTTTGC
>CAYHHA010000068.1:0-4636 GCA_964356315.1 uncultured Gammaproteobacteria bacterium
GATCCGATAAATGTGACAAGAGAAGGGTTGAACCCTTGTTTGAATTTATGAAATCCATACCACGGGTCATTTGTGTCCGGATTTGGACCAAGCGCACCCCAAAGATCGAACGATGTGTATCCCTTTTCTTTTGCCCAGCGGACGATCTCCCAAAGAAGGAGTGTCGGCGCCATAACTTCTCTATGGTCCCTAGATGATGCACCATATGGGTAATAGACAGAATTGTTCCAAACAAAAAGCATCCACGTCGCAAGAATAGTTCCTTCGTATGTGGCAGTAAAAAGCGTTGCGATTCCCGCGGTGTGGAGAAGTTTCCATAGTGTTCGATGGTACGTGTGATTGTGTGCAAAAAATCCCTGGCGACTCGTGGTCTCGTCAGACAATCGTTCATACTGAGCAAATGCTTCCTGAGAACTATCTTCCTGAATGAGTACACCTTTCTTTTTTGCGAGATTTATATTGTACCGAGTTTTTGTATGCATCATTTTCAGGAGTTCTTCTTCTGATTTTGTGCAATCGATTATGAATGTATGCTGGGTAAACATAGGCTTGTGAGAAGGGATAAGAGAGGGTGGTATATCATAAGGTGTGTCGTTGGTAGGACAATTTGGCTCAAGCTGGATATAGATGGCATGTTTTTGTGCGCCAATTTTTTGAAGTTCTTCTAAAAGTAGAGGTGAGGGAAGCGGGCCTTTTGGAAAATAGCCTACAGTAAATGGAGTGTGGGGTATGCGGTGAAATGTGATTTGTGCCACTTCGATAAGACGTTCATTTTCATAGATTCCTAGTCTGATTACCTCTATGCCCATGGCACTGCGAAATTCTCCCCATTCCCAAGATTGCAGTGGGTGAGAAGCGATAGCATTCCACGTGTTTTTCTCTGAGTTTTCTACTAAACGGATGGTCAAATCAGCCTTCATACTAGATAATATTATCTATCTTTTATTTGCGTGATACAATGGGAATAATGAAGAAAAAAGCACGAGCCCGAAAGGCGAAACAAACCGATCGTTCATATGACTGGCTTCCTATCGAGTCATGGCTTGTTCCTTCTTTTCGCTTTACTCATGTGCACGGCATAGCCCGTGTGTTTCTTGTGCTTGAGATTTTCTTATCGGTTTGCGTGGTCTTGGGCACACTTCTATTTGCCATGATGAGGCTTGTGTCTTAAACATAGTCATCATCGATATACCCCCTACTGGATGATTGCGAGACGTTAAGCTCAAGCGCTGTCTGTGGGATATTCGAGAGAAATCTCGACACCATATTTTGTGTTCTGGTCCCGAAGAATAATCGCCTGTTAGCATACGTCAGATAGAGTTTTTCCTTCGCTCTGGTGATACCTACATAGCAAAGCCGTCGTTCTTCTTCGAGCTCTTCTCTGTCCATAAGGCTTCTACTGTGTGGAAATAATCCCTCTTCCATGCCGATGATCGTAACGATGGGGAATTCCAAGCCTTTTGCGGCATGAAGCGTCATGAGTGTAACTGCATCTCGTTTTTCGTCTCTAATTTTTTTATTCTTTGGTTCGTATTCCTGTTCTACGAGCGCTACAGTTTCTAGAAAATCACGAATCTTTGGGAATTCTGTAGCTACAGATCTGAGTTCTTTTATGTTTTCCAGCCGGCTTGCATCTTCTTCGACATTTACATCATACAGTGATAGATATCCGGTCGAATCAAGCACTTTGTCTAAAAGTTCTAGCGTGGTACGCTCAGAAAGTTGTTGTGTCTGTTCTGGATAGCTCTGTACTAATTCCATAAATTTTTTGTATCTACCTTTGCCGAGTTTTTCTATACGCTTTATTGAAACAGAATCTTTTGGGTTTGCAATGACCCGTAAGTACCCCAAAACATCTTTGATTTCTTTCCTATCATAAAATCTAGTTCCACCAACCAAAATATATGGTATCGCAGCGTGAAGAAATGCTTCCTCGAGTACTCGGGACTGTGCGTTTGTGCGGTAAAGCACGGCGAAATCTGAAAACGAACGATTTGCCTTTAAAATGGTCTGCACTAAGAAAGATGATTCATCGTGTTCTGTGCGGGCTTCATAGAGCGTGATTTTTTCTCCCCTCGGGTTGTCCGTCCAAAGCTCTAACACCTGGTGAGATGTGTTTTTTGAGATGACTGCATGGGCGGCATCAAGTATCGTTTGTGTGCTTCGATAATTTTGCTCCAAATGATATTCTTTTGCATCGGGATAATCTTTTTTGAAATTCGTAATATTTCTAAAATCAGCACCTCTCCATTTATAAATGCTTTGCGATGCATCACCGACTACACAGATATTGCGATAGCGCGCTGCAAGTAGTTTCGTGATAGAGTACTGCGCTTTGTTGGTATCTTGGTATTCATCTACCACAATGTATTGAAACCGTTCCTGGTACTTTCCAAGAATTTCTTTGTTCTTTTTGAACAATTCCACTGTTTTTATTAAAAGATCGTCAAAATCGAGTGCACTGTTCTGTTGCAACATTTTTTGGTAGGCAAGATAGATTTGCGCGACCGCTTCCTGAAAATTTCCGCGAGCAAATTGTGGGTATTCTATGGCACTGATAAGTTCATTTTTCGCTTCTGAGATGGTATGAAGTACGGCACGTGGTGCGTAATTTTTTTGCGAAATATCCAGTTTTGTCATGATCTCTTTGACGCAGTCAAGCGCATCTTGCTCGTCATAGATAGCAAAATTTGGATCGATGCCAAGGGCTGACCCATCAGCGCGCAGAATGCGAACACAGAGCGAATGAAACGTTCCAGCAAAAGGGAGTGGGTAGTTCATGGTTGATGGCTCATGGTTTTTGACAAGAAGTTTTTGAATTCGTTCTTTCATGGCTGCGGCTGCTTTGTTGGTGAATGTAAGCATGAGAATTGATTCGGGAGGTATGGCATAATCTATGATCAAATGAGCCACGCGATAGGTGAGTACACGGGTTTTCCCTGATCCTGCTCCAGCAAGAATAAGAACCGGTCCATCGACATGAAGAGCGGCTTCCTGTTGGGGGGTATTTAAGTCGTTGAGAATCACATGTTTCATGCGTATAATAGTATCATATGAAACATATATTTATCGCTGGAAACTGGAAGAGTAAAAAAACAATTGCAGAATCAAAAACATGGCTTGAAGGCTTTGTTCCGTTGATGAGTGGAGTGGAATTGCATGACGCAACTATTGTCGTGTGTTCCCCCTATACAAATCTCCCAAGTCTCTCTGAGGGGCTTAAGGCTTCAGGTCTCTCTGTGACACTTGGCGCTCAAGACGTCTCTGGGTTTGGTGAGGGTGCGTACACCGGAGAAGTAACGGCTTCTATGGTCAAAGAAGTTGCGCAGTGGGTGATTATTGGTCATTCAGAACGAAGAAAGTATTTTGCCGAAACCGATGAACAATTGCAAAAAAAAGTGGAACAGGCAAAGCTTGCAGGGGTCAAAGTGATTTACTGTGTCCCAGATGATGCGACTGTGGTTCCTGGTGGCGTAGACGTGGTTGCTTATGAACCAGTTTGGGCTATAGGTACAGGAAAAACTGATTCACCAGAAAACGCAAATGCGGTAGTCACTTCAATAAAATCAAAAACAGGCGTGGCGACAGTGATCTATGGGGGAAGTGTCGTTGCCGATAATGTGGCATCGTTTGTCGGACAAAGCGCTATAGACGGAGTGCTTCCTGGTGGAGCTAGCTTGGATCCAGAAAAATTTGCGAATCTTGTCAAAAACGCACTCGGAGTTTCGTAAACGACTATCGATCTCTGCGTTGATTCCTTGGGTCAATACGCCGTGGTTTACTCTATGGTTTATTGATATTGCACCCAAGTATTCTAGTATTGGAATGGATTTTCGATGTGGAAATAATCCCACCTCTTTTGACAGAAGTATCTGGAAATTCTGGCGATCATGCTATTCTACTGCAGAGGCGGTAGAAGTTTAGATTCAATTTTTACGATAATTAACACGGTTGAAAGTTATCATTTAGAAAATGATTTGAGATTCAAGGATTTATTGAGAATAAACATGATTTTTCGTATATATAGTGATTTTACTTAATAGTATTGCTAATTGTATACATGAATTGCTATTTAGCTATAAAATGTCTTTATGTCAGAATATGGCGATATAATAATACAAGAGGCAAATCGACTTGCCCTAGAAGACCCCCGTAGAACATTAGGTATAGCTTTGGGTAATTTAGTTAGTGATGCATCTCAAACAAAAGATGTAATGCTTGATGTATTAGCATCTCGAGAACAATTTACACCAGAACATTTAACGCCGTTGTTATTTGCATCCCTTCAGTACCAAGCGTTGCAAGAAAATGCGGATATATCCTCATTTGGCACTAAGAGTTCAAATCAGTGGGAAGAATACATTGAAACCTCAATCAGCTCACGTAAAGATGAAATTACAAAACTCTTGAAAGAGAGAAATGTACAATCATTTATTCTTAGGCGTTATTTAGCAGCAAAACTAACAGCCAGAGCGGTTTACGGTGATGCACCTGTTTCGATGTTGGATATTGGTTGCTCATTAAATCTAGGTTTAGCGGCAGTGGCAAATGATATTTCAGGAGAACAATTTCGTGGCATTTTAGTAAACGAAGTACCCCAAAAACTATACACAGGAAAAGTAGATTTAGTGCGAGG
>CAYHHA010000069.1:0-4614 GCA_964356315.1 uncultured Gammaproteobacteria bacterium
GTTCATGGTTCATGGTTCATGGTTCATGGTTCATGGTTCATGGTTCATGGTTCATGGTAAAAAGTATAGGGAGTGGGGCGATAAAATTTATGTCATTCCCGCGAAGGCGGGAATCTAGGATTGGATCCCCGATCAAGTCGGGGATGACAGGTCTTAACAAAGTATTATGAAAAAACTAACAATTGAAAAAGTAATAGGCTTGCTCATGCTCCTTTTTGCCATTGGGTTTAATCTGTATCTCTACAGACTCGAGCCGACTGCGAAAACAGATCCAAATGACAACACGTTTCAATTTGCCCTCGTCGATCGCACCAACACGATGTGGGATTTTGCGACAAAGAAATGTACCTCCTCATTTACTGGCATTATCACCTACCCTCTGTGTCATTTTTCGTATCTTGCGGACCACTGGGTCAACAACTGGGCAGAAGGATACAACCTCCCTTACTACTATTCTCATATTCCCCAAATCGTTATTGTAGGAAGCTACCGTTTCATGCAACAGGTAACATGCAACACGTTTCATGTCACATGTCACATGTCCCTCTTTCAGTACTACCACCTCGTCATCTACCTCCTTTTATGTTTTATCCCACTTCCGATTTTTGGCGCACTGCGTGTCATGGGGCTTCCGTGGATAACCGCTGGCATTGGCGCACTGCTTGCGACACACTTGTCTACCGATGGACTGTATGGACTAGACCCCTCATCGTTTTTATGGCGTGGATACGGCCTGAGTAGTCAGCTATTTGCCATGATCTGGTTACCACTAGCATTGGCGTATGCATTCAGGTACTTCGTACAAAATTCCAAAACTCAAGCAACAAATCACAAACAAAATTCCATAAACAACAATCAAAAATCAAATATTTTGGTACGTAGAATTTTGAGTTTGTTTGACTATTGGAATTTGAGATTTGGAATTTCGTCAGCGGTCCCTGCAATCATTTTCACAACCCTGACGACAGCCGGCCATTTGGGTATCGGTATGATCACGATGCTCTCTATTGGATTTCTCGCCATTTCCATGCCGATCATGAAACTGTTTGAGCAGGCATCGGTCAAAGAAATTCTGACATCTGCAAAGGATGCGCTGATTCGCTTGTCTCTTGTCGCTGGTCTTAGCATCTTCTTGCTCAGTTACTGGATTTTGCCAACATTTATCCATACGAACTTCCACAACATGTCCTTCTGGGACCCTGTATGGAAATTTGATTCCTATGGAGCGATGGAAACCATTATCAGGCTATTTAACGGAGATCTACTCGACTTCGGTCGACTCCCGATTTTGACGGCCCTCACGTTCGTCGGAATCATCGCAGGACTTTCCAAAAGTATCGGGTATCCAGTATCCAGTATCGTGGATAAAAAAGATAAAAATGAAGATTCTCAAAATACTCAATACTCAATACAAGATACACTCTTCCCTTTTTCATTTCTCTTCATCTTCTGGACCATTTTCTACTTTGGTCGCACGACTTGGGGTGGCCTTATAGATCTGATTCCCGGCATGAAGGATTTCCATTTATCTCGTTTTATCGTCGGCGTGCACGTGTCCGCCATGCTCTTGATCCCAATCGGGTTTGGTTGGTTAATTGAGCATATTTCAGAGTTTGCCCGCAAAGTAATGCCTCAAAAAAATACATCCTTACTACGTACTACTTACCCCTTTATCCCGATTGTAATAACACTCTTATTTATGGCACTCCTCCTCCCTCCCGTCTACCGCTGGACAATCACATACAACGAACTCAACGATCGGTTAATCGTCCAAGGCAACACCAACTACGATAAAAAAAGAGATGATGAGCAGGGGTTATTTAAAAAACTCCGCTCACTTCCACCAGGAAGAATATTTGCAGGACGTGGTGGAGGGTTTGGAAAACGGTTTGAAATAGCAGAGACGCCATACTACATGCATTTGTCCACGTACGGCCTCCCTACGACCCTTTGGCTCCCTGAAACATGGTCTATGAATTCTGACACAGAACAATATTTCAGCGAAGATCAGGAGAAAGATTACGACCTCTACAACATTCGCTATGTCGCCGCTCCAGAAGACGAAAAAGCCAGAGATTTCTGGACACAAATTGCCGAAGCTCCAACGTGGAAACTCTATGAGGTAAAAACAACTGGATATTTCACCACTGGGGTGAGGCCTGCCACCATTTCTATCGGAAAACAAAACTTTATGTCCCTTGTCCACCTGTGGATTCAATCTGATATGCATAAGCAGAGACTGTTCCCAGAGATGACGTTTGATAAAAACTATCCAAAATCTTTTGGATTGCCGAATTTCAAAATGACTGACGAGGTTACGTACATGACCCCAGACGGAAAAAAACACAACATTTGGGCAGAGCCCCCGGTCTATTTGCCAGTCGGGGTAAAATCGATCGAGCAATTCAAAGAGATGTCTGTTTCAGACTATGCGAAGATCGAACTGACGGGTCCGGAGACCTCGGATACAGATATGATCTTCAAAACCACAGTAAATGTAGGAAAAAATTGTTCAGAATGTATGGTTATCCTTAAACATACGTTCCATCCTGGATGGAGCGCGTATATAGACGGGGAGAAAACGAACACGATGATCGTGTTCCCCTTCTATATAGGGATATTGGTTCCTGAAGGCTCACACTCCATTACCTTCGCATACGAACCGTCTCTGTTGAAAAAACTTCTGCTTTTCCTAGCAGGTTCGACCATACTCCTGGTCGTATATATCTACAAACGTCGAAATACTATTTAGTACTTCCAATATTGTAGGTACTACCAACCTCCTGATTGACCACGGACAGTGCATGCAACCAAAATTTGATAGACTGAACAATCCAGTCAGAGGTGTTCGCTTTGGGACTCTGAGCCTTCCACGCGTGCGCTATTTCGGGCCAGACATGCTCCACATGATATGCGGAGAGCTCAGCTAGTTCTGATTGGGAATTACCCCTAAACAGAGGCCTTACCGTCCTTTTTGTTATTCTATGAAGAATCAAATATTTGAGGGTATTTAATCTAAAGGCCAGTGGAACCGATGCATTTCGTGTCGCAAACCCTTCATTTAACACGGGAGGCAATTCCGTTGAATTATCCTCTGCTGTCTCTTCCAATATATCAGGCTTTGCCTTTTTGCTTCTGAGATATACTGTCGTGTTTATAGGAGCGATCACACGTTCATACTGAGCAAATGAGACAAAAAAAGTATGTGGTAATCCATCCCCGCTTCGGTTCGATTCACTGACCAAGATATAATCACCCGGAGGCAAACCATATGGATTTTGTTCATCTATGTTTTTAAACAAACCAATAACCGCGAAAGTATGATTACCATAAAACCCTACGTCTCCCCCATGGATATCCTCCACAGATGAAAATCGGTATGCGGTATTTTGTCCGGCATAATAGATAAGCGTACCACTGCGACTTTTCATAGACGAAAATATCGGTGGGAGACTAGCGTGATAGTTATATGCATCAATCACGCTGAGCATCATGCTTGCATATGGTCGCAGTGCATATCCTGCGATATTTTCCGCCATATACATACCGGGTATGGCGTTTAAAAGCGACACCCACCCCACACACTGCACGGGCTCCGATGGATCATAATCCCGCTCCAACATCCGCAACGCGGATAGCATATTTGGGTACTTTGACTCATCCAGCATATAGGCAAACGTACTTGAGGCAATCCTGCTTTGTATGTACTTAGAGAACACCCAGTTCACCTGTTTATCTCGTATCACGATGGTCGGATCATACTGTGCAATTGCACGCTGGATTTCTGAAAGTGTCGCCTTGGAAAAGGCATGAATAATCGTATTAAAAAATAGAATCGATTGAATATATCCCGTTGGCGCGCTTTCTGCATACAAATCGTACATAAACGGGTCTGCCTTCTCTTTTCTCGTGCTCACATGACGTTGTGCCATTTTCACCATCTCGCCGACCACGCTTTTCAGAATATGGTTTTTTTCTGATTCAGAAAGTTGAAACACAGGAAGAACTACACGCTCCAATTGATCTCTAGAAATGCCCTCGATAGCCTCTATAATATTCGTAGAATCTGAAAAATCAATCCGAGAAAATTCATCACTATGCGTCACCGCATTGGTCAGTCGTTTTTCAATCGAATTGATATTTTTTTTACGAACCAAGACGGCTGATTCGGTTGATTCCAGTACAGAAGGTCGAATAGAGGGAGGCACATACACTTGAAGCGGTGGCTGAGGCTCGAGAATGACAAAATAGATCATTGCCCATCCGGAAACAATACTCAGAAGAATAAATATCCAAAGACGCGAAGTAGAGTTACTGGCAAATTGAAATCTCATGGCAGATTGTATATTTGTACTATGCTATACAACACATTAACACTAGATAAAGAAGAAATCGTCATACACCACCTCCTGTCTCATGCTGCGAGTTGCTAGTTGCTAGTTGCGAGTTGCGAGTTGCGAGTTGCTAGTTGCGAGTTGCTAGTTGCTAGTTGCTAGTTGCGAGTTGCTAGTTGCTAGTTGCTAGTTTCTAGTTGCTAGTTGCTAGTTTAGAGTTTGTATTCTGTATTTAGTATTCCATAATCCAACATCGATCATCCATGATCTTAATTCCTAA
>CAYHHA010000070.1:0-4470 GCA_964356315.1 uncultured Gammaproteobacteria bacterium
ATTCTCGTTATTCTCGTTATTCTCGTTATTCTCGTTATTCTCGTTATTCTCGTTAATTTATCACCACAAACTCCCCCGTATACATTCCCATACTACACGAATATGCCAATCGACCAACCTTTTTCGGTGTAAATTCCACCACTTCTTCACCCGTCTCAGGCAATATTTTAGAAATGCCGTAATCAGGCACGGTAAACGCCCGTGCACATCCGCGTGTTCTGCTGGTGGCAAGCACCACGCGAACTGGGACATTCACTTTCAACGTCGATGACGAGGCGGTATATCCACTATCTGCAACAGTAATACGCACTTCTTGAAATCCATTTGCATCAACCACAGCAACACTACCAGCTGTGGAAAGTGATCCCACATCGGTTGTGGCCGCTTTGTATATGTTTTGAATGGTATAAAACGATCCCCGGAGCCCGAGCCCGCCGTTTACAGATAACACGCCAAATACCGCGATCACACCCGCCGCGATAAACGCAAACGATCGTCTTTGCAACAGCTCGACGATCGATGCTCCCAACACAAAAAACACGGGACTTGTTCCAAGTACAAACGCGCCCATAATCGCAGCTCCCGAGAGAGGATTTCCACTGGCGATGGCCACAGCCATCGTCGCTTGTGTCACTCCACACGGCATTAGAATCGTAAGAAATCCTAAGAATGCAGGAGTAAACACAGAGGCATTGATGCTCTGACGCTTTGCTGCTTTATACACCCATTTCGGTGGTTGAAAAGCGAAGTATCGGAATATCGGATGCAAATCCAAAAGTCGCGCCGCCGTCCCTAACATAAACAACCCAACGAGTATCTGAACGGTTCCCAAAAGCTTTGGAGAAAGCGTCAGTGTGGACCCTAATAAACCCAACAGATACCCAACTATCATGTAGGCAACGAGCTTCGCAAGTAAAAAAATACTAATATGCATCCATTTCCCCATCCCATGTCCCCTGTTTCCTGTCTCCTGTCCCATGTCCCCTGTCCCAGAATCAGCCGCAGCAAGAGACGAGGTTAATAACCCTCCCTGCACTGCCAGACAAGAGATTCCTCCTGTAGTTAATCCTGCTAAAAATGCGAGCCAAATGGTATTCATAACATCGTCTAGCTGATTCGATTCTTAGAGAATCAGTGTAGTAAGATGTATATCCAGAAAATTTGATTTTCTGGACGTCCTTACACTATTATATTCTACTCCTTTTCAATCGTAGTGAATTCGTCACCACAGAGACACTACTGCCTGCCATCGCAAGTCCTGCAAATGCAGGGCTTAAAAACACACCAGTAAATGGATACAGCGCACCTGCCGCAAGTGGTATACCTACAATATTATAGATAAATGCCCAAAAAAGATTTTCTTTGATAATTTGCATCGTTTTTTTGGACAAAGAAATAGCTTTTGTAAGCTTTGCGATATCTCCATGCAGAAGGGTGATGTTTGCTGTAGAGATTGCTACATCAGTTCCGGTACTCATCGCAATGCCGATGTCAGAAGCCGCAATAGCTGGCGCATCGTTTATCCCATCCCCCACCATTGCCACGGTATATCCCTCTTTTTGGAGCGATCTGACAATATCAAATTTTTTCTGTGGATCTACATGAGCCTCCACGCGGGAAATTCCCACCTGACGAGCTATATAATTGGCGGTATTTTGTTCATCTCCCGTTGCCATGACCACCTCAATTCCTAACTGTTTGAGCGCTCGAACAGACGCCAGAGCGTCTTCCTTTACACTATCTGCGACATACACAACCCCAAGCAGTGTTTTTCCTTTCGCGACATAGAGTGGCGTTTTACCCTGATGGGTAAACGCACTACTATCATGCGCAGATGTATCAACACCAGACTCTTTCATATACGTTGCATTCCCAGCGAGATAGCGAATCTTTGCAATTTCTCCATGCACCCCACGACCTCCAACTGCAGCAAATTTTGACACCACATCTGACTCGATGTGATGTTCTACCGCATACGACGCCACAGCATGAGCGAGTGGATGTTCGCTATTGGCCTCAAGCGAAGCGAGTAGTTTCATGAGTTGTTGTGTAGTTACCGTGCCAATGGGCTGGATGTCAGTGACCACTGGCTTTCCGTGCGTTATAGTTCCTGTTTTATCCATGACGACAGCGGTTACTGCATGTAATTTTTCCAAACTATCTGCATCTTTTATCAGAATTCCCATTCCCGCTGCACGACCGACTGCGACAATAATAGCCGTTGGTGTAGCCAGCCCAAGCGCGCAAGGACAGGCGATCACGAGGATGCCAACGACCGCGGTAATCGCGTAAATAATCGCCTGAGTCATTGGCATATACCATGAACCAAAAACCACCCACGACACGCCAGACACAACTGCAACACCCAGAACCACGGGCACAAACACCGAAGCGACTCGGTCAACAGTTTTTTCTATAGCCGCTTTTGATCCTTGCGCATCAGATACCATGGTCATGATTCTGGAAAGCACTGTGTCAGCGACCGCCTTTGTCACGCGCATACTGAGCGCTCCTTGCATATTCATCGTTGCGCCAATGACATGAGATCCTTTCACCACATCCACAGGCAGAGATTCCCCAGTAACCATCGATTCATCAACTGCCGATTCCCCACTCAAAACATCCCCATCCAACGGAATTGCGCTTCCAGGTTTTACCAACATAACATCTCCCACCAATACATCCTCAATTGGGATTTCCATTTCCACAGCTCCTCGCTTCACAATCGCCGTTTTTGCCTGCAGTTGCATGAGCTTCGCAAGCGCCTCTCCAGTGCTTCGTTTACTTTTAAGTTCTAGATATTTTCCAAGTTTAATAAATCCAATGACAACGATAACAACATCAAAATAGACTGTTTCATCAAACCCTAAACCACTCATCGTTTGAGGAAAAAGGATTCGAATCATCGAATACGTGTACGCAACCAGCGTTCCAATGCCGATGAGCGTATCCATATTTGCCACTTTGTAGGTTATAAATCGGCCGATTGCTCGAAGAAACTGCATGCCGGGACCAAATAAAATAACGGATGCCAAAATAGATAGAATTAGGGTAAAAAATGCCATTGGAATTGGCACGGGAGGGATATTCGGAAACACAGTGGAGAAAATCTCCCACAACATGAGCACAAATACAAGAAAAGAAAATGGGATAGTCAGTTGCATTTCAGCGTATGCATGCTCTAAATCGAGGTCAGTATCACCATGTTTAGAGTGATCTTCAGATGTTCCAAGAGTGCTCATACCTGCTGTATTTTCTTTCATATCTACCAATGAGTATCCTAGGGGTGCAACTGTTTCATTCATTAGAGCTACAGACGTAATATTAGGATCAAAAGACACACTCGCCTTCTCCGTCGCAACATTTACTGACACATCTACAACACCAGAGAGCTTTTTGAGTCGTTTGGTGATAATCGTGGCACAACTCGCACAGTGCATACCACGAACTGGCAATTGCACCTTCTTATTTGTTGATTCCATACCAGGTTCCCCTCCACGTATCCAGCGTTTTTATACCGTCGGTTAAACCGGATATCACAGCCCCTGCGAGCGTTAATACGTCGCTTCTCGTAGACTTTGTTTGCATCTCTTGTGCGACACGGATAGCCTCTTCGTGATGAGCGACAAGTGCATTGATAAATCGAAGGTCAAATTGCTCATCAGCATCTCCCAATTGGACTTTTGTGTATTGTGTGATTTTTTTCGTATTGCCAAACCAAGACTTTTTTTGTTCGTACAGTTTCGTTATGCCCTCGGTGTCCACGGCGATAATCGTACTTGTGAGCGCCAATACCTCTGGTCGCTTTGAATGATCCTTTGCCTGTGAGGCGAGATAAATCGCAGCAAGATGATGCGCGATCATGCCGTCAATAAATCGTAAATCAACATACTTATCAGCTTTTCCTATACTCATCATCGGACTTTGTTTTTCTGCCTTCATTTGCGCATATTCAGGGGTCACACTAAATCCAATACCGATACCTATCAGAAGCGCGATAACCACATACACTCCATGCACCTGTTGTTTCATATCTTCCTTTCTCAAAAATCTTAAATCTTAAATCTTAAATCTTAAATCTTAAATCTTAAATCTTAAATCTTGTAGCCTAAGCTACTTCCATTTCGCTAAGCCACGAAGCTACTTATTATATAGTCTCATCAACAACTGTAGCTCCTCAATAAGCTCCTTCTGCCTCTTTACTCCCCCTTTTTGCACGCCTTCCACAAAACAGGTTTCTAGGTGATCTTTCATAACGCGTTCATGCGCAGATTTCAGAAGTCCGATCGCAGAGAGGTTTTGTTGCATGATGTCTACACAGTATTCGTCTCGCTCCACCATCGCGACAATGGTATCGATAAGCGTTCTGGCTTTTTTAAAACTGATAAGCACCGCTTGTTTTTGTTCTGAGGTATTTTTTATCGCCATATCTATACCTATACCATAGGTATAGGTATTTGTCAACTAACT
>CAYHHA010000071.1:0-4279 GCA_964356315.1 uncultured Gammaproteobacteria bacterium
GAATATATATCAGAAGTCATAGATACATATTAGCATTTGCTAATATATTGTCAAGTGACATTTCTTATTCGTACCGTAGCGCGTCTATAGGATTTAAATTCGCCGCTTTCTGAGCCGGATACCATCCGAAGAAAATACCTATACTGACCGTGGACACAAATGACAGGAGATAACTCCACCACACGAGAATTGCCGAAATACCAAATTGCCTCAGCAAAAAATACACACCAAAAGAACCTACAGTTCCGACGATAAATCCGACAATACTTAAAATACATGCCTCTAGTAAAAACTGAAATAATATATATTCAGATTGCGCACCAATCGCCTTTCGTATTCCGATCTCTTTCGTCCGTTCAGTTACGGTTACATACATGATATTCATTATGCCTATACCACCAACCAGCAAAACGATAATTCCTATAGACGCCAGAAGTATCGACATTGTCCGGGAAGAATTTACTGCAGATGCCACTGTCGTTCCCATATCACGCACTCTAAAATCATCATTCATTCCAGGTTTGAGTCCATGAGACTCCCGAAGAGCGACAGATATCTCCTCAACTGCTTGATCAATCAGCTTCACATCTCGCGCTTGTGCGTTCATATTAAACCTGCCATTGATACCCAAAATATACCGATACGCGCTGTCATATGGTGTAAAGATACTGTCATCTATAGTTGTCGGCCCCACAGACCCACCCTTGTATTCCAATAACCCGATCACTTCAAATTCTTTTCTCCCAACAATAATCGATTTCCCAACGACATCTGCATTCCGATCGCCAAATAACTCTTCAGCGACAATCGCTCCTATGACTGCGACTTTTGCATGCTGTGTATTTTCTTCATCAGTAAAAAACCTTCCTTTGATAAGTACGAGACTTGCGAGTGTTTGTATGTCAGGTGTTGTTCCGAGTACAGATAAATTACTCGACTGTCCGTTGTATTGCATTTGCACGCGTCCAGATAACTGTGGAACTGCGGTCGCTATAGATGGGAGTTTTGTAATCGGCTCGACGTCATCAAAACTTAGTTTTGATCTGGCTCCTTCCACAGTCGATGGAGCATTGATAAGAATTGTGGTAACACTCATGCTTGAATATTGTTGCGCAATATCTTTTTTTGCCCCTTCACCCAGAGCAACAACGATGATGATCGTGAGCGATCCGATGATAATACCGAGGGTGGTTAAAAAAGATCTCAATGGATTCGCTATAAGCGCATCCCAAGAAAGTCGAGATAATTTTTTTATAAACGCAATCTTATCCATGACGGATTCTCCCATCTTGTAGGTGAATTATTCGGTTCGCTTTTTTGGCAACTTCCGGATCATGGGTCACCAGTAAAATAGTTTTTCCTTCTTTTTTATTTAGAGAAACGATGAGCTCCATAATCTCTTTCCCCGTTTTACTATCAAGCGCCCCCGTCGGCTCATCTGCCAACAAAAATGCAGGATTATTCATGAGTGCACGGGCGATAGCGACACGCTGTTTTTGCCCTCCCGAAAGTTCATTGGGTCGAAATGAAATTCGCTCAGATAATCCCATGGCAGAAAGCAGTTGCAGTGCCCGATCACGATCTTCGCGACCAAGGTAAAACGATGGCAACAGAACGTTATCCAGAACATTGAGTGAAGGGATCAAGTTGAAATTTTGAAAGATAAATCCTATATAGGTATTGCGTATAGTGGCTAGCTCCCGAGGAGACAGTGTCGATACGATATTGGAATCAAGGATATAGTTCCCTGATGTCGGAGAATCAAGACAACCGATGATGTTCAAAAGCGTTGATTTCCCACTACCAGACGGACCCATGATCGCCACAAAATCACCACGATCAATTTCCATCTGAACCCCCCGCAATATTTGGTAGGTATCAGAACGGATCTGATATGACTTCACAATATCCTGAAGAGAAAGCAGTGAGCGTGTTGTCATGGAATAATAACTTCATCTCCCTTTTGTAACCCAGAGATCACTTCGACTTCTTTTCCATCGGTGAAACCCGTCTCAATCACCACATCTTGTTCAATGCCGTTTTCCAGTTTCGTCGCATAACTGGTAGTATTTTTTCGAACAACTGCACTATTTGGGATAATCAGTATTCCCGATTTTTCTTTGGAAATAAATTGGATAGTCCCAGACATGCCATCAAGGATGGTATACCCTTTTGGATCTGTTATTGTTGCTTTCACTTTGTATGTGGAAAGTCCGTTTTGATCAACAGTTGCCAGGTTCGAAATAAAATCCACTTTGGAAGGAAATTGTACCGTTGCGATTGCATCAAGCATGACCATTGTCTTTTGCTCTTTCGTAATTTTTAGGGCATCAACATCTTCTGCATATGCTTCAAACGAAAGAGAATCAGGTTTTGTTATCGTTACAACAGCGCTACTGTTTTGCGTATTTACCGCTTCCCCCTCTTTGATGTTGATAGCTGAAACAGTTCCATCGATCGGAGCATAGAGGTATGATTCCTTTAAAGCGATGTTTCTGATTTCAACATCTAGCACAGATTTATCCAGACTATACTGCGTATTCTCAAGCGCCCGTTTAATCGTATCCGTGAGGGCTCCTTGCGGATACGTTACTCTATTGGTTTGTTCAAATGTATTGCGAGTTATCAAATAATCTTTAAGGTCCTTATCCAGATTTTTCTGAACATCCGCAGTATTTAATGCCATCAGATACTGCCCTCTTTTTACCGTCTGACCTTCAACAACTGCGATATGGGAAACTTTTCCGCTCACGGTAAATTTCAAATCCCGCCTCTCTATAGCTGTTTTTCCATCTATAGAAAATGCAATCTTCAGCTCCCCTTGTTTCACTATCGCCGTGACATGAGCTGGCGTGGCGCTCTTCTGTGTGCGTGAATAGATATACCACACCGACACCAGCGCGATGACGATAAAAATCCCACCCAACAGTTTTTTTACCATATTATTGGGTAGAAACACCTTTAAGTTTTACCAATTCTACAGACTCCCCTGACTTCCAGATAGAGACATATACACCTTTCACTATTTCAGACATTTGCGCCTTCACATTTGTTCCACTTGCATCCCCTGATCCTTTTACTATCAGAGAGCCGACGGGAATTGTAATTGTTATATTTTCTTTTGTGAGATTTGCTGACTCCTGCGCTTTTAGCGCCTGTCTTTCTTCCTGCGTGAGTTTTTGTCGACGCGCACGTTCTTCGGCGGTCACTTCCTTTACCCCTATCTCATTTGCCACCTGCAGTTCATTTCCTTCCATGCGCAATACATATCCATTCACTTCAGCGAGACGATCCGGAGATGCGAGGGATTGTACAGTCTGTTCACTAGTGTTTTTAGGGGATTCATTTTTTATCGAACTCCCGTACCAAACACCACCTGCGACTACTACGACTACTGCTATCACGATTGCTATTTTATTCATATATAGTAAGTATACGCACTTATCTTCCAAATCTATAGTATTAGGAAATAAATCGTTTATACCCCTTTCACTAAGTACTACAATCTATAGAGATGATTTCTTTCATCAGACATCAACTAACTATCTATGCCTTATCAGGACTAGGATTTGAAATCTCCTGTGCCAATTGAGCGTTAGAAGGTTCGATGAGCACGTGACCATTCGGAAACACTATCGTCGGCACTGATTGCATTCCATTATTTATTTCTAGGACTTTTTTTAGCGCCTCTTCATCCGCGGAAATATCTATAAATGTATATTCAGCACCCACAGAATCCAAATATGTTTTTGCTCTCAAACAATCGCCACACCACGTCGTACCGTAAAGTACTATTGTATTTGTTTTTGATGTATTCATATATATTGTTACTGACTATTTTGTATGCGTCCCATTCCTCTCCCTTGGAAAACCGGAGAAGCACTATTCTCGCTTTGTATATACAATCGTCGCATTGATCCCCGTTTCGACCAATATGTGTGTATACCAGTGTAGTCCATAAGCCAGCCAGATAAAAGGATAGTTAAAATAAATATGACCATAATAGAGACAAAATTCTTTTTGTAGGAAAAATCATATTGTTTCAGAAAAAATATTCCGCTAGCCAAACCACAAAGTGCAACAAACGGTGCCCACCATGGAAAACTCGACAAGAGCTGTTGATATCGAACGACCCCCATTGGGCCATGTGTCCGGAGAGAAAATGCGATAAGGCTCACCAAAAATATAGACAAAAACGCAGATCCGATCAATCCGGAAATCATCGCAATAGATCCCACGATAAAATACCATTTTGGTTTCATTTTTACTTCGCCGGAGC
>CAYHHA010000072.1:0-4233 GCA_964356315.1 uncultured Gammaproteobacteria bacterium
TACTGGAAATTCAAGTTTTCACGAAATTAGCAACCGTTTATGTCATTTAAGCTCAGATTTCCTCATGGTTTAGAGAATTATTCGAAAAGCTTTTTTAAGATCAATTGCTTTATAAATAAAAGGCTTGCTCTGCAATATTATCGAAGTCGAGCAAAAAAGAGTTGCCCGGCAGGAGTTTGATGAATTTTCGTCACGACAACAATCAGATCTGATCCAACCTTATCTTTCGCATCATCTACCACAACCATGGTCCCATCAGCTAAATACCCCACGCCTTGCTCTCGCTCTTTGCCTTCATGCGTGATTTTAATCGTCAATTCTTCTCCAGGCATAAGCGTGAGCTTTAGCGCCTGAGCTAAATCAAATACATTTAATATCGAAACCCCCTGAGCTCTCGCTATCTGAGCTAGATTAAAATCCACCGTTAGGAGCCTGATATTCTCTCCCCCAGGAGCTGACTTCCATTTTTTTGCCAGCGCGACTAACTTATGATCAACCTCCTTTGTCAGTTGAGGATCGTCATCAATAACTTTAATTTTTACCAACTTATTCACCTTTTGCCATTTGAGCTTACTGATCACATCCAGTCCCCTTCTGCCTTTTGAGCGCCTCAGAGAGTCACTGCTGTCTGCGATATGTTGCACCTCGCCCAAGATAAACTGAGGAATCAAAAGCGTGCCTGAAAGAAAACCACTATTTACAATTGGAAGTATTCGACCGTCTACCAACACACTTGTATCCACAAGGATAGGGTTTTCACCAAAATCTGGAGGCTTTTCCGATGTGATAGGAGCATCAGTATCATGTCGAAACCACGATGGGGCAAAACGAAACGAGGTTAACCCTTTCACGATCTCCGCAGCGAGCGCCTTGGTAAACCCAGAAGACGGTTTTGCAATATCCGCGATAACAGCTGTTGCCGCTTTTTGAGTCACCTCTGTTTGCGTCTCCCTGATTCCTGCTGGAGCCTCAGATTTACTGAGTTTTTCTATATCTTTTACCTGTTTCTTCATCACTGGCAATTGTAACATAAACCCCGTGAACAGTTGGTTAAAAACAAAGCTCGGTATATCGTGATATGCTAGAAAAGAACGAGTATGAAACGATGCGAATGTGTTGATAGCAAAGAAGGGTTTACCCTCATTGAACTACTTATAGTTATTGCCCTATTAGGCGCGTTCGCCATAGGGCTTATAGCCACGATCGACCCGTTTGAACAACTCAAAAAAGGATCGGACACCTCAAGATCTTCTTCCGCTCAAAGCCTCTACAATGCAATCATTCGCACGTATTCAGTTCGAGGTGACACGCCGGTAACCCAAGACATCATTGGTGCGCCACTTTCCTCCACACAGGTCCAAACGCTCATTCAAGAATTTATCGCACGGGGAGAGTTGAAATCTACGTTTCTCTCACTACTGCAACGCAACGCATCAAAACTATTTTTGAATGCTACTCATGATGGAAAAACACTTGCTGTCTGCTTTAAGCCAGAATCAAAATCATTCAAACTCTCTCCTCAAACTTCCTTTTCTGAAGTTGGCGTTTCTACTGCTGACTGCAGTAAAACCACATGTTATTACTGCATAGGAGAAAATGTGACTCCACTGATTGAAAAAACATACTCTTCGAATTCTGAAACCACATCACTATCACCAGCAGCTCCTACCTCAATCCCCATACTCACACTTACCCCAACACAAACTAGAACTCCGGCGCCAACAGTACAACCCACTTCTGCAAATACACAGACAGATACGCCCATTACTCGAAATGTCATGGTTATCGATTTCAATCCGATACTGGAAAACCAGGGAAATAAGAGGCTTCGCGCATACACCCATTGGAATGATCCTCTATCGCTCGAAGCTCAGTTCATACAAGACATTACTACAGCAAGCGGCGGATATCTTACCTATAAAATAGTAGAGAGACTCGCCGACCTTGATGTCTATCCGACAAAAAATAACGGGTACGTCTTCACAGACCCGAGCTATATTTCTGCACTTTCAAGTGCAGATAGCAATGCTAGAGCAATTATTAATTACAACAAAGTGTTAACAGATTATGACGTGTGTGGAAAAGTGAATCGAGGAGAGATAGACGAATTATGGCTCTGGGGAGGACCGTGGTTTGGATATTGGGAAGCTGTTATGGCAGGACCTGGTGCATATGTGACTAACGCTCCTCCAATTACTGGGACAGCTTGCACTCGAAAGCTTCATATTTTTGGATTTAGTTATGAGCGAGGGATTCCTGAAATGCTTGAAGATATGGGACACAGAGCAGAAGGAACCCTGCGGACGGCGTACGGCGGGTGGTTTACGGGACAGAACACTGATTGGGATAAATTTACCAAAAGTCGATCATTCCATCAGAATGATGGAATGTTTTCCTATGGCTGTGGAAACATCCATGAACCGTTTAATTCCTCGGGAGCGTATGATTGGGGCAACGCAACTCAGACGCCAAACACCTGCAGCGCGTGGGCAGCGTTTCCTGAAGCTCCAACAGCCATTCAGACACAATCCTGCACCCTCTGGGGGTGTTCGGGATATGGATATATAAAAATGTGGCTGACCAACATGCCAAAGGCCACGGGGCAAACAAGTGGTAGATGGAATAACTGGTGGAAATATATTGCAGACGTCAATTAACCAAAAAGACTACTTCGATACTTTTGCTACTTCTAGTATTTCCATACTATTTGCAGGCATATAAATCGATAACTCTGCAGAATCCGAAGAAATCGAGAATGATGAGGTGATTTCTTTTCCTAAAAATTTCGATCGCTTCAATGTATACTCCCCCGCCAAAAGATGTGAAAATGTTATCGGAACGTTTTGCGGATGTGTCCCGTTCTGATTTTCTGGATCTATGTTTATAAGCATCAGTCTCGTTGTTGCGCGATCTATAGATGCATACCCGGTCACAGAGGATCCTTCCCCGGATACAGACACTCTTTTTCCTTTCATGCGGTCTAAAAAAGAAAAAACATAATATCGAGGCTTTAGGACAGCTCCTTTCGATTCGTGAGCTATCATCCCCCATCCGTTTGTATCATCCGTAGCATCTTTGAGCTGAAACGCAAACAGTTGTGGTTTCAAAGTGGCATCCATAAGTTGCCTCACAACAGCTGCGGTATATACGGCTTCGTACGCCGTGCTATAAAGCGGGCTTTTCTCGCCGGTATGACCATACTCTGTGATATAGACAGGAATTTGTCCAAATGATGGATGCAAAGCCAATAGTGCGGTATATTTTTCCATATGGCTTGCGATCGTTTTAGGTCTTGGATCGTATACATGCCAGCTAATAAAATCGGCACGGTTCCCACTACTTAGTACACTTTGTATCCATGCTTCGTAATAGGAAGTTGTTGCCGGTCCTCCAAAGTAAAATTGCTTTACTCCTTTCACCTGATTTGCCGCATCAGATGCATGCATATACATGGTCATATAATTTTATTTCCGTAATATTTCCACCCCCCAAATTGATCTAAATCCGGTTCATTCCACACCTCATACCGCATAGCGTTTATCGCTTTGGCACCACTGTAATGCCGTATCGTCTCAGCGACAACTTGCTTCCAGAGATTCCAATCAGTCGGCGCATGAATTACTACACCATCCATAGCAATACTCGGTGGCATATAGGAAAGAGACAATAACGGCGTTGCACCAGCTTTCACAATACTATCAACTACACTATCTAATTTTGTCCAGTCGTATGTCAATTCTGATCCAGATGTAGACACGACCCCATATCCATCGTAAATATGATCGATACGGATCATATTTGGCCGCAATGTTTTGATTTGAGAGACAATAGGAGCGAGCATGTCTGTGGGCTCTGCTCCGCCCTGCGCGAATGAATGATAAAAAGAGATATCTATCTCATCCCCCACCACAGACGTATCCACAGTGATTATTGCAGGAGTATCCGTCGCCCTCCCGCGCCAATCAAATGAAGATTGAAACACAAAAGCAAAGGCGATAACGGCAAACAACGAAAAAAATATCAGCAGATCATTAAATCGTATGGGGGCCACAGATGCTCTCATATATAGTATCTATTTTAACTGAGACGCTATCGCAGATATAAGATGAAATGATTTTGAAGATAAGATTTTGGTAAATCCAAGACGTTTCGCTTCTTTTTCCCGACGCTCAAGAGACCCAACAGATCGAAGTTCTCCAAGAAGTCCCACTTCCCCGAATACTGCAGTTTTTG
>CAYHHA010000073.1:0-3992 GCA_964356315.1 uncultured Gammaproteobacteria bacterium
AGTTGCGGGGCCGGGAGTCGCGCCGCGGTCTAGAAGATTATGAGCCTTCTGTGCAACTCTACACTACCCCGCGATACGTTAAAGAACTATTTTATGCCAAAAAAAATCAGAATACAGCTTCGTTTTTCTGGTATATTCTCATCTAATTCGCTTTTCGCCCACATCGGGCTGCAAACCAGAATAAGATGAGCTTAGTATATCGTAAATAGTACTTCGGGTCAATTTGACCGTGTCATTTTGAGTTCTCTTGACCCTTCAGAAACATGCTTCTACACTAGAGACAGGTATATGAAATCTTCAAAGAAAACAAGCGATCTGGTCATACCGATGTGGTTTATGGGTTTTTTGGTTCTTCATGCCGTGCTTATTGACGCGTATCTATTGCATCAATATTTCCTGCAAAAAAATGTATTGGGGGAGACGACGGAGGGATCGTGTCCACAGGCGTGTATTGCTCGTATTAATCAGGTTTCATCTGGTTCGAGCGCCAGCACTGCTGCGAAAGAATTTTTTGTACCATTGGGATCTGGAGCAAGCAACTCAACTGATTGGGTAGATGTTGCAGGAGCAGCTTCTTACATAGACACGACTTCGTATACTCGCATGAAAACGGTGACGTTTGAAGCGACTACCGCGATCCCTGCAGGTGGTCATCGAATCTGGGTAAGGTTATATAACGTTACCGATAAACACCCCGTTTGGTTTTCGGAAATGACCACAGACGCGTCCACAGCAACGCTCTTAACATCAAAGCCATTGACGCTTGATCGGGGAAATAAGCTCTATCAGGTACAGATGAAAGTTCAGCTTCAAAACTTGACGAACCTAGTGCAATCCCGAGTGAAAATTACGACGTATTAATCGTGTATGAAAAAAGCGGTTACAAGGAAACCCAGTCGATTGGATTTGGTAAAATATGGTCTTCCATCTGTCTTAATCCCCGGACTTTTGCTTGCTGTGTTTTTGGGATGGAATCCACAGAAATTGTTTCAATCTTCTAATTACTACAAAAATACGTCAATATTTCCTAAAAGTGGTAGCGTGCAGTCGGTTCTTGATGGAGATACATTTACACTCAAAAGCGGTGTTGAAGTGAGGCTCCTAGGGGTGAATGCACCAGAACGCGGACAGAAGGGATTTGCTTCTGCGAGTGCGTTTTTAACCGCACTTGCTTTGGATGCGCGCGTGTATTTGGAGTACGACCGATATCAGGATGATAAGTATGGTCGGGTGCTCGCATGGGTATGGGTGAGGTGTGAATCCACACCAGACTTTTTACCTGCTGAGTACATGCACCTATCGGGAAATCAGTCGAGAGAAGGACTGATAGAAAACCCAAAAGGATGCAAAGAAGGAGTGTTAGTAAATGAATACATGGTAAAGAATGCCTATGCCACACCAGTTGTGTATAGAGATCGTGGAGAATTAAAGTATGAAGGGCGAATTTCGAGATTCCTGAAGTCGAAATAAAAGAGCTGGCAACTTGCCACCAAGTGAACGAACACATCTTTTAAAAGGAGAGATGGAATAGTCCCATACTCGCAGAAAGCATAGCAAAGCAGTATTATTAGGGTAGACTATGAAAACAGCAAAAAGGATATATACACTCTACGATCATTTGAACGATTCTTTAAAAGACCCTAACTTTAAAAAAGAATGGGAGGCGTCTGAGGTGGAGTATCAGGTATCTCGTCAGATAATTTCTGAGAGATTGAAACAACATATGACACAAAAAGAATTAGCAAAAAAAGTAAAGACCACACAAGCAGTTATTTCTCGGATTGAGCACATGACGGAAAATGTATCAATGGAATTATTAAAACGAATAGCAACAGCATTCGGTACAAAAGTACGAGTACAATTTGAGTAAAATAGGAAGGGTAAATATGAATGATGAAAAAGTTCAACAATACAGTGAAAAATTAAAAGAAATAGGAATACAACACACAATTGCAGAGCATCCAGAGTTTACCGAGGTGCTTGATGTGCAACGATTCCTTGGGCTCACATTATCGGATGGGTTGTCGACATTGGTATTTATTGCAGATGGAAAACCTGTCGCACTTATACGACGTGATGATTGTTCCCTGGATTTCGAAAAAGTGAAAGAAACACTTAGTGTTAAAGAGCTCAGGAAGGCGAACGAAAAAGAGTTTGTCGAAATTACCGGAATGCCTGTAGGAGCGGCTCCTGTGTATATTCCCAGCGTTTTGACACTGTTGGATGAATTGTTATTTGAAAAAGAAATATTAACTGGTGGATCAGGGAGTTTTGTGTGCAGTTTTCGATATAAGTCAGAGGATTTGAAAAAAATTCCTAATAGTAAAGTAGTTTCTGTTGCAATTATTAAGGAGCAAAAAGGGGTAAAGGGGCAGAGATTATATTCCGCCATAACGCCGAGTGGAGATGGGACGCTTCATATAGGAAATTACTTGGGTGCAGTAAAGCAGTTTATTGAACTTGCTAAGAATAATGAATGCTTTTTTCAGATTGCAAGCTTGCATGCGCTTTCTACTGTCCAACAAAAAGAGAAGCTTGAAAAAAATGTGGAGACGCTTGTTCTAAATGAGCTCGCTCTGTTGGGAGACGCGGTAAGACCTGGTGGGAATGTCCATTTTTGCTTTCAACCAGATGTATTTCTACACACTGAGCTTCAATCTATTTTGAATAACGTAACCCCTTTTGGGCTTTTGAAACGGGCGCATGCGTACAAAGATAAATTATCGAAGGATGTAAGCGAGGAAGAGATAAATTTAGGATTATTTAATTATCCTATCTTAATGGCCGCGGATATTTTGATCTATAAGGCAACGTGCGTGCCAGTGGGAAAAGATCAAAAACAACACGTAGAAATCACGCGGGATATAGCAGAGCGATTTAATAAAGCATTTAAGAAAAACGTCTTTCCTTTACCAGAGCCGTATATTCCAGAAGATGTTGCCTCTGTTTTAGGAACGGATGGGAAGCGAAAGATGAGCAAAAGCTTGGGAAATATCATCTCTATATTTGAGCCAGAAGAAGTCATCCATAAACAGGTTATGGGCACATACACAGATCCGACTCGCAAACATGCAACGGATCCTGGGCATATTGAAGGGAATATGGTGTTCTCATACCTGAACTACTTTGGAGACACGGAACAAGTGGCACGATACAAGAGGGAATATCAAGAGGGAAAGGTGTCTGATGTTGAGGTAAAGGAGTATTTGTTTCAGAGTCTGATGAAAACGTTTGGACCTGCGCGCAAGCGGTACGAAGAGTTGAAAAATAATCCCAAATTAGTAGCAGAAATTCTCGCTACTGGTACGCAAAAAGCGCGGGAAGTCGCGGGTAAGACCATGGATGAAGTCAGGCGAACTGTTGGGCTTGTGAACGCGTATTCAGTTCCGGAAAAAAGGTTGAACCTTGCGCATGGGAAGGATTCTGGTTTAGATGCAGGAATATCCGGTGTAGTGACTATCGATGATTTTGCAAAATTGGATTTAACAGTAGGAAAAGTGGTGAGCGCTTCACACAAAGAGGGGAGTGACCGATTGATTCGATTGGTGGTGGACACAGGAGACAAGAAACAAGGAGAGCAAGAGACAGGTACAAGGGTGATATTTACTGCAGTTCGGCCGTTTGGATATACGCCTGAGGATTTTTCTGGCAAGCAATTTTTCTTTATCACAAACCTTGCTCCACGAAAAATGCTTGATGAATTTTCCCAGGGGATGATATTGGCCGTGGACGGCGCTGATAAACGCCCGCAGTTTGTTTCCGCAGAGGGTATGCCGGTAGGGGCGAAGATTAGGTGATTAGTAGGCTTAGTAGCTTAGTGAACTGGAAGTAGCTTAGACGGCAGAAGAGGTAGGAGCTTGGAATTTAGTATATGGTATATCGTATACAGTATACAGAATACTAAATACAAATTTAAGATTTTGGATGTTGGAATTTGGAATACTAAATACCAAATACTAAATACCAAATACTAAATACCAAATACTAAATAC
>CAYHHA010000074.1:0-3548 GCA_964356315.1 uncultured Gammaproteobacteria bacterium
ACTCCACAGGTCATCAACTCTACTCGGATTTTCACTTGAGGAAGAGCGAAGACTGGAAATTATGGCAATTCAAAAAATTCCTGATTTAATTGCTCAAAAAGCGAGCGTATTAGCCTCAAGAATCAATTTAAATATCCCGCCGGATGATCATATAAAGCCAGATGAAATTTCCGGTATAGTTCAACTTGATTTTGAGGAATTTGATGATTTATGACGTCACATTAACATGTCACATTAATTTATTGACATAAAGTCAACAAAATGATAAAGTGACTTTATATGGCAACGACACTTGTGCGTACTACTACCTACTTTGATCCCGACCTTCTTATGCGTCTTAAAAAAATGGCTATTGATGATGGAAAAAGGTTCTACGAACTTCTCAATGAAAAGCTAGAACAGGCTATGACGATGAGCCCCACCCATACAGCCGTTGCTACAAAACCATTCTCCTTCACTGAGCGATATTCTACATTTCCCATGAAAATGAAGGTAAAAAAAATTACACGCCAGATGGCTTATGAATAACCAAATTGCACTCGTGGACACGAATATCCTTGTGTATGCTATAAACTCCTCTTCTCCTTTTTGTCTTCAAGCACAACAGTTTTTAGAAAAAACCATTCCGTCAAAAACACTCGCTATAACCACCCAAAATCTTACGGAATTGTACTCAATTGTCACAAACAAGAAAGCTTTCTCGCCTCCATTTAGTTCTTTGCAGGCACAAAAAATCTTACAGGAAATACTTGTCAATAAGGATTACCAACTGCTTCTTCCCACACGTCAAACGCCGTCAATTCTACTCTCTCTTCTCAAACAATATCCTGCGAAAGGGGCCGAAATTCACGATGTTCATCTTGCCGCAGTCATGATTGATCATGGAGTTTCCACTATCTACACCGCAGACACATCTGTATTTAAAAGACTAAAACTGAACGCAATCAATCCATTTATTTAACTATTCGCGTATCTACGCTACAATACGAATCATGGACAAAGCCTACGATCCCAAAGCATCTGAACAACCGATGTACAAACTATGGGAAGAAGGCGGGTATTTTACCCCAAAAATAGACCCCAATAAAACTCCTTTTACCATTATCCTTCCGCCACCAAACGCAAATGCAGATTTACACGTCGGCCACGCGCTCTATGTTGTCGAAGATATCCTCGTTCGGTATCACCGCATGAAAGGCGACCCTACCCTCTGGCTTCCGGGCGCAGATCATGCAGGGTTTGAAACGCAATTTGTCTACGAAAAACATTTGGCAAAAGAAGGAAAAAGCCGTTTCGATTTCGATCGAGATACGCTCTACAAAAACATCTGGGATTTTGTGCATACAAACCGTGCAACCATGGAAAATCAACTCCGTAGACTCGGATTTTCCCTCGACTGGACGAGAAATACATTTACGTTGGACCCAAAAATTGTTGAGACAGTATATGGAACATTTAAAAAACTCTATGACGACGGACTTGTTTATCGCGGGGTTCGACTCGTTAATTACTGCACAAAATGTGGCACAGGATTTTCCGATTTAGAAGTGAAATATGAGGATCGGATTGATCCTATGTATTACCTTTCATATGGCCCTTTTACAATCGCTACAGTTCGTCCTGAAACTAAATTTCGTGATACAGCGCTTGCAGTAAATCCAAAAGACAAGAGATACAAAAAATATATTGGTCAAACGATGGAGATCATGGGACTACTTGGACCAATTTCTATGACGGTTATCCCCGACCCTGAGGTCGATCCGGAATTTGGAACGGGTATTATGAAGGTAACTCCAGCGCATGACGCTCATGATTTTGAACTTGGGAAAAAATTCAATCTGCCAGTTACACCGATTATAGATTTTAAGGGACGCATGGATTTCTCCTGGTTCCTTTCAAAACCTGACATAGATCCAAAATATAAAGCCCGGGCGGAAAATTATCATGGCAAGAAGGTTGCAGAAGCCAGAGCACTGATAGTCGAGGATCTCAAACAAGACGGACTTCTGGTGAAAGTGGATGAAGCTTACTCCCACAGAGTTGGTATGTGCTACAAATCAAACACGGTCATAGAGCCACTTCCAATGGAACAATGGTTTGTGAAGGTAAAAGCGTTGACTGATGTAGCAAAAAAAGCGGTCAAAGAGAAAAAAATCCAGTTCGTACCAAAGCGTTTTGAAAAGCTCGCTCTGCAGTGGTTCACTAACTTTCATGATTGGAATATTTCCCGCCAAATCGTCTGGGGCATCAGAATACCAGCATGGAAATGTTTGGATTGTGACAAACAACTGGTCTCCAATCCCCAGTCTCCAGTCTCCAGTCCCATGTCCCCTGTTTCATCCTGGATTATCACCGACGGCACTGTCCCATCTTCTTGTCCCCAGTGTCATGGTGCCAATCTAGTGCAAGATACAGATACCTTTGACACCTGGTTTTCCTCAGGCCAATGGCCATTTGCGACACTACAAGCGCAAAGCGAAATATCCAAATCTCAAATTTCAAATTCCAAACAAATCCAAAATCCAAAATCCAAAATCCTAGATCCATATACTGGATCTGATTTCTCCTACTTCTACCCTACATCCGTCATGGAAACCGGATATGACATCTTACCGTGGTGGGTATGTCGAATGACCATGTTGGGGCTGTACATGACCGGAAACGTACCGTTTAAAACGGTCTACCTTCATGGACTTGTCCGCGATGCTAAAGGGCAAAAAATGAGCAAAAGCAAAGGAAATGTCATAAATCCGCTAAAAATGATAGATCTCTACGGCACTGATGCCCTGAGGTTTGCCCTTATTTTTGGAACCGCAGCGGGTAACGATCAGGCACTTTCAGAAGATAAAATCAGGGGCATGCGAAATTTTGCCAATAAACTTTGGAATATGGGACGTTTTCTAAACATGAATATCGAAGAATACAATAAAATATCCGATCATCCCCTACCATGGTATGACACTGAAATGCATAAGAATCTTAAGAACCCTCATGACAAACGCATTATCACGGAGCTCAATATGATGACTGCTATGGTTACAAAAAACATTGAAAACTTCCGGCTATCTGATGCCGCGAAGAAAATATACGATTTTACCTGGCACCGGGTTGCAGATGTTCATCTCGAAAAAAATAAGGATCGGCTTAAATCAGGTGATGAACAGGCGTTGATTATTCTGAGACACGTGTACATGCAGTTATTAAAATTATTGCATCCGTTTATGCCATTCGTTACAGAATCAATTTACCAACAAATTCTCGGATGGAACAAAACACCACTTATCGTCACCCCCTGGCCGGGAATGCAACAAGAGATAGAAGCTTCGTAGCTTAGACGTTAGATTTAGGATTTAAGATTTAGGATTTAAGATTTTGGATGTTGGAATACTAAATACAAATTTAAGATTTAGGATCTTGGACTCTGGATACGAAACTCGTAATTCGTAACTTTTTACTCCTTATTCCTTATTCGTTATTCAAGCCTAAACTCTAAGCCACTAAGCCACTAAGCCACTAAGCCACTAAGCCACTAAGCCACTAAGCCACTA
>CAYHHA010000075.1:0-3072 GCA_964356315.1 uncultured Gammaproteobacteria bacterium
CTTAGTGGCTTAGTGGCTTAGTGGCTTAGTGGCTTAGTGGCTTAGTGGCTTAGAGATTAGAGTTTAGGGCATATTTATGGCCAAAGCTAAGCCCTGCCTCGCCGGCAGGCAGGTTTTTCGGCAGAATTGTTCCACAAAGCTTAGCTTTTTCCATACTATAGTTCATAGTTCATAGCAATACTTCGATAACATATCCATGAACCACGAACAATGAACTATCAACGCTTCGTTTCACATCATGTTAAAATAGGGCGATGATACTTGAAAAGTTGAAGCTTTCACAGTTTCGTAGCTACGGAAAAAAGACGTTCGAATTCTCCCCGAATACGACGATCATTATTGGAAAAAACACTGCTGGAAAAACGAATATTATTGAAGCAATATGGCTTCTGGCTCTTGGAAAAAGTTTTCGAGCAGATCAGGATCGCGAAGTAATCTCTTGGGATAGCGAACTTGCTGTTATCCATGGGGACATAGAAAGCGGAGGAGATGAGATAAAGCTCGATTTATTTATCACCCAGGGCATTGTGCAAGGGAAAAAAGCCCCGATGAAAAAATATACTGTGAATGGAATTTCCAGACGGCAAGCAGATTTTATTGGAAACCTTCGTGTCGTGTTGTTTTGGCCTGAACATCTAGAGCTTGTGACTGAAAGCCCTGGGGTGCGGAGGCGCTATTTGGATAGTGTGCTGGTTCAAGTAGACTCTGAATATCGCAGAAATTTACTTTCCTATGAGAAGGGGCTTCGACAGAGAAATTCCCTCCTTCAAGCGATACGGGATGGAAACGCATCTCGCGGGCAGTTGTTGTTTTGGGATCAGCTACTCATAAAAGCGGGAAATTCCATAACCGAAAAGAGAATGGAGTTCATACACTATATAAATTCGTACAGTGTATCGGGTATTTCATACCATATTGAGTATGATAAAAGCGTGATATCAGCTCCGAGACTTGAACAATATAAATACGAAGAAGTGGCGTCAGGGTCAACGCTCGTCGGGCCTCATAGGGATGATTTCACAGTAATGAAACATCCAACATCCAACATCCAACATCCAAAATCAGCAGAAACATATAAAGAACTCAGTAAATATGGGAGTCGGGGAGAGCAGAGACTAGGAGTGCTCTGGATGAAGCTTTCTGAGTTGTCTTTTGTCCAGGAGAAAACGGGATCAAGACCAATGCTCCTTCTTGATGATATATTTTCAGAGCTGGATGAGGAACATAAACAACTAGTTATGGATGTGGTTGGAAAACAGCAAACTGTCATTACCAGTGCAGAATCCGATATACTAACTCTGTTTCCGTCATATACAATTGAAGTACTGCGACTATGAATACCGTAACTATTGAAGATCTTGCATCTCTCCATTTCCCTGTGCGTGATAGCCATAAAGGACAAAATGGGAGACTTCTTTTGATTGGAGGAAGTTCGTTGTTTCATGCGGCAAGCCTTTGGTCTTTGACCGTGGCATCACGCGTTGTCGATCTCGTCCATTTCTCGAGCGTAGAGGAGAATAACGACATTGTTCGCCAAGCAAAGAATGAATTTCGAAACGGTATCGTGATTTCCCGGGGTGATATAGAGTCGTATATCCAGGAAGATGATTGTATTTTGATAGGTCCTGGGATGATGCGAACGGAGCACTCTTCGGTTGTTGGTTCATCGTTCATGGTTCATAGCTTGCAGGATATTGAACAAATCGAAAATGAAGGAGAGAAGACGCGTGAATTAACAAACTACTTATTGAAAAAATATCCACAGAAGCAGTGGGTGATTGATGCAGGAGCTCTGCAAATGATGGATCTGAACCTAATTCCTCCCGGGGCAATCCTTACGCCACATAAGGGGGAGTTTGAGGGGGTGTGGGGGAAGCATATGAGCGTCGGAGCGTCAGCGAAGCAAAGCGTCGGGGTGTCGGAGCGTCAGGATGGTAACGCGTCGGAGCTTCAGGGCGTCGGAGCTTCAGGGAAACAGATGACTGATGAGGAGCGAGTTATATTGTTTGCAAAACAATACCAGTGTATTGTCCTACTCAAAGGGGAGAAGGATATTGTCTCCAACGGCAGTGAAACTAGGATCGTTGAGGGTGGGAATGCTGGAATGACCAAGGGTGGAACAGGAGACGTGTTAGCAGGGCTTATCGCTGCGCTTGCCTGTACAAACGATCCATTCATTTCAACAATCGCGGGAAGCTATATCAATAAAAAAGCTGGTGATTCATTATATGAAACCGTAGGGCCATTTTTTAATGCTAGTGATCTTGCAGATCAAATACCTAGGATTATGAGGGATATACTTCTAATGTAAGAAATTGACAAAAAGTAAGGAATGTGATAAAAGTAAGGAATGAATACCCTTATTACCGTTAGCTCCAAGAATCAAATCACTATACCCATGGCCATGGCTACCGCATTAGGTCTCGTGAAAGGGAGCAAGATATGGACTAAAATGAAGGATAATGCGATTGTGCTTGAGAAGGCAGAAGGTGATTGGGATAACCTTCAAGGTATTTTGGCAGATCATCCGATGTCCAAAAAATATTCCACACTGCAAGTGATTGAGATAGCAAAAAAGAGAGAAGCTAAACGGTTAGGGAAAAAATATGAACGCATGCTTCGTTGATACAAATATTTTTATTGAAATATTCACAAGACTCGGCAAAAAGTCTGATTCGTGTAAAGAGCTTCTTGAATCTGGAAAAAACTTAGCTACTTCAAGCTTGGTGATTTCTGAAGTTGAATGGGTGTTACGCTCATTTTATGAATTGCCGAAAAATGATGTAGGCAGGTGTTTAGAAAAAATATTGACGCTTGATATCGCTATAGACAATAAAAGCACTCTACAAAACGCACTGCATTATTACAAAAACAACTCAGTAGATTGGACGGACTGCTTGAATATGTTTCTGATGAAAACTGAGGGAATTACTGAAGTGTATTCTTACGACAGAGGATTTAATAAATTTGACTGGGTCAAACGCCTTGAGCCGTAGCTTGGAGCTTAGGTTGAGAGAAGTTTAGATTTAAGATTTAAGATTTAAGATTTAAGATTTAAGATTTAAGATTTAA
>CAYHHA010000076.1:0-2977 GCA_964356315.1 uncultured Gammaproteobacteria bacterium
GTTATTCCATTCTCCGTAAAATCAGATACAGGCAACTCACCCAAATTCAAGCCGGTTACCGCATCGATACCCGATCCGTAGACCGCAGGCTGGGTTATTAAAATCGGCGTAATAGAATAGCCCCGAGTAAGGGTTATCAACGTTTTAAGTCGATTTCGGTATGCAGTTAGTAACGGTTCATTTTTCGCCATATCCTCCTTAGTCAAAGGCGTACGCTCCGCATCAAAACGAGCATAGTCGACTATCCAGTTCGAGTCTGACGTAAAATCATGACGGCCTTTTTTACTGTCAAGAAATTGAAAATATGCCAAAATCATGCTCTGATTTTTTATAGACCGCCATGCGCCATTCTTTGGACGCAATTTGTCCTCTCGTATTTGCAGTTTATCAAAAGTTCGACCATCTTCTATGGCCATGTCGTTTATCCCGACTAAAAATAATACGTATTTAGGTCTAATTTGACTGATGTACTGTTTCATGAGCTGAATATGGCCATACGTTGAATGCCCATCAATTCCAGCATTATTTACCCATAGATTGGGCACACTCGAGGCAAGATGATTCTGAATATAATCGGTCCACGTTTTACCTTCTGTTATAAATTTGCACTCCGTTGTGCTCCCTCCAATAGCGAGGATAGTTATGCGCCTAGCAAAATCAATTGGTGGTTCTGGACCTCGAAACCCTAATGAATTTTTTGTGATATAGATACGATTTTTAATCTTATCTGAAGCATATGTATAGGTGTTTTCAATAGTCTGGTTTTTAGAAAGCAATATACGTTCCCCTCGCAGTGTTATCTGTGGCGGTTTCCATATCCGAAGTAGAATTTCAATCCCGATTACTGCAAGTACCAAAGAGATAATCGTAGATGAAAGCAATATAATTAGCCGTTTATTAAACATTATGTATAGTAAATACTCATATCTGTAAACTCGCAATAGAGAATTTTTCATTCGCTCAGTAATTTCTGTTAAGATTCTTAATCTATTTTGCAACGACGGAAGTATTTACACGGTATCTCAACCAACCATGAAAGAAGACTAAAAGAACACAAACTCAGAAAAAGCGGAAAATACACCCGAAGCCATGTTCCTTTGCGGATCGTGTATAGAGAAGAGTGCGATTTACGGTCAGATGCGCTCAATCGCGAATTTCAGATCAATAGCTGGCCACGAGAAACGAAAATAAAAACCCCCTCTTTGAAGGAAATAGTAGCGTTTTGGTTGCCTTTCAGCCTCATTTCAAGTAAAATAGTGAAGCGTCAGGGTAGCTCAGTGGTAGAGCACAGCATTCATAACGCTGCGGTCGTGAGTTCGATCCTCACCCTTGACACATTGTTTTCACCTTCCCTATCAGCCTCAAAAATAAAGAGAATTAAAAGAACAACTTCCACCATTTATCCCAATTAGATTCCTGCTTCTCATTCTGAACGCTTTCGACCTCTTTCATGGCCGATGTATCAAGTAAGATGACGGTATCCCCCTCTTTTACCAACCCAAGTTTTTCTCTTGCCTGTTTTTCCACAAATGCACTACTTGTCGCCTCTTTTAGTCGTTTTTTGAGGGATTCATTGCGCGTTTGCTCAATCAAAAGTCGCTCTTTTCGCTCTAAAACAGCATCTTTTCGGAGGATTTGTGAATACAGAGACCGAAACAAACCTACGCACAAAACGAGGCTAAGTATGCCGACGATAAACCGTATAACTGAATTACGAAAAATTATCATACAAACGACAGGACTTGCATGCAGGCTGTTTTCATGATATTATAGGGTATCCTTAGCTTCGTTAGATCGATAGCACGCTCTAAATCAGATAAATTTGATTTAGTCGAACATAACTCTAGCTAACTGCCAAACCATGTATATATTATGTCAGTAACACTCAAAGATGCCCACACACAGTTTACCGAATACCTTGGCTCCAGAAAGCGCGCTCGTGCAACAATCGTAGCATACGGTAAAGACATCGAACAAGTCACCATGTACCTCACAAACATGGGTAAAAAGATGGTTACAGAAATTTCACGTGATGAAGTCGATGCGTTTTTGAAAAAACTCTCAGGAGACAACTACACCCCAAAGTCAATTTCCAGAAAGATCAATTCTATCAAAACCTTTTTCCGTTTCCTAAAGGCCTCTGGTATTATCACATCTGATCCTGCGATAGAAATTGCCCATCCAAAATACGAAGTCAAACCACCTCGTATTTTATCGAAAATAGAATACCGCGCACTTCGAGACACCTGTAGAGGAGATATTCGCATTTACGCGATCGTAGAGCTCTTTTTACAAACAGGAATCCGCATTGGTGAACTCGCAAACCTTACGCTCGATGACCTAAAACTTACAGAGGTTCATATCACAGCCCAAGAAGGTCATGCAGAACGCATGGTTCCCCTAAACAAAGCCGCAAAAGAAGCACTCGATAAATATATCGAACAACGCGCAACAAACGCACCAAACAAATCATTGTTTATCACAAAAACAGGTCGACCTCTGCTCATTCGAAACATTAGAACAGCGATTGACCGATATTTTAGAATCGCCGGCATTGAAGGCGCAAAGGTAAATGATCTTCGACATACGTTTATCGCCCACCATCTTATGGCGGGAACGGCTATAACAACGTTGTCAAAACTCGTCGGACACAAGAGGCTCTCTACCACAGAGCGCTATCTTGAACTGGTCAAAGACGTGAAGACCGACACCGTCAAGCTCGAAGAGCTCTAAACTTCTGTGTATGTCTGTAGAATGCCCCATTTCAGGCGGAGATTGTATACATGGTTGCAGAGATACTTCGCTTTGTGAGTCAGAAGCTGAACGATTAGCACAACTTTTTTTCAAACAAATAATAGCTAATGCAATTTCATCATTAAGGAACGATTCTTCTCAAGATCCAACAGATATGTGCATTGATGAACTCCACAGGTCATCAACTCTACTCGGATTTTCACTTGAGGAAGAGCGAAGACTG
>CAYHHA010000077.1:0-2891 GCA_964356315.1 uncultured Gammaproteobacteria bacterium
GCTCCTAAGCTCCTAAGCTCCTAAGCTCCTAAGCTCCTAAGCTCCTAAGCCTCTTAGCGTACCACCCAAACGTCTCCAAAAGTCCCATTTCAAGCGAAAAATTCGGCTTCCAACCGAGCCTTGCGATTTTACTCCAGTTCAGGTGCTGGCTTGGAATTTCATTTTTCTGTGTATTGTTGACGCGGTAACGGATAGTTACATTTAAAATACGACCCGCCATTTCAATCAGCTTAATCACCGAAAGAGACGTATCAGAAGCAATATTAAATGCCTCACCTGTTGCTTTATCAAAATGCTCCATCAAGTAGAGATACGCATCTACAACATCTCCCACATACACATAGTCCCGAACAAATGTACCATCCGATCTGATTTGTAGCTCTTCCCCAGTTATCGCACAGCGCATGATGCTCGGGATAATTCGAGACATGTTCAAATCTCCAGGTCCATAAATATTCCCAAACCTGACCGTTGAGACGGGGGCTCCGTAGGTTTTCACATAGGCATTCGTTATGATGTCAGCCGCAGACTTGCTCGCTTCATACGGATGATCGCCAGAAAGAGGATGATCTTCCATATATGTTTTTTCACTTTTTCCGTACGCTTTATCAGATGAGGTCACGATAATTTGTCGCACAGTCGTGCTTTGCCATGCCGCATCGAGTATGTGCGTCGTTCCGATGACGTTGGTGGTAATAGTCTCCACGGGATTAGCATACGCGGTGTCTACAATTGGCTGAGCCGCGAGATGGAAGATGCTTTCGATTTCGTATTTTGAGACGATGTCGACAATCCGTCGTCTGTCAGTGATATCACAGATAGCGAGGATGGTCTTTTTATCAAGACCTTGGGTCATGAAATACGACGCAGGATCGATACTTCTATACGGGACCACCACTCGCGCACCCTTTTCTATAAGCGCTTCTACAAGATGACTCCCTACAAATCCTGTTCCGCCCGTTACAAGGATATTCTTACCGGATAATTTCATAGTGATAATACTAACTGGAACGATAAGGCAAGATTCATCGTCGAAAGAATGCTAAGCCAAGGCAGGAAGTGACATGAATATATTATTGTACATAAAATACCACGTCAGGCTGGTTCGCGCAACAGATCTGATTGAATATCTATATAAAAACAAGTACACTGTCAATCGCTTACAAGTAAAAGGGACATATTTTTGTTATGGAGCTCTCTATCATTATTCCAGTATACGACTGCGATGCATGCTTGCATGAATTATGCTCCCGCATATCTACCACGCTTCGCACATTCAAAAAGTCGTACGAAATCATACTCATAAACGACGGCAGTGGTGATCTGTCATGGGAAACGATACGCCGGCTTTCCAAATCCGATCATCACGTCAAAGGGATTCAGTTGTCCAGAAATTTTGGACAGCATCACGCGATAACCGCGGGAACAGATACGGCATCAGGAAATTGGGTTGTCGTTATGGACTGCGATTTACAAGATAGACCAGAGGAAATACCAAATCTGTACAAAAAAGCTCAGGAGGGATTCGATATTGTATTTACGGTGAGAACAGGCAGAAAAGACACGATGATGAAAAAAATACTTTCATACGCATACAACCGCGTGTTTCAGTATCTGACCGGGATAAAAAGCTCTTCAGGAACAGATAATTTCAGCATCAGCTCAAAACGGGTCATCGCCACAATACGAACGATAACAGAACAAAACAGATCGTATCTCCAGTCCCTCAAATGGGTCGGATTTACCCAAACGACGATCAACGTCATTCATGCTCCGAGATACAAAGGCAACTCGTCCTATACCATAAGCAAACTTTTTTCATACGCCATAAACAGCATTATCGCCTACTCTGACAGACCACTATTGTTGTCTGTCCAGTTCGGATTTTTCATTGCATTTGTTTCCCTTTTGATAGGCCTCACCATGCTCTTTCGATATTTTTACCTCCATGTTCCGATCATGGGGTATACCAGTTTAATTGTTACGTTGACGTTTTCTGTCGGTATTGTTATCGCTGATCTTGGTGTCATCGGGCTCTATATTGGGAAAATATTCAATGAGACAAAACATCGTCCACTCTATATTATCAAAGAAACAACTGGTACTATACGGAAATAAAAATATCGAGTACATCTATGAATACCCGAAGTAAAATTCTCTCATTTTGGAAACAGAAAGCCCGTCAACACAAGACAACCCCTGACGCATCATGGGGCGATCCTCTTATGATTAGGGAAGTTCAGGAGCTCTCAAGATATCTTTCCGATGGAGACCGCGTCTTGGACGTTGGATGCGCAAATGGCTCGTCTTCTCTTCAATTTATACAAAATAAACACATTACGCTTCACGGTATCGATTACGCTTTGGAAATGATCCAGTATGCCAAAAAAGCACAAAAACTTCTTCCAGCTGATCTCTCGAAACGAGCAACGTTCGCAGTTGGCGATGCGTGTGACCTCAAAGTGAAACCGGGCTCTTTTGACGTTGTCATCTCAACGAGGTGCGTCTGCAATCTCATCACCTGGAGAGATCAATTAAACGCTATAAAAAATATGCACAAAGCGCTCAAACCCGGAGGCATACTGCTTCTCTCAGAACCGACATTTCAAGGATTAGATGAACTAAATAAAGCAGGAAAGTTGTTTGGCCTAAAACCACTTACCTCTCCATGGCACAATCTCTATGTAGACGAAGCGCTCCTCCTGAAAGACACGAAAAAGATCTTTCAAACCCGTATCGATTATTTCAGTAGTTCCTACTATTTTTTCTCTCGAATACTTTATCGTTTCCTGCGTCATGACGACGTGTCAAAATTATCTAGATCTTCCCTATTTAAGGCTTAAACGCAAAAAAGAGTGGCTGAGAGTATGTGTTTAGCGCTTCACAATGTT
>CAYHHA010000078.1:0-2730 GCA_964356315.1 uncultured Gammaproteobacteria bacterium
CCTCCCGTCGCCCCATATTTATCGGCATTACCTCCGCCGCTCTCGCGCTTCTTGCTACAGTCGCAGGCTTCAATAATTTTCGTGGGGAAAAGGTTATAGAAGTTATAGACGGCGATACCTACCGCATAGAAAACAAGCAGGTCGTCCGCCTCTATAGTATCGATGCGCCAGAGGAAGGCAGATGCATGGGACAAGAGGCAAAAGAGAAACTCACGTCACTTATCTTAGGAAAACGCGTCGTGTTAAAAAATTTAAGATCCGGGGGATTTAACCGCGTCATGGGCTATACATACGTAAACGGTGTTTCCATAGAACAAGAAATGATGAAACAAGGCATGGCGGTGCTTATTCGCGGAACAAAAGATTTCCCAGAACTATTGGAAGCAAGCACCTACGCTAGGTCCCATAAGCTCGGCATCTTTAGCGCGAACTGTTACCAGCTGGAAAACACAGAGGAACCGAAGTGTAACATAAAAGGCAATATCGGCGAGTCAAAAAGTGACAGAAATTATTTTAATCCCACCTGTTCCAACTACACAGAAACGGTGGTCTGGAAAAGTTTCGGAGATGAGTGGTTCTGTACCGAAAAGGAAGCTGAGTCTGCAGGCTTCCGCAAAGGCACTAAATGCGATTGATAGCCAGTGCAATCCTGAGCCCGTCCAAGGGAAGGCGCGAAGTGCAAATAGAATATATATTCAATTACTTTCTTTCAGCAAATATATTGAGATATTCCTTATAGAGATATGATTGACCATACGTGATATCTGCATCTTTTGAAGACAGGATATTCATCTCGATAAATCTATTTATTACCTCTTGTGAACCAGGCCTGCTAAAACCAGTCCACTGTTGGATTACAGCCACGTTTAGAATTGGTTGTGCGAATAGTTTAGGCATAACAAGCATCGCTGATTCAGCAGCTCTCTTGCCTAAGTTCTGTATCTTCATCATATCCTGCTCGCGTAATTTTGTTATCTTATCAACAGTAATTATTGCTTCATTTGCAATTTCGATAACTCCATCGAGGAAAAAATCTATCCATGAAACAATGTTGCTATTATGGTAATTAGTCAATTTTTCGTAATAGACTTCCTGATGCCTTTTAAAATATGAGGAAAGGAAAAGAACAGGGCTTTCAAGAAAATGCTCATGCCATAGAAAAAAAGTAATAAGCATTCGGCCCGTTCTTCCGTTCCCATCAAGAAAAGGATGAATAGTTTCAAATTGCGCATGCAAGATACCTGCCTTAATTACAGTAAGCAAATCATCGTTCTTATAAAAATACTTCTCCAATTCATCTAGAGATTGTTTCATCTCTTCTACAGGTGGAGGCACATATCTGGCGTTATCGGGTCTTGTACCACCTATCCAATTTTGTGTTTTTCTAAACTCTCCAGGATCTGCGAAATGTGTAGCTCTTGCTTTACTCATAAGCTCCTTATGTAATTCCCTCAAAAAACGAAGAGAGAAAGGGAAATTATCCTTCTTTGCTCGGTCCATGCCGTATCGAAGTGCAGTAATATAATGCAGAATATCATCCACATCAGCCGGTACGTTTGTATTTGTTTTTACTTCCGCTTCGATTGCGTCAATCATAGTCGCCATGGTTCCTTCAATCTGGCTTGAAGCAGCGGCATCTTTTCGCAGATACATCAAAAGAAAGAAATCTAAATCTGGAAGGAGCTTAGTTATTCCATCGAGTTTACCGACGAGTCGCGTGGCTTCACTTGCTTTTTTAATAACAGTGCCATCGAATACAAAGCCACCTTCTGGGGGGAATTGGAGTGGAATAAAAGCCCTAAACCCCTGAGGTTGTTTTCGCAAAATGCCGATAACATTGGTGTCCATACTTTGTTACCATCTTTTTAGAGATGTAAACAAACTATACTACTTTGTTTACATCTTGTCAAGCAATGTAAACAAACTTGTATGCAATTTAGAAGCTAAATACTACTATTTTCCCAGAATAATACACTCTAACCAAGTTCTTGGATAATCATTGATTAACTGCTATCAAGTGCCAATTACGATATACAATACTCGGTTCAAATCTCCTCAGGTATGCTCCTCAAAAATTTTCAATAATTAACTTTTTCATCTCCATCATATGAGCAAAAGCATTCGGGCGCTTCATCAGTTCTCCCATTTGCTCCGGTACTATTTGCCAACTTAATCCATATTTGTCTTTGCACCATCCGCACTGCTCGGATTCTTTGACGCTTGAAAGCTTGCTCCAAAAATAATCAATCTCTTCCTGATCTTTACACGGGACGGAAAAAGAAACAGATTCGTTAAATTTAAATTCTGGTCCGGCGTTAATTGCCACAAACCGATTACCGGATAGCTCAAATTCCATCGTTAAGACTTTTCCAGCCAAAGCCTTCTGAAAATCCGCTAAACCTTCTTGTGGATAATACTCAGTAGAAACAATTCTACTATCTGGAAATACGGACACATAAAACTCGACCGCCTCTTTCGCATTCCCGTTAAACCATAAATTTGGAGTTATATTTTTTGTCATACAATAATAGTAGCAAATTACAAATTGTTTATATATACGAGTTAAATATATCTTCTACCTTCTATTTGAACTATTCGGAAATTCCGGAGAGTTGCCCGTTTATTCGCATGAGCCATGAACCATCCCAAACCAGTAATTCCTAATTCCTTATTCATTTTTCAAAATCACCCCTCAGGGTGCTATAGTATGTCTATATGCCACGGGACATC
>CAYHHA010000079.1:0-2487 GCA_964356315.1 uncultured Gammaproteobacteria bacterium
ACGCATCTTTTAATTCCAGCGTTTCTTCAATAAGACGTGCATTTTCCACAGCTGTGCCAACAAGTTTTCCAACTGCTGTCAAAAGATTGATATCCATCTGAGAGTACTCGCGTTTTTTCTTATGTTGTGCATTAATAACCCCGATAACTCCATTTTTCGTAATTATCGGTACAGAAAGAAATGATTCGAATATATCCTCGGGTAAACTCTGAAAAAACTTAAATCTCGGATCATCTTTGGCATTTTTGGAAATTGCCACAGTCTGTTTATGTCGTGCAACCCATCCGGTTATCCCTTCTCCGAGTTTCATCGAAATGGTATTTAATAACTCATCATGCTCATTTTTTGAGGCACGGAGCGTAAGCGCTTTCTTTTTCGCGTCGATTAAATAAATAAATATTGAATCAGCGCTCAATAGCTCATCCACGACGACTACAATTTCAGCAAGGACATCAGATAATTCCAGACTATGTACAGCTTGCGTGACTCGGTACATCAGACGAAGTTCTTTTTTCATGTTTATTATTTCGTCTTGTGTCATGATGGGATTATATACCCCCCTTGCGATTTTTAACAAATTATTTTACGCTACTGTCATGACCCAATATCAAAAGTTTTTCCAGATGATGATAGAAGAAAATAAAGAACTCTTTGAAAATTTTCAAGGGATTCACGAGGCGTACGTACTGAGTCCGGAGCTGAATCAGGCAAAATATAATTCCATCGGGAGCGAGGTTTTGGATGTCATCCGGGAATATGAACGCAAACTCTGTGGCAATATGAACGCAGGGAAATATGGAGCATTTAGTGCAAACCTGTCACAAAAATTCTGGGATCATATCCGCAAGGTCTACCGCAAAATCGACTTCATCGGCGCATCCGTCGGCTAATCTTTTATTGCAAGAAGATAGATAATACCACTGGACATTGCATAGGGGTCATCACAAGGAACTGTTTTTATAACGATATCGCGAAACCCAGCATTCGACACATATTCCTTTATTCGTTCTTTCGTAAAGAAGTTAAAGAATATTTGTTTATCTGGAGCGAACGGCTCTTGTACCACATGATCTTTTTCTCCTTCTTGGACCACCACACATAGTGCACCACTTTTCTTTACTACGCGATGAAATCCTTTTAGGGTTGCAACCACTTCATCGTCTGGGATATGAATGAGTGAGTATGGAGCGATGATACCGTCAAAAACAACATCTTCAAATGAAAGGGATCGCATATCCATTACTTGGAACGTTCCTTCAGGCACCTTTTTCTTTGCAAGTGAAAGCATTGAATCGGATAAATCTATCCCAATGGTCGAAAATCCTTTTGAACCTAAGTATTTTGAAAATTGCCCTGAACCACATCCGACTTCTAATATCGATCCGCGTGGTTTTACCGCGGAAATAAATCTATCGATATGCTCAAAGTCGCTGGTATCAGTGAAATACTTATCTGTGTACAGATCTGCGATAGTGTTATACGTATCGATAGTAACATCTGTAGGATTTGTATTGTCTAGTGTAGATATTCCAATGTGTGTCATATCGCGTCAAGATGTTGTTCCAACATTTTTAATGCCTCTGGCATGTTTTCTCGTCCAAACCCTAGCCGAACATGTTGGTCATCTGTATCGTAGACTGTGGACGGCAACAACATGATATTGGCGGTAGTCACTAATTTCTGGCAAAAATCCAAGGCTCCCGTGTCGAGTTTTAGCTTCGGGAATGCGATTGTCCCTGCTTTTGGTCTGACCCATGTAAACAAATGTGCATAGGTTTCAAAAAATCTATCGAGTAATTTCAAATTACGATCAATTCGTGCTAAATGATTGGCAATAAGGGTGTCTTTTGCCCGAAGAGCAATGATCGACAAAATCTCACTTGGGGCACTACTACAGATGGTTGTATAGTCTTTCAATGTTGCCATACGCTTATATATCTCAATATCTTTCGTAATTACCCACCCTATTCTGACCCCAGCCATCCCAAATGTTTTAGACATACCAAACAGCGATATCGCCTTATCATACTCATCGCATGCGGATGGCAATCGGTCTGCACTATCATATTCCAAAAATCGGTACATCTCGTCTGAGAATACGTAAATACCATGCTCTCTAGCGAGGTCGAGAATTTGTTTATAGGCATCGTTCGTCGGCAAGTATCCCGTTGGATTATGTGGGAAATTTACGACAATCAATTTCGTATTTGGTTGTATCTGCGCTTCCAGCGCTTTTATATCAAACTCCCAACCACGATCTTCAACTGGATTCCATTTACTCACTTCACATCCTATCCCTTGGGCAATTTCGTACAGTGACTGGTATCCAGGAAACGTACAAATGACATGATCTCCCGATTGAAGAAGCGCTTGCATAGCAAGAAATATACATTACTCAGGAGTCACAACAAGCACATGCTCTGTGTGCACGGTTGTATATAACCGTGATACTTCTTTTCTCTAGTTGGGTTTACCCTACGATAAAGT
>CAYHHA010000080.1:0-2441 GCA_964356315.1 uncultured Gammaproteobacteria bacterium
GGGTTTAGGGAGAGAGTAGCTTCGTAGCTTAGCAGACTGGAAGTAGCTTAGAAAACAAAAGAAGTGGTTAGGGGTTGGGGCTGGTGGTTTATGGTTGCCTGTTGGTAGGTAGGGTCATTAGTATGATTTTTATCATAAAAAACCTGATTATTATTGGGAATATAATGCGAAAATTTTGAAGAATTAATTATGTGAGGTATAATACGCAATTAGGAATAAATATTGTATAGACAATTTAATTGTCACAAAAAATGAATACTATTATCGGCTCCGTAAAAAAGCCTGTTTTCGGACGAGTGGTCTCAGTATCGAGACATAGAAACGCAAATAAACTGTATATTGCGATTGTTGATGTAGCGCGCGAACAATACATACAGATTATATTTGGTGGAGACACTATTCTTTGTTCTGGTGATACCGTTGCAGTTGCTCTTCCTGGAACAAGGTTGCCGAGTGGGGAAAAGATTCGGGCACGGAACTACCGTGGAATGAGATCGTACGCCGAGATTTTAAGTCGAGATGAATTATTTGGCACCATCGGTGGTCCTGATGAGATTTTGCTACTGCAACAGTATTCCAATAGGATTGGAGAATCGATAGATATCGAAGAATATATTGCACTCACGGATAAGGAAGTAGTTTCCAGAGCAGATCGAATAAAGCAACTGCATTATCGAAAAGTCCATCATTCATAACTAAGATACCACTCGGCTCTTTTTCTCCTGCAATCATGGCGATTTTTCCGTCGAAAATCATGTAATCAAATATATTAGAATGCTTCCAATCTTTTGGGAAGAATTTATAATGATAGTTTTCAGGATTATTCAATTGGATATCATTACGAGTCACCGTTGAATCCTCAATAATTTCCCACATGGCTAATTGTTTTTTTTGTGTTGCAGCAGTGAAGCTTTCGGCATTTTCTGGAAAGAAGGCGAATATTTTCTCTACATTAACGTACGATCTTAACTCTTTTGCTCTTAATACTTCGCGGTAAATGGCGCGTACTCCAGTTGCTCCATGATAGAATTTTACATCGAAATTTGATTCGAGTTGGTTTTTGTTTGGCATAAGGCCAGTAAGAAGGGGGAGAGTGCCTGTGAATTCATCGTGCAGGGATTTGATCGCTTTGTCTTTTTTCTCTATCAAATACTGGAGGGCTTCTGGTGGTTGGGCGGTGAGCTCACGTGATCGGCCTTCTTTGACGTGAGTGATGAGTCCCTTGTCAATTAGGCCCTGAATGGTAAAGTGTGCCGTAACGCGGTTCATATCGAGCGTACGGGCAATCTCTGACACACTACACCGACCGACCTCAAGGAGTTTTACATAGATGTTGATTTCTGTTTCGGTGAGGCCAAGGTTGTGGAGAAAATCACGAATTTTTTTCATATGTTGTAAATAATTTCTATACATATAGTATATACCAACACGTTTTTTTGTGCAATCTTGGGATATTTGTGGGTAATTGTGCTGAAGAACGGCGTGTGTATATATGTAATGATTACATAACGTGTGGGTTAATCGTGCCTGAGCGTTATGGGGAAAGATATAGTATCTTTGTATATCATGGTATATAATACTATATCTTTACGTACTCGATGTGACAGAGGGACTGCGCTCGCAGTGCAATAGGCATAATCCCTCTTTGGAGCGTGCTAACAGCTATGAAAGAATTACTGGTTTATAAATTGAACGTGAAGAGTGATGCGGGTCTGGGCGTGCTTCCGAAGAATGCTCATTTATTGGATCAGTCTCCAGTTACTCTGCTTACCTCTGTTTCTCGGTTGGATACCATTGATTGGAAAGATCCGGAAGCCACTGACGCACAGATTTTGGCATATGTTGCGTTGACGCTGCAAAGCCGGACTGATCCTGCATGGGATTGGCATAATATAAATAAACGTTCCCAAGGCTTTGACGCACTCAAGGCGTTGATTCAGCCTGAAAAAATTACAACCTCTATTACTATTCCAGGGAAACGTATTTCTCTTTTTTTGTCATTGGTCCCTGGGTTGACAGACTATCTGCGGGAAAACTGGCCACATAAAGAGCGAGGGGGGCGATATCTGTTTGACGATTTGCTCACCAATCCCACAGATGCATTTTTGGCCCATGCACAGAATGCGTGGAATACTGCCATAGATGGGAAGTATATTCGCAATGAAACTTATGTTGAATTTGACACGAACGGATCACATGCGAGCTTGGTAAATGAGGTGATAAATAGTCTGCAAACACCGAAAAACTACGATGTGCTGCTCCGCTTTCAAAACATGCGACAGTAGTCTATTTTTCCACCAGCCAGACGCCGATAGTTGAGATGGCCAAAAGAATACTCACATCAAGGACCATCAGGATTTTGAGAATCTTTGTGTTGCCATCATTGCCTTCTCTAAATGTACGTTCTTTTCTGCGCAAAATCACGCTCCCGAGTACACCGC
>CAYHHA010000081.1:0-2073 GCA_964356315.1 uncultured Gammaproteobacteria bacterium
AATCATAGTAGACACCTGCACTTAACCACAAACAAAATGGACCGAACACCACATACATAAATACATAAGTGATAATTCCCTTACATTTTTGTCCGATAAGATCACTCGCTTTTTTGTCGATAATGGAAAATGGTCAGAGCGAGATTATGGGACCGAGTATGGGTTTGCTAAGACGAGGCACTCTACAGACGAAAAGAGGCTGTTTATCCTCTCCCCTTTCTCTAAACGCGCGGATGGGTTTCCCAATCTTAACCTGAACGATGAGGAGTGGGAACAGGTGTTAGCCGGTAAATGGCCTGTTGAAGGGAAAGTACCGGAAGCTGATAAGGCTCACTCGTTCATTGTGTGGCCAGAGTGATATGAAAATTCGGAGCAAAAATAATAGAGCCAGTAAAGTAGGTATTTACTTGATTATTAATAAGCTAAATGGTAATTTTTATATTGGATCGACAAAATTTTTTACGAGGAGATTTTCCGAGCATCGAAAAGATTTAAGACGAAATCGTCATACAAGTCAATATCTTCAAAATGCTTATAATAAATATGGAGAAAGCAATTTTGTGTTTCATCGTTGGTTGATATTTCCAAGTGATACAGATGATTTAACGCTTAGACACGTAGAAACATCTCTTTTACATAGATTTAAACCACCATATAATATGGTACTGGATGCAATTTGTTCAAAAATGTCTGAGGTTGGAAAATTAGCACTGAGCAAGAGATCTAGTAAAACTTATATTTTGACCGATCCTGATGGGAACGAACACAAAGTAATCAATCTGTTTCAATTTTGTCTGACAAGAAATATAAAGCCTAAGGGATTGTATGAAGTGGCGGCGGGGAGAGTGGCCTCCTATATGGGCTGGAAGGCAAGATTTTTTGGAGAAGATAAACAACGAAAAATTAACACAAAATCAAAGAACTGGATCGTCACTATGCCAGATGGAGAAAAGATTTTTACAGACAATTTAGCTCAGATATGTAGAGATAATAAATTTCCCAGAGGAAGTTTGGGCAGAATAGCTAATTCTTCGACCGGGACTACGCTCAGAGGATGGTGGTGCGAAAGACTGAATACTGAAAAGCGTCGGTCGGATGATAACGGAGCCAGATCATACCAAATTATTTCTCCTCATGGGGAAAAGCAAGTAATTCATAATTTAGCAAGATTTTGTAGAGAAAATGGTTTACCTTATATGGGAATGAATCGTATTCTTCTTGGATTGCAAAAGCATTGTCGAGGTTATGCGTGTTCTCGGATTGGTCCGTGCGGATAAAGTTTTACACATGACTATTTCAGCCTATGTTAGTGCTTTCGATTTACTTCGAAATGGATTTTCTTATATTTCTTCGCTTGACAATATTGTTACCTTTTTTGATGAAACGGTGGTAGCAGTTAATACTTCTGAAGATGAAACGCTTGCCACGCTTCAAGCATTAGCTAGTGAACAATATAAGGAAAAACTTAAGGTTATTTCTACGTCTTTTGTTTACACGGATGTTACGTTCGATGGAGCTATTAAGAATGCTGCACTACAAGCGTGTTCAAAAGGAGAAGACAGGGTTTACGTTCAAATGGATATGGATGAAATAGTTCCATTTAGTCAATATGATTTGTGGCGAGACTACGCAAAACAGCTTATGTCTATGCCCGGTGTAGACTGTTTTATGATCCCTTCAATTGATTTATGGGGAAGTAGAGAGACAATACGGGATGATAAGCAGACGAATCTTAAATTCCGGATGCATAAGGGGGGACTAAAACGGGGCGTTTGGCCTCGTGCTTGGGTATTAGAGGGAAAAAGGTTTGATACCTCTATGTCGGACAGTTGTGAATTATTGACTTCAAATGGAGAATTGGCACGAGCTATGCGTGTAGCTCCTGACTGTTTTCTAGGCCCCGCTGTCATTTCGATGCTTAAGGAGTATCCGCACACGTTTCATCTCGGTTATGTGGATTATGAACAACGGGTTAGAGTGAATAAGGCAATATGGGCCGACCATTGGCCATTGCGGAGTGGGCATTCCGAGAATGTAGCTACCCGAGCAAGTGACCTCGTTGAAGTTAACCTT
>CAYHHA010000082.1:0-1603 GCA_964356315.1 uncultured Gammaproteobacteria bacterium
ATGACCAATTTCATAAGGCTACCAGTCTTAGACTCTTTCGCGCCAATAGTTGAGGAGATCTTCCATTGTTTTTGTAAATGGCACGGATGGCTTCCAACCGGTCTTTGAAACAAATTTACTATTATCTCCGAGCAATACTGGGACATCACTTGGACGCATACGCGCTGGATCTGGTTTGATTTCAACCTTCACCGTGGACATAGATATTAACATATCTAACATGTCTCCAATTTTGATTGTCGTGCCGCTGCAGATGTTATATACATCACCTGGATCACATTTTTCCACAGCCAGCAAATAAGCGGCAACCATATCCCGAACATCCGTATAGTCACGGGTCGCATCTAGATTTCCAACATGGATAACCGGCTCCTGCTTGCCTTTTTCAATCATAGCAATTTGTTTTGCAAAATTTGATTCTGCAAACGTGTCGCCTCGTCTTGGACCTGTATGATTAAATCCTCGTGTCCGAATAATTCTCTCTTTATATGATTGGAAGTACTGATACCCGAGATAATCCATCGCGACCTTTGATACGGCGTATGGACTCAGAGGTCGAAGTGGGTTTGTTTCTTTTATAGGCACTTCGTTTTCATATACCATGCCATATTCTTCTGAGGAACAGGCGATCTGTATAACGGGATCTATGCCAGCCATACGAATGGCTTCAAATAAATTTGCTGACCCCACGATGTTTACTTCGAGGGTAACGGATGGTGAAACCCATGATGTAGGCACAAATGATTGTGCAGCCAAATGAAACACATAATCAGGCTTGATTCGAGCCATTGTAGAATACATGCTATGCGTATCCATCAAGTCAGCATCTTCTAAATGTAGTTTATTTATTATGGATTCGATGTGATCTGTTTTGCTCCGTGGCCGAACAAATCCATATACCTCAAACCCTTTTGAAAGCAAAAGCTCAGCGAGATGACTTCCGACAAATCCAGCGATACCACTAATAAATGCTTTTTTTTGCATAACACCTCCAAATGAATCAATATGTTTACATCCGTCCTACACCATAATACACAAATCCGTGTTGTTTTACACGCGTAGGATCATAAATATTTCTCCCATCAAATAACACGGGAGTTTTACACTTTTTTGCAAGCTCTGCTAAATCTAATTGTCGAAATTCATTCCACTCAGTCACCACGACTACAGCGTCTGCTCCAGTGGCTGCTTCTTGTGGATTTTTTGCGAATTCTATACCGCTAGGAAGAACTCGCTTCGCATTTTTCATAGCTTCCGGATCATACGCAATAATAGAAGCACCTTTTTTCATAAGCGCGTCAATAATATGAACAGAAGGGGCATCCCTCATATCATCGGTATCTGGCTTGAACGAAAGACCTAGTACTGCTATTTTTTTGTTTGTGAGATCTCCTGAAAAATGATTGATAATTTTCGAGATAAAATGATCACCAGCCTCCTTATTTACTGCATCGACGGCTTTCAGTAGGGAAAAATCATATCCATGCTCTTGTGCGATAGCTATAAGCGCCTTTACATCTTTTGGGAAACAACTACCACCGTATCCTACACCAGGATATAAAAAGCTTCTACCAAGTCTTCGATCTAAACCTACCCCTTCGAG